>CAILUD010000203.1 GCA_903837285.1 uncultured Bacteroidota bacterium | reverse complement strand
TTCATTTTTGTGTGTAATAAAGTTAATAAAAAAGTTATTTCCTAAAATTTTTCTGACCTTTTGGAGGAAGGTCAAAAATTTTCAGAATAACTTTTTTGGTTTACACACTTAATGAGACACTACCTATTTAAAAAAGGTTTAGTTTCTTCTCAAATATTTGCCCTTTTTTATTTTGTTTTTTAGTTTGCCTTTTTCTAATATTATTTCTCCGTTTACTATTACTGTTTCTGCTTTTCCTTTGATTTTAAATCCTTCATAAATGTTTGAATCGCAGTTTTGATGGTGTGTTTTTGCAGATATTATGTTTTCTGTCTTAGGATTCCAGATAACAATGTCAGCATCTGAACCAACAGTAATTTCACCTTTTTGAGGGTATATTCCAAATATCTTTGCAGGATTTGTTGATGTTATTTCTACTAATTTATTAATTGTTATTTTATTGTCTAAAACTCCGTAAGTGTACATTAATTCAATTCTATGTTCTATTCCCCCTGCTCCATTTGGAATTTTTGTGAAATCATTTTCCCCTTTATCTTTTTGTCCTTTTGTGTTAAACGGACAATGATCGGTAGCTATAAACTGTATTGTGTTATTATTTATTGCTTCCCACAACTTTGTCTGGTCCTGATTTGATCTTATGGGTGGGCTTATTACATATTTTAATGATTCGGGTAGCTTTTTATCATATACTGTGTCGTCGAGAAATAAGTATTGGGGACATGTTTCAGAAAATACTTTCTGTCCGCTGAGTTGTGCTTGCTCAATTATTTCTACTGATTCTTTTGCCGATGTGTGGACTATGTATACAGTGCATCCTGTTTCTTTTGCTATTTGTATAACTTGTTTTATCGATTCGGCTTCAATATTTGCTGGCCTTGATAGAGCGTGGTATTTTGGTGTTGTTTTACCTTCATCTATATATTTTTTTTGCAACTTTATTATTTCGTCTCCTAGTTCACAATGAACAGTAATTATTAATTCAAGTGCAGCAGCTACTTGCATTATGTTGCGTAATTCTTCATTTTCTATGCCAATAGTCCCTTTGTAGGCCATGTATGTTTTAAAGGATGTTATTCCATAGTCTAATACACAGGCTTCCATTTCTCTTGCTGTCTCTTTATTCCACGATGTTATTCCCATGTGAAAACCATAATCTATTAGGGAGTTTTTAGCGTCTTTTAATCTGTTGTTAAAAGCAGATATTAATGACTCGTTTTTGGAAGGTGTTACGAAATCAATTATTGAAGTAGTTCCGCCATAAATTGCAGCAATACTGCCTGTTTTAAAATTGTCAGAGGATGGGCCCGAAGGAGTTGGTAAGTCTAGGTGAACATGAGCATCAACTCCACCTGGAAAAATATATTTATCTGTAGCGTCAATTATTGTTGTGTCTTCTGTTATATTAAGATTATATCCAATTGCTTCAATATTATTATCGGTGATTAATATGTCTGTTACTTCTGTTTTACTTGAAGTTACAACTGTTCCGTTTTTTATTAGTATGCTCATATATTCTGGTTTTGTCATTCTGAGTGAAACGAAGAATCTAAATTCGAGAATACTCTTCTACTCCGTTCATTATGGCATTGTTGCTATTTATTTAAGTTTTATCTCATACATTCCATCTTTATTTTCTGTGAAATTAAGTTTTTTCAGATATTTCACATACTTTTTACTTGATGCTGGTGCAATAACTTTGGTAAAACCTGCTCCAATAAAGCGATTCTTTACTCGATTATAAATGTATTTACCGTTTTTAAAATCTCTGTACTCAGGAATAACATAGTCTAGGCCAACTTTAAGTACGTTGTCATCTTCACGATGAGCAAGAAAAACTCCTGCAACCGACATGTTTCTTAAAGTAAAGAAACTTATGGTATTCATCTCTGGCTTATATGTAAAACCTGGAAAATTCTTTTGTATTTCTTCATTGTGAAATTCTAAGAATCTTATAAGATATCTGTTTTCAGGTCTTAATTCAAGTGTTTCAAATACTTCTTTTTTAGAATAAATATTATATAAATAATAAATATCAACGCAAACAATAAATCCGTTTAAAATTCCAACTGGTAGCGCTCCCATAACAAAACCATAAACAGAAAAAGTTGAAGCACCCACAAGATTAATCCATCTGAATTTTATAATGGAATTCATTGTCATTGATGCAGCAATGATAACTGAAGCTATATATCCAATAATTTGTAAAACTGTTATTTCCATGTTAATTCTGTGATTATTTTGGAGTGTTGTGGAAAATTGTTAATTAAATCAATTCTGTTAGGAAGTTCAAAGTCATTAAAGTTAAATCCAGGCGAAACGGTACATCCTAAAAGACTGTAATCATTTTCGTTTATAACTTTTGCTGCAAACCAAACTCCTGCTGGTACTACATATTGAGGAATATTTCCTTTTTCGATTTCGTTTCCAATTACTATTAAGGAGTATATTCCTTCAGTATTTATTGTGTGCAGATTAATTGGTGAACCATCATAAAAATGCCATATTTCATCTTGTCTAATTCTATGAAATGCCGAAAATGTATCTGATGTTAGCAAAAAATAAATACAGGTTGAATAATTTCTATTTCCATTAAAATCTGCACTTAGATTTTCTTTTTTTATTTCGCCTACACATCTGTAAGTTTCTTTATAATAACCACCCTCTGGATGCGGTTTTAAATCTAACGCTTTAATGATGTTTTCTATCTTATTCATTATTTGTAGTTGTGTAAAGAATAAAAATTATTTGCTCATTTTTTTCCAAAGTAATTTTGATAATTCTTTTGACGAACTTAAAATATCATTTTCATTAACTGTCTGAATAATTTTGTCTTTTACTATTAATTTCCCATTAGCTATAACATTATGCACATGTTTTGAATCAATGCCAAAAAGAAAATGGCCTAAGAAATTACTTTGATTAAATTCAGTAGGGGAGTCGTAATCTAAAATAATAAGATTATTGTCGCCATCTCCAGAAAAATTATTTGTACTTAAATATTTATGTGCATTTCTAAAACGGTTATAAATTCCTGAATAATCTATACTGTCAAAACCTTGTCCTACATAGAATGCAGATTTTGCAGATCTTAGCATATCGCTGTGCATTCCATCTGTTCCAAGCATTATGTTATTTCCTAAACCTCTTGAATTAAAATAACCAACATTGTTGTTTAGATTGCTTTCACTATTTTGAACAACCCATGCATTTGAATTTTTAATAATAGTTTTTTCATTTTCGCTTAAATGAAGACAGTGGCCAAGAATTGTTTTTGAAGAACTTAATCCTCCATAATTATTTAATCGTTCAATAACTCTTTGGTTATAATTTTTAACACAATGTTCCTGATCGTATTTGTCTTCAGCAACGTGTATGTGTATGCCTGAATTATAATTATTGGCAAGTGAAATAGCCTTGTTTAGTGTTTCTTCAGAAACAGTGAAAGATGCATGTAGACCTACTAATCCCTGCTTATTTTTTAAATAATTTTCTGTTTCTTGTAGTCCTTTGTTAGCAATTTCAATTCCATCTCTATCTGAGATTTCGTAACATAATAGATGAGAAAGTCCAACTTTTTCAAATGCTTTTGCAATTATTTCTAAAGAACCTTCAACTGCAAAAGGTGAGGCGTGGTGGTCTATTACGAATGTAGTTCCGCTTTTTGCACATGCAATAGCTGTTGTTAATGCACTAGCTTCAATCATATCTTTGTCCAGACATTTATCTAGTGTCCACCAAACATATTGCAGAATTTCATAAAAGTTTTCGGGATTCTTTTTTGGTGCGCCCATTCCTCTTGCAAGAGCTGAATAAATATGGTGATGTCCGCATACAAAAGATTTTGTGACATATTTGCCTGTGCAATCAATTATTTCTTCGTTTGAATTAATAGGTATTTCATTAATGAATTCAAAACCATTATTAATTCCTGAATTAACTTTTATATTAGAGGTTTTAAATTCTAAAGTTTGCCAATCAATAAATGTTGCGTTTTTTAAATATATTGCCATAATAGTAACTTATTAAATGAAAAATAACTTAAGTCAATTCGCGGATCTTGAAGTATGAGCTGTGGGTTATGTGTCAATCCTTCGAGTGCCTCAGGATCACAGGGTGTTGTGGTATTTAACATTTCTTTTTTCTTTTCATTGGTAAAGAATATCTTCTAACACCATCAAAATCACAAAGTGCATTGGCTACAGCTGCTGCTGTAGGAACTAATCCGATTTCACCTAATCCTTTTGCACCATATGGACCAACTGAATCTTTAACTTCAACACCAATAACTTTTATGTTGGGTGTTTCTTTAGCAGATAAAATTCCTAAATCTCTCATTTTTGTTGAAACAAGGAATCCGTCTTTCATTGGTAAGTCTTCGGTTAAAGCATATCCAACACCCATATGAACAGCACCTTCAATCTGACCTTCAAACATTATTGGATTCATTATTTTACCGGCATCATGTGCTGCGTATACTGTATCTATTTCTCCTTTGTCGTTTAATACTACAAGCTGTGATGCATAACCATAAGAGTAATGTGTTATAATTTCTTTTACGTCAGCTCCTGGTTTTGTAGTCCAGTTGCATGTGTAATTGCCTTTATATTTTTTGCCTTTTAAATCAGACAGTTTATTTGTTTTTAAATCTTCTATGATTTGTTTGGAAGCATCGATAACTGCATTTCCAAGTAAAGCAGTTGCACGAGATGAAGTTGTCATGCCTGTTGTTATATTAGCAGCTGTATCAACAATTACTTCAATTATTTCTGGATTAATTCCAGTTTCTTCATGTAAAGTCTGGATTGCCATATTGTGAATGCCTTGCCCCATTTCAGTCCAGCCATGCTGAATGTTTACTTGTTTTTCTGAAATTATTTCAATTATAACATCACTGGAATCTTCCATTCCATTTCCAACTCCCGAATTTTTTATTCCGCAAGCTAAGCCTTTAAATTTTGCTTTTTCGTAATATGGTTTAAGTGCATCAAGTGTTGCTCTAATTCCAACCCCTGATTTTAATATATGACCTGTAGCAGTCATTCTGCCTTCAGTTAAGGCATTATCATATCTGAATTTCCAGCGATCAAATCCTCCTTGTTTGCATAGTTCATCAATGCAGCCTTCAAGTGCAAAACAAACCTGATTTGCTCCAAAGCCGCGCATAGCACCACTAGGAATATTGTTAGTATATACAGTTTTTGCTTCCAAATTTACGCAAGGAAAATGGTAGCCACCAGTTGCATGACCAGCAACTCTTTCCATGACTTTTGTTCCAACAGAAGCATAAGATCCTGAATCGCCTACTGCCATAAGTTTAACAGCTGTTAGCATTCCGTTTTTATCGCAACCCATTTCAATATCCATAAAAACCGGATGTCTTTTTGGGTGCATTCTGAAAGATTCTTCTCTTGAAAGTATTAGTTTAACAGGTTTTTTTAGTAGCCATGTAAATAATGCAGTATGTCCCTGAACTGTCATATCTTCTTTTCCACCAAAGCCACCACCAGTTGGAACAAGTATTACATTTATTTTTTCTTCAGGAAGAGCAAGTATTTTAGAAATTTGCTTTCTGTCAACATAAATTCCCTGACCGTTTGTGTACAGTGTTATGCCATCTTCTTTTGGTAATCCTACTGCACCTTCAGTCTCTAAAAATGCGTGCTCAATGCGCTGAGTATTGTAAGTTCCCTTTGAAATAAAATCTGATTTTTTCAGCACTTCACCTGCATTTCCACCTCGGTATACTTTGCAATTATCTAATAAGTTTACATGATTCGGTTGAACTTGTGGAGAGTTTTCTTTTAATGCTTCAAACGGATCTGTAACTGGTTCAAGAATTTCGTAACTAACATTTATTTTTTTTGTAGCTTCCCTTGCTATTTCTTCAGTTTCTGCAACAACACCTGCTATTACATCGCCAATATATCTTGTGATTTCTCCTTCACCAATCATTAAAGGCCAGTCTTGATATATAAGTCCGATAAATTTATCTCCGGGAATATCATTTGAGGTAAATATTTTTATTACACCTTTAATTTTTGATGCTTCAGTAATATCTATTTTTAATACTTTTGCCCGAGGATAATCGCTGAATTTTAAAGCACCATGCAGCATTCCTTCAAAATGCAAATCGTTAACAAAAGCTCTTTTGCCAATTGCTGTTTCGTATGCCTGATATTTTGGATAGGAAGTTCCTACTTTTCCTGATAAATCTGAATATTCAATTTCTTTGTTCTCTATTATTGATTTGGAAGCTTCTTCAATTGCTTCAATAATTTTAGCATATCCAGTACAACGACAAAGATTTAAAGTTAGTGCTTGTTTTATTTCTTCTTTTGTAGGAGTTGGATTTTTCTGAAGAAGAACTTTTGTTCTCATCAAAAATCCTGGTGTGCAGAAGCCGCATTGAACCGCACCTTTCTCGACAAAAGCTTTTCCTAAAACTTGTTTTATTTTCTCTGGAACTCCTTCCATTGTTGTAACTTCGGTGCCCTGAAGTTTACTCATTGGAGTAATGCATGATAGTTTTGCTTCTCCATTAATTTCAACCATACATGCACCACATGCAGCCTGGCCAGAGCAACCGTCCTTTACAGAAGTAATTTCTAATTCATTTCGCAAATACTTTAACAACGTTAATTCAGGATTTCCGTTGTAATTAATATTCTCTTTGTTAAGAATGAAATTAATCATAATATTAACATTATGTATTATAAATTTAGAAATCTTTCGATATCAGAAATAGTCGGGTTTACCGGGCTAGGAATACTTATTATTGATTGAACTGCATTTAAATCTTTTAGCCCACTTCCTGTAAGCATCACTACATTTTTACTCTCTTTCTTTAGTTTATTATTATTGTAATAACTAAGAACTCCTGCAAATGCTGTAGCTGCAGCTGGTTCAGTGAAAATTCCTGTATTGCTGCTTAATGCTTTTGAGGCTGCAATTATTTCATCATCATTAACAAGAATAGTTTCACCTTCAAAGTCAAGTAAATATTTCTTTGCCATTAGGTAATTTCTTGGAATATCTACTGAAATTGAATCTGCTATAGTTTTACTCGGTGTTGAAACAAATTGTTTATTATGAATGTTATTCACAATATTGCTACTGCCAAATGCTTGAACTGCGACAATAGTAGGTATCTTTTTTATTATTCCAAGTTTTAATAAATCCTCAAATCCCTTGTATACTCCTGAAATTATTACTCCATCACCAACAGGGACAAATATTCTATCAGGCAAAGTTTGATCAAGTTGAGAATATAATTCATATGAAACAGTTTTCTTACCTTCTATAGTTAAAGGATTGAAGGCTGTATTACGATTATACCAACCGTATTTTTTTGTAATTTCAATACTTAAATCAAATGCAGTATCGTATGTGCCATTTACGGGAACAATTTGAGCGCCATACATCATTATTTGAGTAAGTTTTGCTTTTGGTGCAGTAGCAGGAACAAAAATTATTGCTCTTTGTTTTTGTGAGGCACAAATTCCAGCTAAAGAAGAACCAGCATTACCAGTTGATGCAGCAACAATTGTGTCGATATTGTTTTCTTTTGCGTATGCTGATACTATTGCAGAAGCCCGGTCTTTAAAAGAAAAAGTAGGATTTTGAGAATCGTCTTTTAAAAATAAATCAAATCCTAAATCTTTATTGTTAAGTGATGAAACCTTATACAATGGTGTATTTCCAACTTTTAAATACGGAAGACTGCCTATAGATTTAATTGGTAACAAATCAATAAAACCAGTATTTTCTAATTTGTTAAATATGTCGCTTGATAACCTTGCTTTAATTTCGGAGAAATTATATTCTGTTTTTAAAACTCCTTGTGGTGGCTGTGTTACATTATTATTGCTTTCGCAGTCATTACATAAATATTCAACCTTAGTTGAATTTATGATTTTACCACAATCAACACAAGAGAAATGGAATTTATTGTTCATAGCTATATGATTATAAGATAGCCAAATTATAAATTCTTAAGTACTCCGGTTTCTTCGTTAAATTCATTAATCATTTCATCAAGTTTAACATCCTGATGGAATATTTGATCCCATATTTCTCTGTCGTACCATAACTGATTTAGATCTTCAACATCTTTTGCCTGTTGTTCAACCCATGTAAAATATTTTAGATTATGAATCATTTTACGGTCGTTATATGTTAATTCTTTAATATAATCAGCCTTTGTTCCTAAAATACATTTTTCATAATCTTTCACTGCCTGAATGTTTGAATAAGCACCTTTTTCGGCTGCCAATTCTTCAAGGCGTGATTGATACATAACTGCTGAATCTGTTGCAATAGTCATAATGACGTCATCAGAAGTCATTTCAAAATGTTTTGCAGTTTTAATTGCAGATAACATATTTGAAATGCCAGAAATTCCTAATAATTCAAGTGAATCGATATTTTCCTGACTAATTCCGATTGATTTTAAATATTGTTTTCCTTCTTTTTCATTGAAAAGTCTGAAAATTCTCATGCAATCTTCATCATCAATTGCAACAACTGCGTCAGTGTTCTTAACATTGTGTACCCATGGTACGTGTTTGTCGCCAATACCTTCAATTCTGTGTCCACCAAAACCGTTCATTAAAAGAGTAGGGCACTGCAATGCTTCAGAAGCAGCAACTTTAATATGAGGATGTTTTGTTCTTAAGAAATCACCAGCAGCAATTGTACCTGCAGAACCAGTTGCTGAAATATATCCGGCAAATTTTGATTTAGGAGTTTTGATTTTATTGTAAACTTCTTCTAAAGCATAGCCTGTTACATTATAATGCCAGCAAGGGTTTCCGAATTCATCGAATTGATTAAAAATAATACAATCTTTTCTGTTTTTTCTAATATCCCAGCATGCATCATAAATTTCTTTAACGTTTGATTCGCAACCGTGAGTAGCAATTACTTCTGCTCCGATATCTTTTAGCCAAGCAAAACGCTCTTTACTCATTTCTTCAGGTAAAATTGCGACTGCTGTGCAACCCATTAAGTATGAATCGAATGCACCGCCACGACAGTAATTTCCTGTAGATGGCCAGACTGCTTTGTTGTATGTAGGATCAAATTGTCCTGAAATAATTCTTGGAGCCAAGCAACCATATGCTGCACCTACTTTATGCGCACCCGTTGGGAACCATTTTCCCACTATTAGTATAATTCGGGTATCAATTCCAGTTATTTCTTTTGGAATCTCAATATAATTTACACCACCGTATAATCCACCTGTTTCTTTAGGTTCGTTGTGCCAGTTAATACGGAAAAGATTAAGTGGATTAAGTTCCCATAACCCAATATTTTTTAATTTGTCTTTAACTTTTTCAGGAATTAACTGAGGATCCCTCATTTGAGCAAAAGTAGGAAGTACAATACCTTTTTCGCGTAAACGCTCAATTGCTTTCTTTCTTACATCGTGGTTAACGATCTTGTTTTCAATCTTTATCATATATAAAAAATTTTAATAATCGAATTAAGAATACAAAAGTAAGTAATAAAATACCTTTGATTAATATAATTTGATAATTATTTTAATATAAATTTTTTGCAGCATCAAATAAAGCAAACATGTTTGCAGCATCAGCAAATTCGAATTCTTCAATATTGTTATTTAAGAATTCAACATTTTTAATGGTGAAATCGGCTTTATTAAATGTTGCTTTTACATGCTTTGACTCATAAACAAATTCATCATCAATTAAGAATAAACTGCATTTTTCATTATATGTTTTATGCAATAAAACTGTTTTATATTGTGATTTGTTAATTGTGAAACCATTTTCAACTTCATTAAAACTTTTTTCTGTAAGATAAAATTTAGGTTTGTCTTTAAATGGTTTTCCTTTTGTAGGGCAAAATGTTGTACAATTTCCACATTCGTTGCAAAAATCGCCAATATTTAATACTTGTATTTGTTGTGAAAGGGTTAATTCTCCCGTCTTTTCTATAATTATATTACCACAGTTTTTTATAGCTTTAGGAATCTCTATTTTTTTAGGCTCAATAAAATAACTGTAGTTTGCACGATTTGGGCACACTGTTACACAGATATTACAAATATCATCGCAAAGCAAGCAACGTTTGGCTTCTGCAATTGCTTGTTCTTTTGTTAGTGGAGAAATTACAATGTCGAAATTCTTTCTGTTTTCGATTGAAGATTCTGTAATTTGTTCTGATTTTTCGCGGGTAGATTTTTTTACAATATAATCTTTGTATTTTAAACCACGGTCTACTTTTTCTGGTTCAAAATTATACTTTATTCCAGTACGGTTTAATATTTCTGAAGCTACCTTTCTACCATCACCAACAGCTTTTACTATTGTTGCTGCACCTCGCATTGCATCGCCACCTATGAAAACATTTTTAATTTGTGTTTCATAATATTCGTCATTCCGAATTTGTTTCGGAATCTGGGTGTTTTGATTAAAAGGAGATGCTGAATCAAGTTCAGCATGACGTGATGGAGAAGATTTTAGCAATTCAGGTTTTATAAAATCAATATCTACATCTTGTCCTAATGCTGGAATTATAGCATCTGCATTTATTGTAAATTCTGAATTTTCTATTTTTATTGGCTTTGCTCTGCCGGAGGAATCAGGTTCTCCGAGTTTCATTTTTGAGCATACTAAAGCGATTAATTTTTCATTTTCCGAAAGTATTTTTTCCGGTGCTGAAAGTTCAATTATTTCTATACCTTCATCAATTAATGCTGCAATTTCTTCTGCATCGGCAGGCATTTCATGAATTGTTCTTCTGTATACAACAGTGACTTTTCCATTAGCAGGAACGAGTCTGTTGGCTGTTCGTGCAACATCCATAGCAGTATTTCCTCCACCAATTACAATAACATTGTTTCCAAGTTCAATGTTTTTACCGTTTTTAACAGATGAAAGAAAATCAAACGCATCTAGAACCCCAGTTGCATTTTCTCCTTCAATGCCTAATTTTTTAAATTTTTGTGCACCGGTAGCAAGATAAATAAAGTCGCTTTCTTTTTGAATTTTCTCGAAAAATGTAGAATCAATTTTATTTGAATAATGAATGTTTACACCAAGGTTTTTAATTCTTTCTATATCTTTTTCTATAGATTGTTTTTTTAAGCGGAATGCTGGAATTGCATCGGTAACCATTCCTCCTGCCACATTTTTAGTTTCGTATACATTGACTTTAAATCCTGCAAGTCTTAAAAAGTAAGCACATGCAAGCCCTGATGGGCCAGCCCCAATTATTGAAACTTTAAATTCGTTTTCTTTTGCAGGTTTTAAGAAATTCTCGTTGTTACCATAGTCTGCAATAAAACGTTTTACTTCTCTTATTTGTATGTTGTCGTCATAATTTATTCTTGTGCATTTCGACTGACAAAGATGGTCGCAAACCATTCCTAATGAAGCTGGAAAAGGATTCTTTTTTAGTATTACTTCGAATGCTTTCTCGAATTCACCTATAGAAGTTAGATATAAATAATCAGGAATATCTTGATTAGTAGGACATGTATCAACACAAGGTGGGTGAATGCAGTTAAAATAATTTAATTTTCTATTTGTTTTAATGTCAGGCGTGTGGAATGAATCACGAACATATGCTTTTTCTAAAATAACATCGTCTGCATATTTGTTACGGAACTCAAGTTTATTTGTTACTGTTTTATTTTCTCTGATTTTATCTATATATTGTTTGAGTCTGCCATAGCCACCTGGTTTTAAAATGTCTGAGCAAATTGTTACAGGTTGAAGACCACAGTTAAGAATTTCTGAAACATTAAAGCAATCGGCTCCTGCACAAAAAGAAATATCTAATTTACCGTTAAATTCATTTTGAAGTTTCTTTGCTAGATTAATACTAATTGGGTGGAGTGCACGACCACTCATGTACATCATTTTTTCATCAGCAGAAAAAATGTTTTTATTATTTATGCTTTCTAAAGTATTTGTGAGTTTTAAATTGAATTGAACGTTGTTTTTGTCAGCAGCCTTTTGTAACGAGTTTATTAGTTTTAGTGCATCTGCATATTTTAAATCGTGTTCGAATGCAATGTCTGGGACTTCAGTTTTAAAGCAGAGTTTTGTGTTTAGAATTTCTCTTAATACTTTTGAGCCAAGTAAGGTTGGATTTAATTTTATTGTAGTGTTTAGTTTCTTCTCGTTTATAAGATAAAGTCCAATGTTCTCTATTTCTTCTGGTGGACAGCCATGCATTGTAGATAGAGTAATGTTATCTGTAACTTTGTTAGGGATTTCAATATTAGCAATATCAGGATAAAATGGTTTTAGTAATTCAATATATTTTTCTTTTTCTTCTTTACAATTTTCCATTTTGTTAAAAAACCATTGAACATTCTCTTTTAACATTCCCTCCATATTGTAACCTGCACTCATGTTAAAAATAACGCCAATATCCTTACTCTTTTCAAAATTTAATTTGTGTTTTAGTAAATGTATAAGTATCCAGGCTTTTAAGTATTCTTCAAATGTTTCGTGAATTTTAAGTTCCTGTGACCACTCACAGTTATATCCTTCGTCCTGCATATCAATACAGGGTTTGGAAACATTAATCTCATCAAGAGTTTGAATAGTTTTTAATTCTATATATCTTGCTCCACAAAGCCATGCAGAAATTATGTTTTGGGCCAATTGAGAATGAGGTCCGGCTGCAACGCCAATAGGTGTTTCTAATATTTGTCCGTAACGCGATATTTTAAAATTATCGTTTTTTGTTGGAATGAAAAAAAGTTCTTTTGTAATACCAAAGATTTCATTTCTTTCTAAATATTCTTTATCAATAATTTGATATAATTTGTCGATTGGAATAGTTGAAAATTTGTCGGTCATTATGCAATTATTATTATAAAGCAGTTTTTGTTATGTAAAAATACAATAAAAAATAGAAACTAATTTATTATGATTTTTATACTTGTTGAGATATATTTTAATATTTTTAATTTAATCAGGTAAAAATACCTGGTTTAAAGAGGTATAAATTCTATATAAACTAAAAATTTATATTACTAATTTTGACAGTTTTTATTATTCTAAATTGTAATTAAGGTATTAATAAAAACATTGTTGGAATAGGATTAACATATTATTACTAATTTTGTACTAAATTACTTTATTCAAATAATGTCCAAAAACAAACACTTTATATTCATTTTTTTATTGTCATTTATTATTTTGGCAATTGTCATTTTATTAAGTTATTACGGGATTTCGTTTTATAATATTAGTATAGAGGAAAGGTTTTTTCATCCTTTATACAGAATTTTAAAGCCTAGTGGTACAATCGGTCATGGACTAGGAATTATCGGATCTTTATTCATGCTAATTGGTGTTTTAACGTACATGTTACGAAAGCGATACCGGATATTTTCAAGGTTTGGGTTATTAAAACACTGGCTTGAGTTTCATATTTTTTTATGTACACTTGGTCCAATACTAGTTTTGTTTCATACTTCGTTTAAATTTGGTGGTATAGTGGCAATTAGTTTCTGGAGTATGGTCGCTGTATTTTTAAGTGGAATTTTAGGTCGTTTTATTTACATTCAAATTCCCAGATCAATTGAGGGACGAGAGCTAAGTTTAAGCGAAGTTAAAAATCTTAAGACTGATATAAAAGAAATATTAAATAATGTTACAAATCTTGATGAGAGTAGTTATAATAAAATTATTGAATTAACAAATAACAGAATAGGTGAATTTTATGGTAATGTGGTTTCTGGATATTTAAAATCGACTTTTGAGGATAGAAGAAGATTGGTTGAAGTTAAGTCATTAATTTCTAAAAATCGAATTCCTAAAGATGATTATAATAGAATTGTGAAACTTGTTAAAAATGAAATCTCCCTGAATAGAAAAATCGAACGATTAAATACGATGCAAAATTTGTTAAAGTATTGGCATGTTGCGCATTTACCTTTTGCTTTTGTTATGTTAATTGTTATGATTATTCATGTTGTAATAACTTTGTTGTTTGGTTATAAATGGATATTTTAAAATGGAAACATTAATTGAAAATATTATTATTTATTCTTTTGTTATTTTATTATGCATAATTGCTGTTATTTATTACTTGTTACGACAAAGAAAGAAATCAAGGATAGTTGATGAGAAAATCAAAAAAGCTAAGGAGGATGGTTTATATGAACCAGTTTCATTACATCCTGTTGTTGATGTAAATAGTTGCATTCAAACAGGTGCTTGTATTGCAGCGTGCCCTGAAAAGGACATTTTGGGAATTAGAAATGGAAGGGCTACAATAATTAATGCTTCACGTTGTATTGGTCATGGTGCATGTTTTCATGCATGTCCTACTGAGGCCATAACATTATGTATAGGAACCGAAAAAAGAGGTGTTGACTTACCTCATGTAAATCAGAATTTTGAAACAAATGTTAGTGGTGTTTTTATTGCTGGGGAGTTAGGGGGAATGGGGTTAATAAAAAATTCTGTTGAGCAAGGCAAACAGGCAGTTGAAAATATTGCAAAGTCGCTAGATAAGAAGCATAACGCCGATTATGATTTGATAATTATTGGTGCAGGCCCGGCAGGAATTTCTGCATCATTAACTGCCAAAAAACTTAATTTAAAATCACTTGTTCTTGAGCAAGATACTTTAGGAGGAACTGTATATACTTTTCCAAGGTCAAAAATTGTTATGACAGCCCCAATGGATTTGCCTTTATATGGTAAAGTAAAATTGTATGAAACAAGCAAATCTGAACTACTTAATTTATGGAAAACAGTGATATTAAAAAATGAGATTATAATAAAGGAAAATTCAAAAGTTGAATCTATTAATGAAGACAATGGAAATTTTAAATTAACTACTATTAATAATGAAAACTATACTTGCAACAGAGTTTTATTAGCAATAGGGCGCAGAGGAACACCAAGAAAATTAAATATTACAGGTGAAACATTAGAAAAGGTAGCATATAGATTGCTTGAACCTGAAATAATTAAAAATAGGAAAATTATTATTGTTGGTGGTGGAGATTCTGCTATTGAAGCAGCGCTTTCGCTTTCTGGTCAAAATGAAGTAATTCTATCGTATCGAAGCGAGAATTTTAGCCGTATAAAACCTATGAATAGTGAAAGAATTAAAGAAGCTATTTCAAATAAAAGTATAGATGTTAGGTTTAATACTAATTTATTGTCAATTCAAAATGACGATGTTTTACTCATGGATATGAATGAAAACAAAGAGCACAAGATCTTGAATGATTTGGTTTTTATTTTTGCAGGGGGTGAGCTTCCTACTCAATTTTTACAAAAAATAGGTATTCAGATAACCAAGAAATTTGGCGATGCCTTATTAAAGCATTAAAATGAATTATGAATTTTAAAATAATAATATTATTTTCTTTAGTTTTATTTTTTATTGCAGGACAAACCACTGCTCAGATTTCTCCTGGAGAATTATATAGTTCGCATTCTAATTTAGACGGTATTTCAAACTGTACAAAATGCCATATACTTGGTGATAAAGTTTCAAATGATAAATGTTTGGATTGTCATACAGAATTAAAAGAAAGAATAGGTCTTGGTAAAGGTTATCACAGTTCTTCGGATGTTAAGGGCAAACAATGTGCAACATGCCATAGCGATCATCATGGCAAAAATTTTCAGATAGTTAAATTTGATAGTGAAAAATTTAATCATAATTTAGCAGGTTTTATATTAACAGGTGCGCATTTAAAGAAGAAATGTGCTGATTGTCATAAAGAAAAAAACATTAAGAATCAAAAAATTAAAAGTAAAAAATTTACTTATTTAGGATTAAATACGAGCTGTATTAATTGTCATACCGACTATCATCAGAATACTTTATCCTCCAATTGTGCAAATTGTCACGGAGCAGAGTCATTTAAACCTGCTGTAAAGTTTAATCATTCTAAAGCTAAGTATCAATTATCTGGTAAACATAAGGAAGTTGATTGTGTTAAATGCCATAAAATAGATACAAAAAATGGGTTGAAATTTCAGGAGTTTACCGGAATCGAGTATAAAAATTGTACTAATTGTCATGTTGATGTTCATAAAAATCAATTTGGGCAAAATTGTACACAATGTCATTCAGGAGAGTCTTTTCATGAGATAAAAGGAATGAAAAATTTTGATCATTCTAAAACCGGTTATGTATTGGAAGGAAAGCATTTAACAGTTGCCTGTAAACTTTGCCATAAAGTAAAAATTACAACACCTTTAAAATATCAAAAATGCAATGATTGCCATTCTGATTATCATAAAAAACAGTTTGAAAAAAATGGAATTAATCCAGATTGTAATACTTGTCATAATACAAGTGGATTTGCCAATTTTTCATATACAATTGAACAACACAATCAAACTACTTTTGCTTTAGATGGAGCACATATGGCAACACCTTGTTTTAATTGTCATAAAAAGGAGGATAATTGGATATTTAAAGAAATTGGCAAAAATTGTATTGATTGCCATAAAGATGTTCATAATGAATTAATTAATAAGAAATATTATCCTGATAATGATTGTAAAGTTTGTCATGTAGTGGTTAAATGGAATGAGGTTAAATTTGAACATGGAAAGACCAAATTTACATTAACTGGTGCGCATTTATTGCAAAGTTGCAGAAAATGTCATTTTAATGAAAATTCAGCTGGTGTTACTATTCAACAATTTGCAAATAAGTCTGTCAATTGTAGCTCGTGCCATAATGATAAACATAATAAACAATTTGAAATTAATGGGGTTAATGATTGTAACAGATGTCACGAAACTGAAAATTGGAAGCCAGTTAAGTTTAATCATAACAACACACAGTTTAAGCTTAACGGAAAACATGAAAATGTAACATGTGCAAAATGTCATAAGATTAAAGAGGATAATCAAATGAAATATATTCAATACAAAATTTCTGTAAAATGCGAATCATGTCATACTTAATATTACCTTTTATGCTATATGTGATTAGTCTGTTTACAGATTCTCCACATGGCAAGGATTTTAAAATTAGTTGTTCTACTTGTCATAGTTCAAAGGGATGGACTTTGGATAAGGAAATTTATGCTTTTGATCATTCGAGTACAAAACTTCCTTTGTTAGGTCAACATAAAGAAGTAAATTGTAAATTATGTCATCCTACATTAGTTTTTGAAGATGCGAAATCAAAAAGTGAATGTGTTAACTGCCATACAGATATTCATAGCCAAACGGTAGGTCAAGATTGTAACAAATGTCATGATAATAACTCCTGGCTTGTTAATAATATTACACAAATTCATCAGCAGAACAGATTTCCTCTTTTAGGAGTTCATACTATGACGGAATGCCAAAAATGTCATCTTTCAGAATCTTTGCATAGATATGATGTTTTGGGAGTAGAGTGTATCGATTGTCATAGAGATAATTTTATGTCGGCAACAAAACCAAATCATGTAGCCTCAAATTTTTCTACTGAGTGTTCGCAATGCCATTATCTTTATGCTTATGAATGGGGTGGTGCAGGTTTTAATCACAGTTTCTTTCCATTAACCTTAGGTCATGCAAATATAGATTGTGCACGTTGTCATATTAACGGTAATTACAATATCTCACCAGATTGTTATTCTTGTCATCAGGCCGATTATAACTCAACAACAAATCCAGTGCATGTTGGGTCTTGTTATCCTACAAATTGTAAGCTTTGTCATACAACAAATCCTGGCTGGAGTCCTGTTAGTTTTCAACATGATGCTCAATATTTTCCAATCAGCTCTGGAAAGCATAGTGGTATTTCATGTAATCAATGTCATACAAATTCTGCAGATTGTAGCGTTTTTAGTTGCATAGATTGTCATGAACATAATCAATCGGAAATGAATAATGAACATAATGGTGAGAGTGGGTATTCTTATACGAGTAGTGCATGTTATAGATGTCATCCTAGAGGTACTGGCGATTGAAAAATTATTAAATTATGAGATTGCAATTTGTTATATTTTTAGTTATAATTACCTGTTTAACTTCTAAAGCACAATCCTCTTTGGAAAACGTTGAAGGATTGGTTACTTTTTTAAGCTCCCAAAATACTTATGTAAAATTTAAAACAACTGAAGGAATTATTATTGGCGATACTTTATATTCAAATGCATCTGGTATTTTGAGTCCATATTTGGTTGTGAAAAATATTTCATCAACATCGGTAGTTTGTGTTAATATTTCGAGTAGAAAGCCAGTTGTAAATGAAAAAATTATTGGGAAAAGAAGAATTGAATCTAAAAAACCTGATAAGCTAATTGTATTAAAAACTGATAGTAGTAATTTTATAAAAGATACAGCAAGTATAATAAGAACAGAAATGAAATCTGACAATATACAAAAGCAAAGTGTTAGTGGAAGAATTGCTGTTTCTAATTTCTCTAATTTCTCAAATACTCCAGCTAACGAATCATTCGTGACTAATTATTCACTTCTGTTTAATGTTAAAAATATTAGAAATTCAAAATTATCGTTTGAAAGTAATTTGTTATACAGGCAGGAGAATGGAGAGTGGAGTAGGGTAAGAAAAAATGTTTTTAATGCGCTAAAAATTTATAATTTTTCTTTTAAATATGAATTTGATAAAAAATCTTTTATAAGTATTGGACGTAAGATAAATCAAAATATCTCGAATATCGGTGCTATTGATGGTTTACAAGGAGAAAAAGCATTCAAGAATATTTTTATTGGTGGTTTTTTAGGGTCTCGTCCAAGCTATTATGATTATGGTTTGGATATGCGTCTATTCCAATTTGGGGCTTATTTGGGACATAGATTTCAGGCAAGAGGAAAAAGTATGCTGAATTCAATGGCAATTGTTGAACAAACAAATAATTTGATTACTGATCGAAGATTTTTCTATTTCCAACATACTAATTCCTTAATTAAAAACATAAGTCTTTTTTATACTTTAGAATTAGATTTATATAAAAGACTAAATGGTATTGCACAAAATACTTTTAGTTTAACAAATAATTATTTATCGTTACGGTATAGAATGTTTAAAAAAATTACCTTATCGGCAACTTATGACTCCAGAAAAAATGTAATTTATTATGAAACTTATAAGGATTATATAAGTGCTTATTTAGCTTCAGAGATTCGTCAAGGATATAGTTTGCAGTTAAATTACAATATTTCACGATATTTATTTACTGGCGTGAAAGCAGGTTACCGATTACAAAAAAGTGATACACGACCAACAAAAAATTTATATTCATTTGTGACTTTAAGCAATTTGTTAAATCAAAGCATCTCTACGACTTTATCTGCAACTCTCCTTGAAACTTTTTATTTAAATGGTACAATTCTTAATTTCAGAATAAATAAAAGTAATAAAACCGGAAAGGTTAATTATAGTTTTGGATACAGTTTTGTAAATTATAAGATAATAAATGCAGAATTACCTTTAAGGCAGAATGTAATTGATATGAGTTTTTCAATGGAGTTAGGTAAAAAAATATCTTTATCCACTAACCTTGAAACTGATTTTGAAAGAGCAAATAAGTTCTTAAGAGTATTTTTACAGCTTAGAAAAAGGTTTTAACGAAAGTCTATAATTCTATTGTTTTCTCTAATTTCATTTGATCGTTTGCAAACAACCTGACAAAATATTTCCCTTTTGGATATCCAAAAACTGATGTTTTTATTTCATAAGTATATTTTTCTGGATTTTGTGGTTTATTTGTAAAAAATCTTTTAACAACGTGTCCGATAGAGTCACTTAAAGTTAGAGAAACACTACTGTTTTTCCATACACTATATTCAATGTCGCCATATAATGAATCGGGAACGCCAGAAAATAATCTGGCAGTATCAGTTTTAAAAGTAAGTGAATACCATGAAAAATCTACTGGTAAATGTTTTATTGTAGCTAAAAGATTATGCAATTTTTTTAATTCTTTTCTTTTGTTAATATTAGATGAACCTACCGAAGATAACGGATGATCGTTTGAAATAACCCATACTGCATTTTGAATAATATTATCATCAAATGTATTTTTATTTAAAAATTGTGAAAGCTTAACCAGACCACTATCAGCCATATGTCCGATATCGAATTTTTCATCTTTTGAGGGAGAATGATTGGTCGCCTGACAACAAAATCCATAAAGGTTAACATTTTTTTCTTCTCCGGCTTTTACTAAAATTTGAATTTCTTTTACAACTAAAATATCCTGAACAGTAGAATCTTCAGAATTCAATCTTCTGCCAGCTTCAACATAAATAGTTGTATCAACAGAAGCAGTACTTATAATGTTAAGATTTATGCATTCACCGCCATGTCCGCCATTTCCCTTAACAGTAGCTCTAATCATGCCTTTGTTTACTGCATCTTCAATTCCAAGCTTTTTTATTTCAACTTTCTTGTCCGAAGAAAGACTTGAAAACACGATTATCGCTAAAAGCAATAAAAAAGGAAAAAGTATTGTTTTCATATTCTTGAGATTTAAAAAAAGACATCAATTATTAATAACTTAATTGATGACACTAATATTATTATAAGAAGAAAATATCTTATAAAAACAGGACCTTTTTTTACAGCAATTTTTGTTGCTATCCACGCACCAACCATGCTTCCCGCTGCAAGCAAACCTCCAAGTAAATAATTTATCTGATCGTAATAAATAAATACCGGTAATACAATTAGTGTAAATGCACCTGTTATAAAAACTTTTAAAGCATTTGCTTTTACAAGGTCGTAACCAGAACTAAGTACAAGTGCTGAAAGTAAGAAAAACCCAATCCCAGCCTGAATAAATCCACCATAAACTCCAATAAGAAAGTAAATAATAATTTGCAGAATTCCAGGTCGTGCTTTTATTGTTCCTGCTTTACCTTTTACCCATTGTTCTGGTTTTAACAATACTATAAAAAACATAAATATTAGAAGAATGCCAATTGCATAGTTAAGAAATTCTTTAGGAATGTTGGCAGCAATTACTGCTCCTGGGAATGCACCTATAACTGCAGGAATTGTAATGTAGAATGCTTCGTTCCATTTGAAAATTTTTTGTTTTCTGAAACTTAATGCAGCTACAACAGATTGCAAAAATATGCCTATTCTATTTGTTCCATTTGCTACGTTTGCAGGTAAACCTAAAAACATTAGCAATGGCAATGAAATAAGCGAACCGCTTCCAGCAAGAGTGTTAATAAAACCTACTAAAAGTCCAGCGGAGACGACTAAAACGTATAAGTACCATTCCATAAGTTGAAGAGCCAAACCTCAAAAAACAAATTTCAAATAAATGCTAAATCACAATTGATAATTATTATTGTTATTTGCAAGTTGTTATATGAGATTTAATAATTAGTAAGCAAACAATTTAAATTGTTTCATCATTTCATTTACTTCACTACCGGTTTTATTAATAATATCTTCGTTTGTGATGTTTGAAATTACTCTGTCCACTAAATCTACAATAATTGGCATGTGTTCTTCTTTCATACCGCGAGTTGTTATTGCAGGAGTTCCAACACGAATACCAGATGCCTGAAATGGAGAACGGGTATCAAATGGAACCATGTTTTTATTTATAGTAATATGAGCTTTTACTAGAGTGTTTTCAACTTGTTTTCCTGTTATATCTGGAAATTTTGTACGAAGATCAATTAACATTAGGTGGTTATCGGTTCCGCCAGAAATTACTTTGTAACCTTTATTTACAAATTCTTCGGCCATTTTAACAGCATTTTTGCGGACTTGTTTGATGTATTCTTTATAAGATGGACTTAATGCTTCGTTAAATGCAACTGCCTTAGATGCAATAACATGTTCTAATGGTCCGCCTTGAATTCCAGGAAAAACAGCAGAGTCAATTAAAGTCGACATCATTTTTGTTTCACCTTTTGGTGTTGTTAATCCCCATGGATTTGGAAAATCGATACCTATTAATATAATGCCACCTCGTGGACCTCTTAAAGTTTTGTGTGTAGTTGATGTAACAATATGACAGTGAGGAAAAGGGTTGTTTAATTCTTTTGCAGCAATTAATCCAGCAGGATGTGAAATATCGGCCATTAATAATGCACCAATTTTATCTGCAATATAACGCATACGTGCATAATCCCAATCGCGGCTATATGCTGATGCTCCGGCAATAAGCATTTTGGGTTTGTGTTCCAAAGCGAGTTTTTCCATCTCGTCGTAATCTACTAATCCTGTATCTTCCTTAACTCTATATGCAAAAGGCTGATATAGAATACCAGAATAATTGACTAATGAGCCATGAGTTAAATGACCTCCATGAGAAAGATCCAATCCCATAAATTTATCACCGGGTTTTAAAACTGCAAGCATCACAGCTGCATTTGCCTGAGCTCCAGAATGGGGTTGAACATTTGCATATTCGGCACCAAATAGTTCTTTAATTCTGTCAATTGCTAGTTGTTCTGTTTTGTCAACAATTTCGCAACCGCCATAATATCGTTTACCTGGATAGCCTTCAGCATATTTATTAGTTAAAACGGAACCCATAGCCTCAAGTACTTGTTGACTAACAAAATTCTCAGAAGCGATAAGTTCTATACCATGGAGCTGTCTGTTGTGCTCTTCTTCGATAAGGTCAAATATTTTAATATCTTTTTCCATTGTGAATAAATATTTATGTAAAAAAATGAAACACGGCCAAAGTTAAGATTTTACTATACACACAAAACAAATCAAGTTAAAAATATTTAAAATTAGGGTGTGAATAAAAAATATAATATTAGTTTGGCTGTAAAAAAAAGATGTTATACTTTAGCTTCCGAAAACTTATTTATTAATCTAAAACTTTTAAATTATGGAAGAAACTACACAAAAACCTCAGGGTAAGGGATTAGCAATCGTTGGATTTATTATCTCGTTATTGATGATTATTAGTATTTGGTTCGTTTGGGGAGCTGCTGCAATAGTTCAAGCTGCTGGTGGAAATGGTTACATTTCTCTTATTGTATGTTTTGTAATAGCTATTGTTGGTTTACTATTAAGCTTCATGGGAATGAAGAAATTAGGTGCAACAGGTGGTGGAAAAGGTTTAGCAATGACAGGCTTAATTATTAACGTTGTTGTTGTTATACTTTTAGCTTATTTTATGTACACTGTAAGCCAAGTTCCATCTTTTGAAACTACTCTTAATGATTTTGGTGGTGAGTTAAATGATGCTATGCAACAATTAAACGATAGTATTCAATAATCTTAAGAATTATTTAAAAAAAGCTGTCAATTTTTTGGCAGCTTTTTTTTATTGTGTTTTTTACAAGTATATATGCCAGGCGAAGACGTAGGGCAAATAAGAATATCTTTCAGGCGTCCTCGCCTGAAAGAATTAAGTAGTTTTTATTCCTCAGAAAAGTAGTTTAGTTTCTTTCTATATGCTGAAAAAATGTTTGCTCTGGAAACAAACCCTAAATATTTTCCGTCTTTAACCACAGGCATATTAAAGTTTCCGGTCTCCTGAAATTTCTTTACAACTTCTTCCATTGTATCATCAGGTGAAACTAGTGCTTGCGGAATAAACCCTAAATCTTTTACAATTATTGTATCGTAAAATTCGGGTTTAAAAATAATGTGTTTAATATGATCTAAAAATACTATTCCAAGAAAATTATTTTCTTCGTCAATTATAGGATATAGGTTTCTATTTGACTTAGAAATTATTTCAATAAGTTTTCTTAATGAATCGTTTGGTTTAACAGATCTGAAATTTGTTTCAATATGTTTTTCAACTTTCATCATTGAAAGAATAGCTTTATCTTTATTATGAGTTATTAAGTTGCCATCTTTAGCAAGCTTTCTTGTGTAAATAGAGTGTGGATTAAACCCTCTTGCAATGGCATAAGATATTGTTGAAACTAGCATTAATGGAAAAATAAGTTCGTATCCATTTGTGATTTCTGCAATAAGAAAAATTCCTGTTAAAGGTGCATACATTACACCTGAAAGTAGGCCAGCCATACCAACTAATGCAAAATTACTTGCCTGAACCTTAATGCCAATAACCTCAAAAAGTTTTGCGATTAAAAAACCTAGATTTGCACCAAGAAATAGAATTGGTGCAAATATTCCACCAACACCACCTGCTCCAAAAGTTACTGCTGTTGCTATAGATTTAAAAATAACTAGGGCTAGAAACATTAAAATTACAGAGTAAATGCTGTCTTTATATGCGTAAAACTGGCTATGTTCGAATAAATAAGAATAATCGCCATGTAAGCTGGAATTTACTGTTTGATACCCTTCTCCGAACAATGAAGGCATAAAAAATATTAGAATGCCAAGTATCGTGCCTCCAATTATTAATCTTACTATCCACGAAGATATTTTTTTAAAAAGTTTTTTAATACTAATCTGAATGGCGGTAAAATATACTGCAAAAAAGCCAGTTAAAAGTCCTAATATTAAATAATATGGGATTTCTTTAATGCTAAATTTACTAATTAATTGAAAATCGTAAATTACATCTTGTCCGAAAAAAAGATATGAAGCTAATGCACCTACCACTGAAGAAATAAGCAATGGTAAAATTGATGCCATTGTTAAGTCGAGCATAAATATTTCAAGTGCAAAAACAATTCCTGTAACAGGAGCCTTAAAAAGTGAAGCTATAGCTGCTGCACCAGCACAACCAATTAATAAAATAGTTTGTTTGTAACTTAACCTAAGTAATTGTGCCAGAGAAGAACCAACCGAAGCACCTGTTGTAACTGATGGACCTTCCAATCCTACCGATCCTCCAAAGCCAACAGTTATTGTACTTGCTAAAATAGTAGTATAAATATTGGAAGCTTTTAACTTGCCTTCTAATCTGGAAATAGCATATAAAACATTTGGAATTTCGGGTTTTGGTTTTTTCTTTAATATGAATTTTAAAAGAACAATTACTATCAGAATACCAATTGCAGGATATGCCAGGTAAAAGAAATTCTGGTATTTTTCTGAAAAATTAAAGGTTAGTAAAAAGCTGATAAAATGAACTGTGTTTTTGATAAGTACAGCTGCAAGTCCTGCTAAAGCACCAACAATTACAGAAAGAAAAATTATAAAATATTTATCGCTAATGTGTTTTAGTCGCCAAATTAATAATTGGTTAATAAAATTTTGAATATTAGTGGAGATGTTAATCATCTTTACTTTAGGACGTTTATTTTAAAATCAATGATACGAAAGTAGGTTAAAATTTATAAATCCCCAATGTTTAGTTGAGATTTGAAATAAAATCACTTTTAATTTCAATAAAAAATGTTGCGAATATGTCTCTTTTTTTATTAGGTTTGTATTAAAGTTAATTGTTTTATGATACAAAGAATTCAAACAGTATATTTGCTATTATCTTTTGTTTTTCAATTAGCTATGTTTTTCTTGCCGGTTGCTGCTTTTGCTTTACCAGATAAAAGTATTATTGAATTATTGTTGTCAAACCCAGACTCAAATCCATTGTTAAGTATTAATTATTTAAATATTTTATTGCTAATTGTTTTAATTATAAACTCATTATATATTTTAGTTATATTGTTTTTGTATAAAAACCGTATAAAGCAAATTAAGTTATGTGGGTTAAATATTTTTGTATTAATAGTATTTCAATTGTTGTTAGTATTTATTGTATTTTATATTGGAAACAATTCAGAAGCTATAATTATTTATAAGGTTGCTTTAGTTTTTCCTTTAATTTCAGCCATATTATCTTTTTTAGCATTAAAAAATATTAAAAAAGATGAAAAATTGATTCGTTCAATAGATCGAATCAGATAAAATTTAAATTAAACATGAAAATAAATTTAAAGAATAATTGGAAGCTAAAAGTCACTGGAATTTTCTTTTTTTCATCTTTTATTGTTCTCTTTTTATTCTCAGATTATTTTCTTGAATTTGCTATTCAAAATACGGTAGTATGGAATTTGGTTCAAACTTATAGGTGGGTTTTTATACTTATTTCACTCTCTGCTCTTCTATACTTTTTACTTCGTAAGCCTTTTACTAAATTCATAGAATTAAACGATTCTTTAATTGTAAGTAGGAAAAATTACAGGCTAGTTGTAGATAATTTAAAAGATGATTATTTCTTTTACAGGCACGAAAAAAACAATCCATTTAAATATTTAAGCTCTTCAATAACAAATGTTTTGGGATTTTCAAAAGTAGATTTTATTGATACATTTAGAAAAGTAGGTGCTTCTAAGTTATATGATGATTGTTTCGACAGGCATAAGCAGCTTGCTTATAATGATTTGAAACAACCGCCTTTTGAGGTTGAAGTAAAAAATATTAATGGTTCGGTAAGTTTTTTAGAAATAAAAGAAATACCGGTAAAGAATGAATCTGGTGACCTAATTGCAATTGAAGGTATAGCTAGAAATATTACGCGTTATCGCCGTGCCGAGAATGAACTTATTGAAAGAGAAAATAAATATCATACTCTTTTTGAGTCTGCTAATGACGCTTACTTAATTATTAAAGATGATAAGTTTATTGATTGCAATCAAAGAAGTGTTGATATTTATAAATCAAGTCTGGAGGAATTAATAATGCATACTCCATATCATTATCGTTTTTCTCCAACTTTTCAGGCAAATGGCCGTTCGTCTCGTGAATTTGCTCGCGAAAAAATTGATCTTGCATTAGATGGAATTCCTCAGTTTTTTGAGTGGATTCATCTTAGAAATGGAGTTGAACCGTTTGATACTGAAGTGACTTTAAATAAATTTTCGTTTAATAAAGAAGATTATGTTTTAGCGGTAGTAAGAGATATTACAAAAAGAAAGTTAATCGAAAAAGCAATTATTGAACAAGAGAAAAGCTACCATCTGATATTTGATAATAGTCCTTTTGGCATATTTTATTTCTCAAATGATGGAAAAATAAGTGATTGTAATGAAAAATATGAGAATATTATTTTACTTCCAAAAAATGAAATAATTGGATACAATTTATTGGAGACAGGGTATAATAAAGATTTTAAAGAAACAATAAGTGCTTGTCTACTAGGGGAAAAGGTCACTTTTACTGGAGCTTATTATATAAATAAAAACCAGTCTTTATATCTTAATGGTATAATGACTCCGGTTTATGGTGATGAGAACCAAATTACAGGAGGTTTTTGTATTATTCACGAACTTACAGATAATGCATTTATTATTGAAAAAAGTAGGATGAACGAGGTTAATTTCCGTGAAATTTTGGATAATGCACGTCAAATTCTTTATAAGTTAAATGTTAAAACGGGAAATTACGAATATATTAGCTCGGCATTAGCTCAACTTTTAGGTTTTACTCCCGAAGAATTTTATGCTATGAAAGCAACGGAAATTATGGCATTGCTTCATCCTGATGATATAGGTAAAGCCGATAATATAATAGCTAAAATGGTAAAAGCAGTACCTCAGTTGCAAACCGAATTTATTATTGAATATAGAATTAGACATAAAAAAGGAGATTACCGCTGGGTAAGTGATAAATATAAAGTGGTTAGTGACGAAAACGGACAAGATTCTTATATAATTGGTAATGTAATGGATATTACGCAGTTGAAAGAAGCAGAAGAAGCGTTGAATATATACTTAAAAAATACTTCCGGAAAAGATTATAAATCATAATTGTAGTTGTTTAGTTAAATTGTGATTTTAAAGAATTAATCTTTACCCATTAATTACATCTATTTACATATATTTTTTATTATTATATGGAATTTTCATATATTGTAATGCCTTAATTATGATATTCGTTTGATAAAAATTTTACAATATTTTATTGTAGTAACAAAGTAAGTTGTCATGAATAAAACTAAAGAGATAAATACCAAACACGGTTCTGATGCAGAATTTTTAATAACTCTTCAAAAAGAAATTGCAAATGAATTAAGTATAACATTAAGTCTTCGTGAAGCTGTTCATGTTTTACTTGAGCATCTTTTAAGAATAGATTGTTTTTTGGGAGGAGCGGTTTATATTTTATCTCCAAAGAATGATTTGTGTTTTGAATATGAAGTAGGATTACCAGCCTCTTTTAAATCATCAGCAAATAATTTTAAATCATCAACACCTGAAGTTGAACTTGCATTAAATGAACAGTTATGCATAATTAATAAATCAGAAAACAGAGATGAGTTTTTAATTTTTGATAGTATTCGTGAAGCTACCTATTTTATTACTACACCAGTAAAACTTAATCGTGAAGTTGTAGCTCTTTTAGTTTTGATTTCTGATAAAAAGCAAGCTCCATCTGTAATTGTAACCGAAACTGTGGAAGCAGTAAGTGCAAAAATAGGAGGTGTCATTGGCCGATTAGATTCTGAGAATTTACTACGTGAACATCAAACAAATTTCGAAAGTTTGTTTACTGGTATAAATGACATGTTGTTTATAATTAATACCGAAGGAAGAATAATTCATTTTAATCCAATTTCAGCACAAAAATTAGGATACTCTGATGAAGATCTTTCTAATATGTATATTAATCAGATTCATCCTTCTGAGCTTTCTTTTGATATAAAAAATACTGTTGAGAAAGCTTTGAAAGGCAAAGCAATACTTTCATTTTTTCCCTTAATTTCTGCTACTGGTGAAATGATTCCTTCGGAAACAACTTACTCACCAGGTAAATGGGATGGGAAAGATATGCTTTTTTTAGTAATTCGTGATTTGCGTGAACGAAAGGCTGCGCAAGAAGAAATTACAATTGAACGAAAAAGAGCTGAAGAAGCTAACAAAGCTAAAACTGTTTTTCTTGCTAACATGAGTCACGCTTTTAGAATTCCAATGAATTCTATTATTGGAATGTCTGAGCTTTTATTAAAAACTGATCTTACAAAAAAGCAATTCAACTTTTTAAATGTAATTATTAAGTCGGCTGAGAATTTAATGGTTATCGTTAACGATTTATTGGATATTTCAAAAATTGAGTCTGGAGAAATTTCATTACAGCACAAAACCTTTAGTCTTAAAGATGTTATATCATCAGTTATTAACAATCAATTTTATAATGTACGTTCAAAAGGTATAGAGCTTTTGTCTGATTATGTTGTTTACGGTGATGATTATTACTTGAAAGGTGATTCTGCAAGATTAAATCAAATTTTATTAAATTTAGTTGAAAATGCTATTAAGTACACCGAAAAAGGGAAAGTTGAAATAAAGGTTACAAAGAAATTAGGATGCACAGAATTTTGTTCGTTTTATTTTGAAGTGTCCGATACAGGAGCTGGTATTACTGCCGATAGGATGAAAGAGATTATTGGAAGTTTTTCTAACAACCGACCAATTTCAACAGAATCAACAGGTGGTTCGGGATTAGGTTTAGTAATTTCGAATAAGTTGATTGAGTTAATGGGTGGAAAACTGGAAATAAATAGTGAGCCCGAGAGAGGATCGGTATTTTCATTCAATATTAAATTCCCAATTGGAATTGAAAATGAATTATTTCTTGAAGAAGATGCATACCAAGAATCAAATGTACATTCTATAGATAAAATCAGAATATTGTTGGCAGAAGATCAGGTGTTCAACCAAATGGTGGTGCAGTCAATGGTCGAAGATTGGGGATTCGAGATTGATATAGTTGAAAACGGGCAAGATGTTTTAGATAAAATGAAGACAACGCGTTATGATGTTGTTTTAATGGATATTCAAATGCCAATAATGGATGGTGTTGAAGCTACAAAACAAATACGAACAGTATTTAAAAAGCCAGTTTGTGAAACTCCAATTATTGCAATTACTGCAAATGCTTATAGCGAAGACCACCGAAAATATATTGAAGTTGGAATGAATGATACTATTTCAAAACCTTTTAAATCTCAAGTGTTATTTCATAAAATTGCAAATTCGCTGGGTATGGCAAATGCAAATTTTTATCATAGTTCCGAGCGTTTCCACGATAATGATGTTTTACTGGTTTCTAGAGATGAAAACTTGTTTGATCTTTCAGTACTTAAAGGTATTTCCAAAGGGAGTAAAGAAACTATTGATAAAATGTTGACTGTTTTTATCGAGAAAACCATTGAGGAAATGTCTCAGATAAAAATTGCAGCCGAAAATCAGAATTGGCATAATATTACAAATATTGCTCATAAAATGAAACCTGCGCTTGCATATCTTGGGATGAAACTATTGGAAAATAAAATAAACGAAATACAACGTTTAGCAAAAGAACATAAAGAAATTGAAAAAATTCAACAACTTGTAGTTATATCAGAACAATTACTTAATAAGATAATTGTGCTGCTTAAAAAGGAAATTTCTATTTAATCTTTTGAAAACATTTTATTAATTCAGATATGTTATGGCGTTGATTATTGAATTGAGAGGTATTAAACCAATATTTGGTGAGAATTGTTTTTTTGCAGAAAATTCTACTGTTATTGGAGATGTTGTTATGGGAAACGAATGCAGCGTTTGGTTTAATGCAGTTGTGAGGGGCGATGTAAATACAATAAGAATTGGGAATAGGGTTAATATTCAGGATGGTGCTATTGTTCATGTAACATATAAAAAAGCACCTACTGTTATTGGTAATAATGTGTCAATTGCTCACAATGCAATTGTTCATGGTTGTACAATTCACGATAATGTTTTAATTGGAATGGGTGCAATTATTATGGACGGTGTTATAATACATAGTAATTGTATTATTGCAGCTGGTGCAGTTGTTTCAGAAAATACTATAATAGAAGAAGGCTCTGTTTATGGAGGTATACCAGCTAAAAAAATTAAAAATATTGATCCTTCTTTAGTAGTTGGACAAATTGAAAGAATTGCAAATAGCTATACTATGTACGCAAGTTGGTATAAGCAATAAAAAAAGAGAATTAATTTGTGAATCAATTCTCTTTAACTTGTAATAAATAATACTGTAATTTTTTTAAAGGTTTTGAAGTTCCTTTGAAATTCTTGTTAATTCAGTTTTTACCTGTTTCATTCCAACCAAACCACCTGCTATTCCATTGGTTCCTTTTACAACAGCTACTTTAACAGTATCAGGTTCGTTAGCATAAGTTTTAATCTGAAAAACAAAATGTTTAGAGAATGCTCCAAACAATATTCTCATTGTTTTATTTCCTTTTTCGTAAGTAGCATTTCCAGGTTTGCCTTCTTTTAATTTGTAGCCAGAAGATTTGAAAAATTTATCTACTGTATTATTCATCTCATCCTGAGAAATTCCACTGTATAAGTTTACACAAGAGTCACCGTTTAGGGTTTCGTTTTGTTTGAAATATTTCATAATTAAAATATTTAAGGGTTATTTTTTCATGATTTTAAATTCAACTCTGCGGTTCATTGCACGACCTTCTTCGTCGGTATTGAATGCAACCGGACGACTTTCGCCATAACCTACAACAGTTACTCGTTTTGTGTCTAGGCCTTTTGAAATTAAATAGGTAGCAACTGATTGAGCTCTCTTTTCTGAAAGTTTTTGATTTGTAACATCAGATCCAACATCATCTGTATGTCCGCCAATTTCAATGGTAATATTAGAATTTGTTTTTAAGAAATCAGCTGTTCTGTCAAGTTCTGGGAACGATTCTGGTAATAATGTTGCTTTTGCAAATTCAAAGAAAATATTGTTAAGTCGTACAATAGAACCTACTTCTATAGGTGCCATACGCAACATTTCGTCTTCTATTTCGGTATATTCTTTTACATCACTTAAGTCGATATTTTTATTAACCTCAAAAAATCCTAAACCAATTGCACGGAATCCGTATTTTTTACCAGCTGGAAGAATAATTTTAAACTCACCAGTATTTGGGTCGGTACGAGCAATTGCAGCTTCTTTTCCGCTAGGTAATTCTTCTACAATAATTCTTGCATCAACAGGTTGATTGGTTCTTTCGTTTATAACCTTACCGGAAATTAATACAACTGGATTTGGTTTTATTTTAGTTGGAAGTTTAATTTTGAAAATGTCGTTTTTTCCTAAAGATTTATTTGTAGTTGAGAAAAACGCAAATTCTCCGGAAGCTGGAATATTATATTTTGAATCTGATGAAGCACTATTTAATTTTGAACCTAAATTTTGTGGCTCACTCCAGTTTGTCCAAGTATCATCTAAACGAGTTGTTACAAAAATATCTTCTAGTCCATAACCTGAAATACCTGCGGTTGAAAAGTAAAGTGTTACTCCATCAGCAGCTAAAAACGGACTGTAATCATTTACGCAGGAATTAATCATTGGTCCTAAATTAGTTGGTTTAGACCAGCGGTTATCGCCTTTTCTGAAACTTACATAAATATCTAGTTCACCATATGAATCTCCTTTTTCGATAGCCATTAGTAAATATTTCCCATCATTTGATAAAAAATAATTTGCAAATTGATTAAGATTTAAAAAATCATCAATAGTTTGTTTCTCTGGTAATGCCCAACCTTGTTTTGTTTTGTAAGTTAAAGAAACACCTGCACCTGTAGTTCCGTCTTTGTTGTATAAATTACCAACTAACAATGAGTTTCCGTCTGGAGTAATAGATTGAACAAAATTGTTGAATTTATTATTTAAAGGTGCACCAATGTTTTTAGCAGCAATCCATTTTCCGTTTTCATCTTTTTTTGAATACCAGATATCATCTTCATCATTAAAACCACCAGCATTTTCGGGATGTAATTTACGACAGAAATATACAGTTTTTCCGTCTGGAGAAATCATTGGAGCAACTTCATCATATATTGAATTTATTGCTTCGCCTAAGTTTTCTGCAGAAGTTGGAAATTCAACCATTGGAATTAAGTTAATACTCCATGTTACCGAATCTTTATTTTCAGAAACACCAATTGCGTCAATCTGGTTACTTCCAATAATTGCAATTGGGTCAAGTCTGATTTCTACTTCAGAAACATAAAATTCTGTTGCCTGAGGTAAAATAATATTCATCATTCTGCTTTTAATTCCTAAATTTTGTGCTGGTTTTTCGTAAACTACTTGCTGTTCGCCTTTTACGCCAAATACAGTTACTTTTGTAATAGCTCCAGGATTAAAACTTTCTGCAATAGCAATTTGTTGAACTCTAGAAGGGTTATCAAAACTTACTTTTATAAATGCTTCATTATCAGATTCTTTACCGTCTTTTTCCTTTACACACCAAGCTGTTTTAGCATCTCCACCAATTGGAAGTACGTTTGGTCTTCCTAAAACCTGATAAGCAGCTTTTTCTTTTTTAGAAAATTGTGTAGAAAAATCAACAACTTTTGAAGCCCATCTTACGTTAACTGTTTTATTCTTATTGATTTGTAGCAGGGAGTCTTTAATTAAAGCAGCTTGCCATTTAACCTGATTACTGTCAAGTGCATTCTTATTTGTCTGATTAATAACTTCAACATCGGTTTGCGCTATTAGGTTTATAGACGCAAAAGCAATAAGTAAAAAACTAAGGATTAATCTCATAGCTGTTTGTTGTTTCAATAAATTATTTTAAACAAATTAACACAACTTCTTTCAATTTACAAAATTAGAGTACTTTTTTTTGAAAAATTAGTGAAATATTATCATTTATAAATAAAAATTTTTAACTTTGCAACCGTTTTTTGCGGGTGTGGCGGAATTGGTAGACGCTCCAGACTTAGGATCTGGTGCCGCAAGGTGTGGGGGTTCGAGTCCCTTCACCCGTACATATTAAAAGTAAAAAATGAAACCGCTGCAAATATTATATTTGTGGCGGTTTTAAAATTAAAATTTAGATTTAAAATGAATATTACAAAGACCGACCTCGACGCATTAAATGCAATTTTAAATGTTAAAATTGAGAAAGCTGATTACGAAGAAAAAGTTGAAAAAGCAATGAAAGATCTTCGTAAAAAAGCTAGCATTAAAGGGTTTCGACCTGGCATGGTACCTGCAGGATTAGTAAAAAAAATGTATGGTAAAAATGTTTTAATCGATGAGGTGAATAAAATTTTGTCCGATTCTTTATGGAATTATGTTGTCGAAAATAAAGTAAGTATTCTTGGTGAACCTTTAGCTACTGAAAATAATTTAGATAAAATTGATCTAGATAGTGAGCCTACTTTCGAATTTACATTTGAAATTGGACTTTCACCAGAAATAGATATCACAATTGATAAAAAAGTAAAACTTCCTCTATATAGTTTATCTGTTGATAAGGAATCTATTGATAATTTTAAAACTTATTATACCAGAAATTACGGATCATATATGCCTACTGATCAAAGCGAAGAAAAATCAATGCTTAAAGGTCGTATGGCTCAATTAAATGATGATGGTAAAGAAACAGAGGATGGCATTGTAAACGAAGAATCGAAAATGCTTGTTTCTGTAATTAAAGATGAAGAAATAAAAAAACAGTTTATAGGCTTAACAGTTAATCAGTACGTTAGTTTTGATATTAAAAAAGCATTTCCAAATGATGATGAAATTGCTGGATTATTAAATCAGAAAAAACAGGATTTAGTTTTAACTACTAATAATTTCGGCTTTACAGTAAAAGAAGTTACATCATTCGTTGATGCAGAAATTAATCAGGAACTTTGGGATAAAATATATGGTAAAGATGTAGTTACATCTGAAGAACAGTTTTTAGAAAAAATAACTACTGAAATCTCAGAAAGCTATAAAGCCGAAAGTGAATATAAACTTAAAGCCGACATTCGTTCTCAATTGATGGCACAGGCTACTTTCGAACTTCCAAACGATTTCTTAAAAAAATGGTTAAAGAAAACCAGCGAAAAAGAATTAACTGATGAAGTTCTTGAAAAAGAATATCCTGCATTCCAGGAAGATATTAAATGGCAGCTTGTTAAAGAAAAGTTTATTAAAGAAAACGATTTAAAAATTAGCGAAGAGGAAGTTACCGAATTAGCTAAACAGGTTGCAATGGCGCAGTTCCGTCAATATGGAATGAACAATGTTCCTGAAGAGTATCTTGATGAAATGGCAAAAAGAATTTTATCAAACGAAAAAGAGAAAAAACGTATCGAAGAGAAAAAAGTTGAAGATAAAGTGTTAGAATTTGTGAAAGAATCGATAAATTTGGAAATAAAAGAAATTACTCCAGAAGAGTTTCGCAAATTGTAAAAACTAATTAAAATTTAAACTATGAAAGATAATAGCGAATTCAGAAAATATGCAATTAAGCACAAAGGAATTAGTAGTTCTATTTTTGATGGTTATAAATCTGTAACAAATAGCTATATTTCTCCAACAATTATTGAAGAACGTCAGTTGAACATTGCTACAATGGATGTTTTTTCAAGATTAATGATGGATCGTATAATCTTTTTAGGTGCTCCAATTGACGATGATGTTGCAAATATTATTCAAGCACAATTACTTTTCTTAGAAAGCAGTGATCCAAATAAAGATATTCAGATTTATTTTAATACACCTGGTGGCTCAGTTTATGCTGGTTTAGGAATTTATGATACAATGCAATATATTGGATCTGATGTTGCAACAATATGTACTGGAATGGCAGCTTCAATGGGAGCCATTTTGTTAACTGCCGGAGCAAAAGGTAAGCGCTCTGCTTTAACACATAGTCGTGTTATGATTCATCAACCAATGGGTGGTGCAGAAGGACAGGCAAGTGATATAGAAATTACAGCTCGCGAAATTCTAAAATTGAAAAAGGAATTATATGATATTCTTGCAATTCATTCTGGAAATTCCTTCGCAAAAATTGAAAAAGATAGCGATCGTGATTACTGGATGACAGCAGCAGAAGCTAAAGCATATGGTTTAATTGATGAGGTTTTGGTTCGTGATAAAAAGAAAAAATAATTTTCTTTTAAACTTATAATTAATTGTCAAGTTGAGCATAGTCGAAACATCTAATTTATTCATAGATTTTACTTCGTAAGAAGATGTTCTTCACTTTGTTTAAAATGATAAAACATTAAATAAAGTTTTATTTACTAATGGATAAATGTTCGTTCTGCGGCCGTAGTCGTAAAGAAGCAGGAATGTTAATTGAAGGAATGTCTGGGCACATTTGCGATAGCTGTGTCGATCAGGCTAAACAGATAATTACCGAAGAGAGTCACAGGTCTACAAAAAAAGCTGCACCAAAACAAAAGTTACTGAAACCTGTTCAGATTTTCGAATTTCTTAATCAATATGTAATTGGACAGGAAGATGCAAAACGTTCTCTAGCTGTTGCGGTATATAATCATTACAAAAGAATTTTTCAGGAAGATACCGATAATGAAGTTGAAATTGAAAAATCAAATATAATTTTAGTTGGAGAAACCGGTACAGGTAAAACTCTTTTAGCACGAACTATTGCTAAAATGTTAGATGTGCCTTTTACCATTGTTGATGCTACTGTTTTAACCGAAGCTGGTTATGTGGGTGAAGATGTAGAAAGTCTGTTATCCCGACTTTTACAGGCTGCAGATTATGATGTTAAGCGTGCTCAAATGGGAATTGTTTTCATCGATGAAATAGATAAAATTGCACGAAAAGGGGATAATCCTTCTATTACACGCGATGTTTCTGGTGAAGGTGTTCAGCAAGGATTATTAAAACTTTTAGAAGGTTCTGTTGTTAATGTTCCACCACAAGGCGGACGAAAACATCCAGAGCAACGCTTTATTGAAGTTGATACTAAAAATATTCTTTTTATTTGCGGTGGTGCATTTGATGGTATTCAGAAAAAAATTAGCAAACGATTAAATACTTTAGTTGTTGGTTACCATGCCAGTCGTGATAAAGACCAAATTGACCGTGATAATTTAATAAAATATATTGCACCTCAGGATTTAAGATCATTTGGATTAATTCCTGAAATTATTGGTCGTTTGCCTTTGTTAACTTATTTGCACCCACTTGATCGTGCTGCATTAAGACAAATTCTTACCGATCCAAAAAATGCTTTAACAAAGCAATACATGAAGCTTTTTGAGATTGATGGTATTAAATTAACTTTTGACGATAATGCTTTAGAGTATATTGTTGATAAAGCAATAGAATTTAAACTTGGTGCTCGCGGACTCCGTTCTATTTGCGAAACAATTATGCTTGATGCAATGTTTGATGCTCCGACTTCAAAAATAAAATCTTTGAATATTACAGAAGATTATTGCAAAAGCAAACTCGATAAATCTACACTTAAAAAATTACAGGCTGCAATTTAAATGTTCTTAATGATTTTCAGTATTTATTGAAATTCCAAGATTCATAAAAATTCTGCTATTTGTTAAACTGTACTCCGGACCGCCAAACAGAGTAATTCCTCTGTAAACATCTTTAGAAGATTCAACTTTATTTCGATTATAACCATTTTTGTTTATTTCTACCTCTACTGTTACACCCGAAAAATTTTCCATATTATTAAAAGTTATTTCCTCTTGCCTGAAATATGGTTTTATCCAAACCGAACCAACATTAAATTTCACATAAGTTAGCGATCTTTTTAAAGGTGTAATCATTAAGAAAAACATTACAGAACCTTTTCGGGCTTTAGTAGTTTGATCGCCTCTTGCAGATTGTGGTATATGTAAATAAGAAAAATACAACTCGGGAATTATATATCCAATTAGTGTTTCAACGGAATCGTTAAGATTTTTTTCTATAATAAATTTAAATCCCATTCTTATTTTATTCCAGTATCTAAAAGTATTTGCTTTGTTTTTATTAAAACGTTCACTCATTAAGTCAACATCAATACCGTAAGGACAAAAGCCAACTGAAGTACCCTTTTTATAAATTGAGAAAATACTATAAACAGATTTTTCCTGACTTTGTTTATTAAATCTGTTACGATAATAAAACGCTTCTTCTAAATTCCACTTGTCGGCATAATTCATGTTTTTAAAACTTGAATTTATTGATACCGCCGAAAAATCTGCTGTAGATGTTGTTCTTAATAATAATTGTGCATTACAGTTTAAGGTGTATATAGAAATTATTATAATGCTTAGTATTATTTTAAGCTTGCATGAATTTGTATTTGAAAAATCACAAATAGAATATTTAGTATTTATTATATGTTGTTTTTTAAATAACATTTTATAGCAATGAGAAATTTAATTAATTAGAAATATGTAATATTTATTTGTATCAAAAATAATATTAAAAGTTAATTTCATATACAGTAAATATTAGTGATTCTTTTAGAGTATTAATACGTAATTAATTTAATTTTGATTTACTTTGATATTTGCTTTACAACAAATAACTTAACTTTCTTTAACAGCATTTAAATTTTGGAAAATGATTGTAATGTGCTGATATCGTGTTGCTTTTAATGTTTGGTTTTTTTGTGAAAAGTAAATTTGAATTTTCATGTTTCGAATTGGCAAAAAATTGCATTATTTTTACGCGTATTAAAAAATAATAATTGTTGTGATCGTACTCTTCAGGAAAGAAATTGGAAACTTTTTTTCATCAATTACCGGGTATATTGTAATTGTTGTTTTTTTGCTGATAAATAGCATGTTTATGTGGATATTCCCTGGTGGATTTAATATTCTTGATGGGGGATATGCAAATCTTGATACATTATTTGTTATTTCACCATGGGTATTTTTATTTCTTGTACCTGCTGTTACAATGCGATTATTTAGCGAAGAAAAGAAAACCGGAACTATGGAATTGTTATTAACCAGACCATTATCAGATTTTACTATTGTTTTTGCAAAATTTCTTTCCGGACTTTTTCTTGTTTTTCTTTCTTTATTGCCTACAGTTATTTATTATATAAGTGTTTATATAATGGGAAGCCCAGTTGGAAATTTAGATTCAGGTGGAATAATGGGATCGTATATTGGATTGTTTTTTCTTGCAGCAATTTATGTGTCAATAGGATTGCTCGCCTCATCTATTACTGATAATCAAATAGTGGCATTTATTCTTTCGATGGCTTTATGCTTTGTTTTTTATTTTGGTTTTGATGCACTATCATCGCTTCCTGTTTTAAAAAGTTTTGATTCTATTATTGTTAGTCTTGGTATAAATGATCATTACCGTTCAATTAGTCGTGGTGTGATTGACTCTCGCGATATCGTTTATTTCATTAGTATTGTTGCAGTATTCTTGTTTTTTTCAAAAACCGTTTTAACAAGAAGAAAATGGAAGTAACAGTAAAAACTACAAATAGAAAATCTTTTAAAAGGAAAACTTTTATTGATTTAGCAATGATTATAGCCATTATTATTCTGGCTAATTATATTTCGTCGTTTTTCTTTACCCGTCTCGATTTAACTACCGAAAAACGTTATACTCTTGCTCCATCATCTGTTAAAATGCTTAAAGAACTCGAAGAAGTAATTTATGTTAAGGTATATTTAACAGGCGATTTACCTGTAGGTTATAAAAGACTTCAGAACGGTGTTAAAGAAATGCTTGATGAATTTAGGGTGTATGGTGGCGACAATATTCAATATGAATTTATTAATCCTTCTGATAACTCAGATTTGAAAGATAGAAATGAAGTTTATCGCGAACTTTATAACAAAAGATTGATGCCTATAAATTTGCAGGAAAAAGATAAAGAAGGTACCGAATCGCAAAAGGTTATTTTTCCCGGTGCATTAGTTTCATATAAAAATATTGAAGCACCTGTAAACTTTTTAACCGAAAGCCTTAATCAAAGCGAAGAACAAAATATTAACGGATCAATAGAAGAAATTGAGTTTTCGTTAATGAGTGCTGTTAGAAAACTAAAAAATGAGTTCGGACAGACAATAGCATTTATTTATGGACATGGAGAACTCGAAGCTCCCGAAGTAGAAGATATTTCTACTTCTTTATCCGAATATTATAATGTAGATAGAGTAAAGATTGATAGCAAAGTAAACGCATTGTCAGAACGTATCGAGGACTCTGCCGGAGTTCGTGTTCATAACAAATATGATATGATTATTATAGCTAAACCTGATTCGGTTTTTAAAGAACAGGATAAATATTTAATCGATCAATTTATAATGTTAGGTGGTAAAGTTATTTGGTTGCTCGATCAGGTTAATGCCGAAATTGATAGTCTTCCATATTTAGCTACAATAAGAGATCTAAATATAAACGATCAGCTTTTTCATTATGGAGTTCGTGTTAATCCAAATTTAATTCAGGATGTGCAATCTGCTGTAATTCCACTTAACACTGCAGTAGCAGGAGCTAAACCTAAGTTCGACCCAAAACCTTGGATTTACTTTCCTTTGCTTCAACCTCAATCATCGCATCCTATAGGAAGAAATATTAATCTTGTTAAAGGATTATTTGTTAATACTGTAGATTTTGTTGGTGAAGATCCAGATGTTAAAAAAACTGTTTTGCTAACTTCGTCACAATATTCAAGAGTTATGAATGCTCCTGTTCGTATCGGATGGGAATTAGTTCGGGTTAAGCTAAATAAAACTGATTTTGCTAAATCATTCTTGCCTGTTGCTGTATTATTGGAAGGAAAGTTTTCTAGTGTATTTAAAAACAGACTTGCACCCGAAATTACCGATAGTCGCGAAATGGTTTTTAAAAATCAAGGAATTCCAACAAAAATGGCAGTTATAGGTGATGGTGATTTAATCAGAAATCAGGTTAAAAAAGTTGGTTTTACTTCTAATCCTTATCCTTTAGGATTCGATCGTTATACTGGTGATACTTTTGGTAATAAAGAGTTTTTGCTCAATGTTATTAATTACATGCTTGATGAATCAGGATTTATGAATCTTCGAACTCGCGAAATTAAATTAAGATTGTTAGATAAAACTAAAATTGAAGATGACCGCACATTTTGGCAAGTTGTTAACACAATATTCCCAATTATTTTAATTATCATTTTAGGTGCTGTTATTACTATATTAAGAAAACGTAAATACACAAAAACTGCGGCATGATTATGAAGAACAAGCTGGTACTAATTATATTATTGATTTTTGTAATAGTTGCTGCAATAGTATATTTTACAAGAGAAAATGGAACTGTTAAAAAGGAATTAAGCGATTTTGCAGTCAAAGATACTGCCGCAGTGACAAAAATATTTATGGTCGATAAAAAAAATAATCAAGTACTGCTTACCCGTGAAAACGGTTATTGGAAACTAAATAATAAATATAATGCCCGCCCAGATGCAATAGGACTTTTGCTTGAAACCATTGCAAGTGTTGAAATTAAGCATCATGTGTCTAAAAAAGCATTTGATAATGTTATTAAACGTTTAGCAACAAAATCGGTAAAAGTTGAAATATATAAAGGAGAAATTTTAGATAAAGTTTATTATGTTGGAGAACCTACGGCTGACCAATCAGGCACTTATATGATTTTAGATAAGTCGACTATGCCTTTTATTACACATAAGCCCGGTTTTGTTGGATATCTTTCTACAAGATATTTTGTTGATGAAACTTTGTGGCGTGATAATTCAATTTTTTTATACTCTTTTCAAAATATAGCATCGATATCAGTTAATTTACAAATCGCACCCGACAAAGCATTTACCGTTTATAATGATGGTGATAATGTTTTTAGAATTCAGGATATTAATAAAAAAGAGATTTCGGGATTTAACCCATTAGTTGTTAAAGAATTTGTTGGAAGCTTTAAAAAAGTTAGATGTGAATCTTATGTAACTGATTTTTTCTCTGAGAGTCGTTTAGATTCTTTATTAAAAGTAAAACCATTGGCTATTATCTCAATTACAGATAGAAAAGGTGAGATTAATACTTTAAAATTATACACCCGACCAAATTTTTCCAGATCGGTAGGTGAGGATGGAGAATCAATCCCAAACGATCCAAATGCTATGTATGGAGTTTTAAACGACAACAAACAAGTTGTTGTTTGTCAGTATTTTGTGTTTGATCCATTAACGAAAGAAATTTCTTATTTTTTCCAAAAAACGCCTTCTTAATGTTGATAAAATAAATTCAATGTTAATATTTAATGGCAATTATAGCCTTTGTTATCTTTACAATTATTAATTTTGGTACAATTAAAATAAAATAAAAAGAAATGAATTTTGTAATATCTAGTTCGGAGTTATTTGCTCATTTGCAGTCAATTAAGCAAGTTATTAGTTCAAAAAATTCTTTGCCTATTCTTGATAATTTTTTGTTTAATGTTGATGGTAAAAACCTAAAAGTTACTGCTTCTGATCTTGAATCAACGCTTATAACTGGTTTGGAATTATCCAATGTTGAAGGAGAAGGAGTTATTGCAATCGAAGCAAAACGTTTACTTGACATATTAAAAGAATTTGCAGAACAGCCACTTACGTTTAATATTAATACAGAAACTTTTAATGTTGATGTTTTATCACAAAACGGAAAGTTTTCTTTGATTGGTCAGGATGGCAACGATTTTCCAAAGTTACCTACATTTAAAAAAGCCAAAGGTTCAGAAATTACTTTAAAAGCCGATTTAGTTTTAAATGGAATAAATAAAACTTTATTTGCTACAGCTGATGATGAGCTACGACCTGTAATGAATGGTGTTTTTATTGAAATCTCTGCCGAGGAAATGCGGTTTGTTGCATCTGATGCTCACAAATTAGTTAGATATAAAAGATTTGATGTAAAAACAGATGTTGCTTCATCTTTTATTCTTCCTAAAAAACCTGCCTCATTACTTAAAAATCTATTAATTAAAGGAACCAACGATATAGTTTTAGAATTTGACGATAAAAATGCATTCTTTACTATTGGTACAAATAAGTTAATATGTCGTCTTGTTGATGGTAATTATCCTGCATATAATTCTGTTATCCCAGTTGATAATCCGAACAAACTTACAGTAGATAGAGTTGAGTTAATTAACAGTTTAAAACGTGTTAGTGTATTCTCAAATCAGGCTACAAATTTAGTAAGACTCCAGATTACAGGTAATCAGCTTACTATTTCAGCTCAGGATATTGATTTCGCAATTTCTGCTGTAGAGAGAATCTCTTGTAATTTTGAAGGTGATACAATGGAAATTGGTTTTAAATCGGTATTTCTAATGGAAATATTGTTAAATATTTCTGCAAATGAAGTTAGATTTGAGCTGTCTGACCCTACACGTGCAGGAATTATACTTCCATCAGAAGTTGATAATAAAGATGAAGAGGTTTTAATGTTGCTTATGCCAATGATGTTAAATGAAAGTATTTAATCTGAATTTTAAATATATTAAAGGAAACCGTTAGGTTTCCTTTTTTTTTAATATTAAGACTATGAAATCAACAATCTTGTTACTATTTGGTCTTGTTATTTTACCTTTTGTTGGAAATACTCAGCCAAATGTTTTAGTTGGTACCGATTTAAGTAAACAAGCCGAAAAAGATTGGCAGAATAATAATTATAAATTAGCTGCAAATTCATACGAAAGGTTAAGTAACCTTATGCCAAGCAATGTTGAATATTGTTATAGGTTTGGGGTCGCTAATTTTATAGCTGCATTGGATAATGCTAAGTCATTAAAAGCACTCGAACCATTAATGGGAAATTCTAAAGCACCTGCCGATGTAAGCTATTGGATTGCTATGACGTATATGTCTCAATATCTTTTTTCTGATGCAATAGATATGTTTAATACATTTATTGCAACACCTGATTTAAAACCAGAACAAATTGCAGAATCAAAGCGATATGTTGAGATGTGTGAGTCTGCAATCGTGCTAATGAATAAACCGGTAAATGTTTCTTTTGATAATTTAGGTGTAAATATTAATTCTTCATCTAATGATTATAACCCATTTGTTCCTAAAAACGAAGAGTTTCTGGTTTATACTTCTGATAAAAAATTTGATGAAGTAACAAAAATGTTCGATCAGAATATTTATATAAGTTATCCCGAAAAAAATGCCTGGAGTTTCTCAAAACCTTTACAATACATTAACACAAACGATAACGAAAGAACTGTTGGCTTAAGTAATGATGGAAAAAAATTGTTTGTGTGTGGCAGTTATCAAAAATCGTATAGCGAAGTTGATATGGCATTGTTAAAAAGTAAATTATTTAAATTTGAAACTGCAAATGATTGGTTTCATCCTTTAGCTATAAAATCATCAAATGGTGCCTGTATTTCATCAGATAATAACACTGTGTACATTTCTCAGGAAAATAATGAAGGAAAAGGTAAAAGTGATATTTATGTTGTTAAAAAATTACCAAATGGTACATGGGGACCATTAAAAAATTTAGGAGAGGTTATTAATACAATTTACGATGAAACATGCCCAAATATTTCACCTGATGGTAAAACATTATATTTTGCAAGCAAAGGGCACAATAGTATGGGTGGGTATGATTTATTTGTAACTTTTTTAAACGAAATAACAGGCGAATGGACTAAGCCTACAAATCTTGGATATCCTATTAATACACCAGGTGATGATTTAACTATTTCATTTTCGTCAAACAGGCGATATGGATATGTTTCTTCAATAAGAAAAGAAGGAATGGGTGGGCTCGATATTTATAGGGTTACGTTTAAAGATAATGATGAATTAGTGACTGTTGTTAAAGGTAAAATTGTTATTACAGCCGAAAAAGGAAATGAGGATTGGAAATTAGGAAATGACGAATTGGATATTTCAGTTTATGATTTAAAACAAAATCTCTTTGGAAAATATATTTACAATAATCGCCTTGGTCGTTTTATTGCTGCTTTGCCTTTAGGCGAGTATAAATTGGTAATACAAGCTCATGGATACAATGAATATACAGGAAATATTTTAATTTTGGACCGTGATTTGTATCAACCAGAAACCGAAAAAATATTTTCACTTTCTTTAAAAAAATAGTAAATTGCTAAATAATTTATAAATATGAAACGGATTATTTACTCCTTCTCAACATTGTTTTTTATACTTGTTATTAGCTTTTCGTCATATTCACAAGCAGAAGTATTAGGAGATGCTGATTCTAATTTCGAAGATGAAAATTATGAAGTGGCGCTTAAGCAGTATCTTAAAGTAATAAAAAAGTATAAAGACGATCCAAAAGTTAATTATAGAGTTGGTTTTTGTTACCTTAAAACAAATTATGCAAAAGTTAATGCTCTTCCTTATCTTTTGTTTGCAGATAGTGCAAAAGGTTCAAGTTTCGAATCTATTCAATTCGATATAGCTCAGGCATACTTCTATCGTCATGATTTCGATAAAGCAAATGAGTTTGCAAAAAAATACTTAGGTTTAAAGACTAGAAATTCAGAACAATTAACCCAGTTAGATAGGTTTATGGAAATGTGTAGCAATGCAAAAGCATTAGTATCAAAACCACTTAAAGTAACTTTTGTTAATTTAGGCGAAAGTGTTAATTCTCCTCAAGATGATTATATTCCGTTTATCACTGAGGACGAAACATTTATGGTCTTTTCGTCAGCACGAAAATATAATAACGAATATCAGCAGTTCATACGTGGAGTTTATACCAGTAATAAAGTTGATGGCTCATGGCAAAAAGCAAAATCAATTAGTTCTAAAATTAATACTGATGAAAATGCCGAGGCTGTTGGTATAAATAAAGATGGATCACTAATTTTAGCGCATGTTGATAGGCTTAGTGCACCAAATGAAATATATTTTTCTCAGAAAAATAAATCAGGAAGTTATTTAGAGTTAGCTGACATAGGAAAAAATATTAATTCAAAATTCGGTGAAGCTGGTGCGTCAATTTCACAATCTGGTGATACCCTGTTTTTCTCAAGTGATAGGCCAGGCGGCATAGGTGGTTTTGATATTTATTATTCTATTCAATTACCTGATGGAACATGGGGTATTCCTTTTAATCTTGGCGAACCTGTTAATACTGCAAATGACGAAAATTACCCATACATAACTGCAGAAGGAACAACATTATATTTTTCCTCAACTGGGCATAACTCAATGGGCGGCTATGATGTTTTTAGAAGTCGTTTAGTTGAAGAGAAATGGGCTGAGCCAAAAAATTTAGGATATCCGATTAATGATACATATGATAACTTTAATATTGCTTTAACATCAAATGCCAGGTATGGCTATATCAGTAAATTAGAGACAACTGGATTAGGTGGACTTGATGTTTACAGAGTTATTTTTAATGATATTCCAAAAACAAATATTATTTATACCGGGAAAATTTTAGTTGGAGATTCATTGTCTTTTGTTCCAATTAATAAAGTCGATTCAGTTTTAACAATAAAGGTATATAACAAAGATAAAAATAATGAGGTTTTTGCAACTTATCAGCCAAGTAAAACTGGGAAATATACTATAGCACTTCCTCCTGGAAACTGGGATCTTGAAATAGAAGGTAAAGCATATCTGCCATATAAAAAAGAAATTATTATTCGCGACGAACAACCTATACAGGTATTGGTACCAAGAAATATTTACCTTAAGAAAAAATAAAATTTAATGGAATTGAATTTAAAACGCCCAATGGTTATTTTCGATTTAGAAACCACTGGCATTAATATAACAACTGACAGAATAGTTGAGCTAACGCTTATTAGAATTGAAACAAATGGTAAAGAAACCGAAAAAACATTTCTTGTAAATCCCACTATTCCCATCCCGCAATTTTCTACCGATATTCATGGTATATCCGATGAAGATGTAAAAGATAAACCAACATTTAAAGAAATTGCTAAAAGTGTAGCTTCAGTTTTTGAAGGTGCTGATATAGCAGGATTTAATTCAAATAAATTTGATATCCCGTTGCTTGCAGAAGAGTTTCTTCGTGCAGAAGTTGATTTTGATATGAAGAATAGAAAATTTGTTGATGTGCAGGTTATTTTTCATAAAATGGAACAGCGTAATTTAGCCGCTGCATATAAGTTCTATTGCAAAAAAGAATTAATTGACGCTCATAGTTCAAAAGCAGATACTCTTGCGACATATGAGATTTTAAAAGCTCAATTTGATGTGTATCCTGATATGCCTAAAACAATTCCCGAACTTAGCGAGTTTTCATCACAAAACAGAACGGTGGATTTAGCGGGACAAATTATTTATAACGACAAAGATGTTGAGGTTTTTAATTTTGGAAAGTACAAGGGAATGGCTGTTGAAGACGTTTTTGTTAAAGATCCTGGTTATTATGGCTGGATGTTAAATAGTCAGTTTCCACTTTATACAAAAAAGGTTTTAACCGAGATTAAATTAAGAATGAAAAATAAATAAATTCCTATTTTATGAAAATTATATGCGTAGGTCGTAATTACGCCGAACATGCCAAAGAACTTAAGAATGATGTTCCATCCGAACCTGTAATATTTTTTAAACCCGATTGTGCTTTGTTACGTAACAATAAGCCTTTTTTTATCCCTTCTTTTTCTAAAAACTTACATTACGAAGTCGAAATAGTTTTTAAAATAAATAAAGTAGGTAAATCAATTTCCAAAAAATTTGCTCATAGATATTATGATAGTATTGCTGTAGGTATCGATTTTACTGCTCGAGACCTTCAGGAAAAATGCAGAACCAAAGGCTTGCCTTGGGAAATAAGTAAAGCATTTGATAATTCTGCTGCAATATCTCGTTTTATTTCTCTGGATGATGTTAAGAATGTTAATGATCTTAATTTTTCTTTAACCAAAAATGATGAGGTAGTGCAAAAAGGAAATACTTCTGATATGATTTTTCATATCGATGCTGTAATTGAATATATATCGCAATTTGTTACACTAAAAACAGGCGATTTAATTTATACCGGAACTCCTTCTGGCGTTGGCCCTGTTAATGTCGGTGATAGACTTCAGGCTTTTATTGACGATAAAAAAATGATGGATTTTGAGATAAAGTAACTATTTGTACAAAGCAGGTTTTTCAACTTTTTTAGTTATTATATCAAATGCTAAAATAATGTCATGCGAACCACTATTGTATTTCCTAAGCTTTGAAATTACCATGTCGTATGCATAAGCAATAGTAAAAAGCTTTTTAATTTTTACTCCTGCCATTAAAACTATTGCATCTTTTGTTCTGAAACTTATTCCGGCAGTAATTTTCTCTTGAAATTCTGCTTTAATTCCTAAGTCAACAATTAACGGAGTGCCAAATGCACCGCCCACCATAAAAGATGGTTGAAGTTTTATTCTCTCATTTAAATCAATTTTATAACTGCTTGTTATATAAAAATGGTTTGCAAGTTTAACTTCAGGATTAATTAAATCATCTTTAAATTTTATTTTGTTAGCAAGCAATTGCATTATACTAATTCCTGCCGAAAATTTGTCAGTGTAAAGAAAAGTCCCAAAGTCAATGTTTGGTCTTATTGATTTTAGTGAACTATGTTCTGCTACTGCCAGATCTGTGTTTTCATGTAATGTAATTTTATTCCCATCAATGCCATATTGCATTATTCCTGCTGCTAATCCTACTGATAATTTAAATGTTTCGAATTTAATTTTGTAGTTATATGCAACGGAAGCAGCTAAACGACGAGTTGGTCCAGTAATGTCATTCATTATATTACCACCAATACCCATTGTCTCATTTGCTTTTCCGTTATACGTAAGAAATTGTGTGCTTGGAGCATTGCTGAAGCCTGCCCACTGGCTTCTGTGATGAAGCATTACTTCACTATTAGGTTTTGTTCCATTGGCTGCGGGATTAAAAACAGCATAATCAAATGTATGTAGCGAAAGCTGTGGTAATTGTTGTGCGTTGCAGTTAAAAATATTTATAAAAAACAATATGTATAATATTTTCTTCATTTATATTATCTGATTATTGTTACATCGCCTTTAAATATATCTTGTCCGGTAATCTTTAACACATAATAATATGTTGCTTCTGGTAAATCGTTTCCAAAATATTTTCCGTCCCATTCATTGTTGTATCCTTGTTTGTCATAAACAATATGCCCATTTCTATTGTAAATACTTAAATGATTATCGGGGTATTGCGAAATGTTTTCTATAAACCATCTGTCGTTTACATTGTCAATATTAGGAGTAAATGTGTTAAAAATTATTATATCATAATATGGTTTCGGAATAGTGATTAATGTTATATCGTCAGAATTATAACAGCCGTTATTATCATATACGGTTAAAATATAGGTAATGGTATTGTTTATCGTAGCAATCGGATTTAAAATATTTGCATTGGTTAAACCAGTATTTGGTGCCCAAATAGCTGTTGCGTAATTTGAGACAGTAGGTAAAAATTGGTATTGACTTCCTTCATAAATTATAGAGTCGGTGCCTGCATTTACTGTAGGTATTGGTAATACGGTAACAAATACTGTATCCTTTTTACTGCATTGACCATTTGTTACATTAACAATATATGAAGTGCTAATTGTTGTATTTGCAATAGGATTACTAATATTAGAATTGTTTAATCCAGTTGTTGTAATCCAGTTGTAGCTCGTTCCACCCGAAGCATTTAATTGAACTGAGTCTCCATTGCAAATACTAACATCAGGTCCTGCATTTGCAAGGGGTAGTGGACTTAGTGTAATTGTTACAGAATCGTTAGAAAAGCAATTGTTTGAAGATACAGTAACATAATAAACTCCACTTGATATGGCGTTAATAGTTTGCGTATTTGCTCCGTTAGACCATAAATAACTTGTAAACTGGTTTGTTGCATCTAACAATATTGTATCTCCTAAACATCCTGCAATGTTTTGTCCAAGTTCCACTTTATTAACTGAATTACCTAAAACAAAAATATTAGATCCCGAAAATAGCCAGTGATTAATTGTTATCTTGCTTAAAGGATTGTTGAATGAGTAATATGTGCTGTCAGCTTTTTTCCACTTTGCAGGTGGTGTACTATTCCAGTTTGCAGCAGTTGTTTGTATTCCATCGTTAATCGAATCGTAGTAAAAAATAATCCTTGCATATGTTGAACCGCTGTCTCTATTTACCAAATGATAATACCTGTTATTTAAATTACAAAGATTGGTGTCGGTCTGATTTAAGTTAAGCCCGTCGATACCAGCATCGTGATTAACCATTCCGGCTGAATATTTATTTGCCGCATTGTTAATAGGAACAATTTCAACAGGTCTGTATCTTTGAGTAGTAATTGATGATCCCAATGGAAAAAGATAAATTGTATTAGAATTAGTATTTCGAATTAATCTTCCTTGCAAGTTATTGCTAACAAATCCTGTAGTTCTCGAAATAGCTGATGAGTTAGGGTTTTCTATTTCTAAATTAAAATTTGCAATATCAATTTCTCTGTCGTTTAATGCAAGCGAATTTGAAATATTTATATTTTGATTAATGCTTTTAACACCGCTTCCCAATAATGTAAGATTATAGAAATCGCTAGGATTTGTGCCTCCTATATTTTGTGTGTTTCCTTCTAAAATAACATTACCATTAACATGACTAAATACTGAATTATTTTGCCAGTTTCCAGAAAGATTAATGTTCCCGTTTGAGTTTAATTGCGAATTGTTAATTAAATTACCAGAAATAGTAAGTTCTCCATTATTGTCTATTATTGATCCTGTTTTATTCTCAATATCTCCTGAAATTTTAACAATAGTACCATTCGAAATATAAATTAAACCTGAATTATTAGTAACTAATTGCGATAAGCAATTAAGCTGAAAAATCAACAAAAAAACGTTAATAAAAAGTATATATGTAAGGCTTTTGATCATTGTATTTATTCTATACTTTAATTTTCATTGACTTTAATGATCGGTTGCTGTATGTTGTTATAATTATTTTTTAAAAGCGTCAATTTTTCGCCTTTTAATAATTTAAGATCTCTTTCGTTTTTTATAACTTCTATTTCTTTTGATTCAGGGTGTTCCTGAATATATTTATCATTTCTTTCAGCATATAGAGTCCATGAAACTTTAGAACCTGGTTTTCCACCTGCTATTGTAAATGTATTTTCAGTTACTTCATTTTTAACATGAAGATCTGGCGCAGCAACACCTATCGATGTTAGGTTGTAAGAAAAATTAATATTAATTGATTTAAAATAATCTGGTAGAATTATTAATGCTTCACCATTATTATCTATTATTACATTTCCACGATATACATTAAGAACTTCTGGTGATTCAATACAGAAATGTTTTAAAAACATATTAGGTTTTAAAGGATGTTGAATTCTGAAAGCTTTTGTACCACCAGCAGAAAAATTGCCTCCAACGTCGAGAGCACCAGTAATTCCACCGTCATCAAAAGAAAAAACGCCATAACTTAATGCTAAATTTGTGCTTTGACCAGCAATTCCAGTAATGCCAATACCTGCAGTTCCTACGCCAGGATCTGTGGTTCCATGATTATAACCGTAAACTCCGAAGGCAGCATCATAATTAGTTTCACCAACAACACCATTAAAACCAAATCCCCAAACTCCATGTCCGCCATTAGTTCTTAAGTTATTTCCATATACAGCTGCTTGTGAAGTTCCGGTTGATGCAATTTGCCCCGAAACTCCAAATCCTGCACCAGATGAATTTCCTAGGATTGCCGAAACTAGACTGTTTGTTGAAATTGTAGTCGATTGAATTGTTGAATAAGCGTTTGAAGCAAGTGTACTCGAAGCATTAATCGCAACACCACTATTTGAATGAGTTATTTTAATTGCATTTGTTGCTGCTGTTGATGCATTTATTTCAAAAGGTCCGTAATTCGCATTTATTATTCTTCCTGCTCCGTTTCCTCCGCAATTATACGCATTTTCAAGTGTGGTACAACCGGCTGAACCAGCTCCTATTTGTGTCCATGCAGTACCATTCCAGAAATAAAACACATTATCATTAGTGTCAAAAACAAGTAATCCTGTTTGAGTGGTACTAAGTGAAGGATTCATCGCTGTACGTTGCAATGTTGTTAAGCGAGGAATTAATAAACCTTTAGTTGTTGATGAAAGCTCAAGAATCGAATTAATATCAGGGTTATTTGTGCCTATTCCAACATTATTTTGTGCTTTAATATTTAATGAGAATAAAATCGAGAAAATAATAAAGCTGAATTTTAAAACAGTTCTCATGATTATTAGTATTTTGGGTGAATAAAAATACAAAATTTTATTTAAAATAAATTATGATTATCATTTAGTTTAACTTTTCTAGTTAGAATTTTCTTTTTCTATATTTGTAAAGTCATAAATTATTTGAATAATGAAGATATCGTACAACTGGCTAAGAGAATATATTAATACTGATTTAGCTCCGGTAAAAATTGCCGAAATCCTTACAAGCATTGGACTTGAAGTAGAAGCTATAGATAAATTTGAGGTAGTTAAAGGTGGGTTAAAAGGATTAGTTGTTGGTCATGTTATAGAATGCCAAAAACATCCTGATGCAGATAAATTAAGCGTTACAAAAGTTGATATTGGGGGCGATAATTTATTAAATATAGTTTGTGGTGCACCCAATATTGCTGTTAACCAAAAGGTTGTTGTAGCTGTAATTGGTACTACTCTGTTTAAAGAAGAAAGTAGTTTTGAAATTAAAAGAGCAAAAATTCGTGGGGTAGAATCTGAGGGTATGATTTGTGCCGAAGATGAAATTGGTTTAGGCGATTCACATGCTGGCATTATGATTTTGAATGAAGACGCTGTTCTTGGAACATCTATGCGAGAATATTTTAAAATTAATGATGATTATATTTTCGAAATAGGATTAACTCCAAATAGAATTGATGCAGCTTCGCATTATGGTGTAGCACGAGATTTAGCTGCATATCTTCAGCATCGTAAACCAGTAGTTTTAGAAAAGCCATCTGTAGAGAATTTTAAAGCTGACAATAATGATTTTCCAATTATTGTTGAAGTTGAAAATAAAGATGCTTGTGTTAGATATTCCGGCATTACAATTAGCAATATTATTGTAAAAGAATCGCCGATATGGCTTCAGGATAGATTGCGTTCAATAGGTTTGCGACCAATAAATAATATTGTTGATATAACTAATTTTATTCTTTTTGAAACAGGTCAGCCACTTCATGCATTTGATGCCGATTTTATTAAAGGAAATAAAGTGGTTGTTCGAACAGCTGCAGAGAATGCTAAATTTGTGACTCTTGATGGTGTTGAGCGAACTTTATCTTCAAACGATTTAATGATTTGTAATGCTGAAGAAGAAATGTGTATTGCCGGTGTTTTTGGTGGAATGCACAGTGGAGTTTCAGAAAAAACCACAAAAATTTTTATTGAGAGTGCAAATTTTAATCCTGTATTTGTAAGAAAAACAGCTCGTCGTCATGCATTGGCTACCGATTCTTCTTTTAGATTTGAGCGTGGTGCCGATCCAAATATTACTGTTTATGCATTAAAGCGTGCTGCAATGATGATTAAAGAAATAACTGGTGGTGTCATTTCTTCTGAAGTAGTAGATGTTTATCCTAAACCTGTAAAGGATGTTACGGTAGAACTAAATTTTGCAAATGTTGATGAGCTTATCGGAAAACAAATTCCAAAAGAAACAGTAAAAGAAATAATCCGATCGCTTGAAATAAAAGTTATTGCAGTTAAAGAAAAGAGCTTACTTTTAGAAATTCCTGCTTATAAAGTTGATGTATTGCGCGAAGTGGATGTTATAGAGGAAATTCTTAGGATATATGGTTATAACAACGTGGAAGTGTCTGATAGGGTTAGGTCAAATATTAGTTATTCTCAAAAACCTGATAAAGAAAAAATAAATAATATTATTTCAGATTATTTAGCCTCAAACGGTTATTTTGAGATGATGACTAATTCTCTTACAAAAGCATCTTATTATGAAAATAAGTCTTTCTGGAATGATAAAAATTCTGTTAAAATATTAAATCCTTTAAGTACCGATCTAGGAGTTATGCGTCAGACGTTATTGTTTGGTGGATTAGAGTCAATTTCTTATAACGTTAATCGCAAACAGCAAAATCTTAAAATGTTTGAGTTTGGAAATTGTTATGCATACTATCCTGAATTAATTTCTGACAAAAAAGAGAATGCGTATTTTGAAGATTTAAGATTGGCATTATTTATTTCTGGAAATAAAAATTCAGAAAATTATTCTTCCGAAACTAAGCCTGTTAGCTATTATTTCTTAAAAAGCTATGTCGAAAATATTTTAACCAGATTAGGTTGCCCATTAAGTCAGGTAGTGATTTCTCAACCTGATACAAATATTTATTCCGAAGGACAAATGTATTTTTATAAAGGCAAAGAGTTGGTTACTTTAGGTTTGTTAAGCAAAAATGTTTTAAAAGAATTTGATATAAAACAGCCTGTATACTTTGCAGAATTTTTATGGAATAATGTATTGCCAAATTTAAATAACCAGAAAACAAAGTTCCAAGAATTGTCTAAATTCCCTGAAGTTCGCAGAGATTTAGCTATGATACTTGATAAGCAAATTTCTTATTCTAAAATTGTAGAGATTGCATCTAAAAATGAAAAGAAATTTTTGCAATCTGTTAATTTGTTTGATGTATACGAAGGAGATAAAATTCCCGAAGGAAAAAAATCATATGCCGTTAGTTTTTATCTTCAAGATGCTACAAAAACCTTAAATGATTTTCAAATTGATCAGATAATGAACAAACTTTCTGATGCATTCGAAAAAGAACTGGGTGCACAGATAAGGAAATAATTTTCGTTTTCCCTTTGCTCACGCTCGCTTCCAGCGAGTGTGGCGCATTTCTCACAGAGCATGCTGAAAGGGACTCTGTTCTTATAAATCTACTTTCTTTAGAAAAAATTCCCCGTTTATAACTAGGAACAAGCTATACGAGAAATCTAAATTATATCGTAACAAATCATAATAAGTTTCGCCTCTTACAGCTATATTAATGCCTCTGTAAACGGGTTGTTTAAATTGAATTTTTGCTGTACAAAGTTGTTTTTCTGGCTCCCACCAGTACCCATATTTTCGCGAAACAGATTGTAATAAAACCTCACCTCGTGGGGCAATAAAATGTTTACTGTACCAGTATGTCAGCATAAAATCAAATTTCCCAAAACTTGCATTTAAATTTGAAAAAGCTCCCCAGCCTTGAGAGTAATACTGAATATGTGTGCTTGATGCATCATAATAAGAAACAAAATAATTACTTGTTCCAAAGTGTTTCTTTTGATTTGTGTTAGGAAAATAATTTAATTCGAGACCAGATGCAGTATTAAAATACGTTTGAAGTTTATCGGGATTGTTATTTCCTTGTCCACCTTTATGGGTAGCCATTCCCTGAATTGGAATTGAAAATTGTAATTTATTTTCTGGTTTGTAAAATTTTATTTTGGTAGTTGAAGCTAAGGTAAATTCTTCTTGGAATGGATCTCCTTGTAAAATAAATTTTTCCCAGTTAAGCCAAAGGTCGCCTTCAAAATGTTTAAAATTTCCTATAAATTGAATTCCTTGTTCGGGATTATTTGTAAAATGTCTTGCAAAAGAATAAAGTGGTTCAATTAATTTATGTTCTACTGTTCCGTGAATATTTCCTAATATCAAATCAATATTTTTAGAGAATTTATATTGACAACGGAACCATGGTACTGATCGACTAAATTCGTCTCTTCCCGAAAATTTCAAGAAATACCAACCAGCCTGTAATTTTAAATTTGGTGCTGCCTGATAACTTAAGTATGGTTTAAATGAAAAGCCAATATATGTAAAACCATAATTTAAATTATTGAAATATTCATTGTTATAAAGAAAGTTTTGGTTATCAAAACCTATCATTAATTTTGAGCTATCCTCGGGATTAATAGGTTTGTATGTGTTAAATATAGTATTATCAAATTGCCCAAAGCAAAAAGATGAAATTATAAATGGAACAAAAATTAGTAAATATTTCATATTGCAAAAATAATTAAACTATTCGTACACCAATAACTAGAATGTCGTCAATTTGTTCGTGCTTACCCATCCATCGTTCTATGCTATATTCTAATTCGTTTTTTTGTTCAGATAATGGTTTAGAATTAATATCAAGTAATAATTGCTTAAATCTTGATTGCATAAACTTCTTTTCGTGTGGTCCTCCAAATTGGTCGTTATAACCGTCACTAAATAGAAATATGGTGTCGCCTAAATTGTATTCGTAAACATTGTTAGTAAAAGGTTTTTCGTCGGTTAAATGAACTCCAATTGGCATTTTGTCTCCTTTCAGTTCGATTAACCTCGTTGTTATGCTGAGCACATTCGCGTTACTCAGTGCAGGCTCCGTCGAAGCATCTATTCTAGATTTTGCTGCGCAAGAAAGTTGTTCTTCACATTCCTTCAGAATGACAGAAGGAATAATGTAAAGTGGGTTATTTGCTCCGGCAAACTCAAGTTGCTTTTTGTCTTTATCTATAATGCAAAGCGAAATATCCATACCGTCTTTCTGTTCCCCGGTTTTTCCAGTTTGATGTAATGAACGTTTTACGTTTACTCTAAGTTGATCTAATATTTCGCTGGCAGTTGGATTATTAAGTTTTGTTATAATCTCATTTAAAAATGCAACACCCATCATACTCATAAACGCCCCTGGAATGCCGTGTCCTGTGCAATCTGCTGCTGCAATAAATATTTTAGCTTGTTGTTGGTGTATCCAGTAAAAATCTCCGCTAACAATATCTCTTGGTCTATATAAAATAAAATGTTCAGGTAAGTATTCTTTTAAAATTTCGGTAGGAGGGAGTACTGCATTTTGAATTCTGCTAGCATAAAGTATACTGTCGGTAATTTTTTTCTGTTGTATTGCTATTTTATCTCTTTGATTTGTTACTTCGTCACGCTGAGCCTGAATTTCGTCTCGTTGCGCCATAATTTCTTCGTTTTTTTGTTGAATTTCTACATTTCTTTGTTTTAAAAGAAAATTTGCTTTTCGTTTAAGTTGTAGGGTTTTGTATAGTGCCGATGAAAAGAAAATAATAATTAGCAAGACTATTGCTATACCAAAAATTATATAGTTTCTGTTTCTTAGTTCTTTTTGTTTTTTTTCTAATTCAAGATCCTGTAACTTTTTATCTTTGTTAAGTACTTCTATTTGATGTTCTTTTTTTTCAGTCTGATATTTTGTCTCAATATCAGTCATCTGTTTAATGTTATTAGCTTTAAATAGTGAGTCGGATAATTGGTAGGTGATTTTTTTATAAAAATATGCTTGTTTAAAATCATTTATTATTTCGTAAGCATCTGCCAGATTATTGGAAGTTTGAAGAATTAAATTTCCCGAATTAATTTCTTTAGCCTTATCTAATGAAATTAATAAATGTTTTATTCCTTGATTAAATTCACCTAGATCGATTTCAGAATTTCCAAGAACATTATATCCATAATAAAGTGTAGCAGGTTCAGTAGAATTTGCATAAAGCTTTAAATATTTTTTTGCTATCTGGTATCCTTTATATGGTTCGTTCATGTTTATAAAAAGATTGGCCATATTCAGATATGCTGTTCCTATTAAATATTTATTCGATAGCTCTTCTGCAATAGTTTCTAATTTAATATAGTATTCAAGAGCTTTAGCATAGTTTCCTGTTATTTTTTGACATACACCAAGATTAGCATAACAATATGCAGTGTTTTCTTTATTATTTGTTGCTAATGAAAGATTCAGAGCCTTTTCGTAATAATTTTTAGCTTTTTCATATAATTGAATGTCGGAATAAGTAGCTCCGATATTTATATCTGATTGAATTAATCCAGAGGTATCGTGTAACTCTTCGTATAATTTCTCTGAACTAATATAGAAATTAAGTGACTTGTCAAACATTGAAAGTTCGCTATAAATTATTCCAATGAATGTATATGTGTCAGCAAGTCTTTTTTTATTTTTTATTTTAATAAATAAATCTTTTGCTTTATTAAAATAAGAATGGGATACTTCTAATTTCCCTTTTGTGTAATAGTAATCGCCAATAAGGTATTCGCACTCGGCAATACCTTTAACGTAATTATTTTCATTTGATAAAGATTTAATGGTTTTTACTTGACTGAAAAAAGTTGCAGAATCGCCTTCAATATTAAGTTCTGCCAAATCAACCATTAAGTCGATACGTTTTAGTATACTCTTTTCTTTTTCAATTTTTTTAATTAATTCTGATTTAATTAGAGTATGTGCTGTTGTATTAAACACAAAAATAATTGAACACAAAAAAGTAATTAGTAATTTATACATATTTTTTATTCAAATCTAATTCCCAAAAATAAAATATCGTCAACCTGATTATAGTGTTTTTTCCAGCTAACAAAAGTGTTTTCAATTTCTTTTTCTTGTTCAATAGATGATAATTTGCTTAAGTTTAAGCATAAGTTTTTAAGAGCCTTGTATTTGAATTTTTTCCCTTTTTCTCCACCAAACTGATCGGGATATCCATCTGAAAACATATAGAAAAAATCTCCTTTTTCAACTTTAATAGTATTGCTGGTAAATGGTTTTTCGTCGCCATAATAAATGCCAATAGGCATTTTATCTGGTTTAAATTCTGTTAATTCATTTTTCCTAACAAGATATACAGCATTATTAGCACCTGCAATTTCTGCAATTTTTGTTTTTTCATTATATGCAACTATCGAAATGTCCATCCCATCTTTTGAGCCACCTTCGTTTTCAGTTTGATGAAGTGAATAAACTACCTTTTCCCGCAAATTATCTAATAGCGATCCTGCAGATAATTTATTATATCTGTCAAGAATTTCATTTAAAAATGCTACTCCAAGCATACTCATAAATGCTCCCGGAACTCCATGCCCAGTGCAGTCTGCTACAGCAATATAAATAATGTCACCTTTCTTTCTTGTCCAGTAAAAGTCGCCACTAACAATATCTCTTGGTAAATAAAAAACAAAAAGATCTTTAAAAAGTTGTGTTGTTAATAATTCTGGAGGGAGCAATGCATGTTGTATTTTGCTTGCGTAAGTAATACTGTCTGTAATATCTTTGTTTTGTGTTAATATCTGGTCGCGCTGACGAGCCAGAAAATCACGTTGAGCTTCAATTTCATCTCTTTGAGTTTCTATTTCTTCTTTTTGTTGAATTATCTCTGTGTTTTGTTTGGAAATTTCTATATTTTTTGCATTCAAAACTTTGTTAGCTTTTTTCTTTATTTTGTAACTCCTGAATATCGCTACAATCATTAATCCAAATAATAATAGGGCAACTAATACAAAATATAAAACAAGTTGTTGTTTTTTTAAATCGGCAATGCTTTTATTAAGACTTGATTTTTGAGAATCGATTAAACCTTGTTGAGAAGCAATTTCTTCTTTTTGGATATCTATTTTTGATTTTTGAATCTCAAATTCTGCAATTTGTTCTTTTAATAATTTTTGAGTACTTGTAATTTCAATTTGATGCTTTAGAAGTTCAATCTCCTGTCGTTTTAACGTTGCTGAAGTTATTGTAACTAATTTATTTTTCTCTAAAATATCATTTTGAAGTTTATTTAGATTTTCTTGTTTTTGTTTAAGGTCTGCCTCTTTTTGTAAAATATTTGAACCAAGTTTTAAAATATGTTCTTCCTTTTGTTTTATGTTGTTTTCCTGAGTTTTTAATATCAAAGATTGTTGTTCTACTGTTTCTTTTTCTAATGCTAAATCGGTTTCACTTTTTTGATAAAGTTTTTCCCAGTCCTCTTCGTATTTTTTTGCAACAACGTACAATAATGGATTAACCTTCATTCCACGTGCAGAGATATTCTCTTTGTTAATTTCAACCCTTTTTATAGAATTTGGCGGGAAAAAATTTATCATTACACCTCTGTAGCTGTTGCAGCTATCTGTTATAAGTAATGTAGGCCATGCGCTAATTACAGAGTCGATAAGTGATACTTCTGAATTATTTTGGTAACTTACATATAATATAGGTACGAACTTTAATTCTTTAAGACTATTAAAATGAATAATTTCAATTTTTTTCCACCTAAGTATTCGGAATTTACATATCTTTTTTAATAAATTGTACATTAAAGTGTCTGAACCATATACGCCAATTGTAAATTTATCTGCCTCTTTCTGAAATGATTTATCTTTCCAATGTATATAAACTCCAAAATTAAAAATGTGTTCAGCTTTAATTCTATCCTTAATAGAAACTTGCTGCCCAAAAATGCAGTTGCTACTAAAAATTATTAAAGCTATAAGGGCAATTCTTTTCATTGGTTCTTAAAGATGTAAAATTAAAAAGATTGCGCTAAATAAAAAACGCCTGCATTTGCAGGCGTTTTTTATTTAATATATTTGGATGTTATTGTTTTCCACAACCACCAGTTTTTCCAGCGCTAGAGCATTTGCTACTGCATCCACTTTTTTGAGCACCACCGCATTTTGCATCACCACCGCCATGTGAGCAGCCTGCACCTTTTTTACCGCCGTTAGCGTCAAAAACAATTTTTTGATTGTCTGTTAATAGTGATCTAATACTTTGTGTTGCTGCTGCACCTTTTTTCATCTGTTCTGCATTTAATGCCGATATTTCGTCAATAGTTTTATTTATTGCAGTCATATCAGCTTTGTCAGCTGCTTGTAAGGTTTTTAAATGAGCGCGTTTCTCGTTAATTTGATTTTTATTTGCTGTCATCTCTTTTTTATGAGCTAAGCATAATTCATCAATTTTTTGTTTTTGAACATCTGTTAAGTCAGTTATTCCTTTTACGCATTCTCCTTTTTCACATTTGTGAGCAGCTTCTTTATCTTGAGCAAATACAGTTTGGCTCGCAACCATAATAAAAGCAACTAACAACATTGGGATTAATTTTTGAATCTTTTTCATAATAATTTATTTTTTTTTTGATTTACGACGCTTTGACTCAACTATGACATTTAAGTTTAATATTGTATTAAAAAATTTTTATTTTTATGCCGAAACTAATTCAAAATCAATAAATAAAATTTAATTATGAAACTTCTGTTAATCAGTAATTCAACAAATGCAGGTGAAGAATATCTTGCTTACCCTATGCCATATATTAAGGAGTTTTTAGGAAATAAAAGCCTTAATTGTGTTTTTTTGCCATATGCTGCTGTTACATTTTCGTATGATGAATATGAAGAAAAGGTTCAGAAAAGATTTAACGAAATTGGCCATGAAGTAAAAAGTATTCATCAGTTTTCTAATCCAATTGAGGCAATTGAGAATGCAGATGCCATTGTTGTTGGTGGTGGAAATACTTTTCAGTTAACTTCAAAAATATATGAAAATAATTTAATTGATGTAGTAAGAAATAAAGTAATAAGTGGTACTCCTTTTATTGGTTGGAGTGCTGGCTCTAATGTTGCAGGTCCTACAATAAAAACAACTAATGATATGCCAATAGCAGAGCCAAAGTCTTTTAATGCATTTAACTTAGTTAAATTTCAAATAAACCCTCATTACTTAGATGCAAATCCAGAAGGGCATGCGGGCGAAACACGTGAACAAAGAATTGAAGAATTCTTAGAAATTAATCCAAATATTTATGTTACTGGATTACGTGAAGGATGTATGTTTAAAATTGAAAATAATTCTATACAACATTTGGGAAAAAGATCTATGAGATTGTTTATTAAAGGTAGTGAACCAAAAGAGTTTTCATCAGGAGATAATCTCGAATTTTTATTATAGTGCTGTAATACAGGAATGTATATTGATTCTTGGCCGTTATTTTTGGTTAAGTATTTATAGCATTTCTATTTGGTTAATTTGTAAAATTCTTGTAGTTTTGCGGGTTATTTTCAGAAATCAATTTAATGTTAGAAATATTAAAAATTAATTCAGATGCAGAATAAGGGAGCGATTAAGTTTTTTGGGATTGCACTTGCTTTAGCATGTTTGTACCAATTGTCATTTACATTTTGTACAAGACAGGTAGAGAGTGATGCGCGTAATTTTGCCCAAGGCGATTTATTAAAAGAGACAAGGTATATCGATTCAATTTCGAATGAACCGGTTTATAATTTCTTATGGTTAAAAAAGTATACCTATCGTGATTGTCAGGAACAGGAATTAAATCTTGGACTCGATTTAAAAGGTGGTATGAACGTAACTCTTGAGATTTCAATTGTTGACGTAATTCGTTCATTAGCAAATTATAGCACTGATTCGACTTTTAATAAAGCACTTGCTTTAACAAAGAAAATGCAGGCAGATAGTCAGGAAGACTATTTAACTTTATTTGGAAAAGCATTTAAGCAAATTGATCCAAATGCTAAACTAGCAGCTCTTTTTATTTCAAAAGAACTAAATATTAGTTTTAATACTACTAATGAAGAAGTATTAAAAATTATTAGAAAAGAATCTAATGGTGCAATTGATAACTCTTTTAATATTCTGCGTAATCGTATCGATAAATTTGGAGTAACACAGCCAAATATTCAAAAACTAGAAACTACAGGTAGAATTTTAATTGAACTTCCTGGAGTAAAAGATCCTGAGCGTGTTCGTAAACTTTTACAAGGAACAGCAAATCTTGAGTTTTGGGAAACTTTTGAAAATGGAGAAGTTTATCCATTACTAGAAAAAGCAAATAAAGTTATTGCTGATATTGAATCTGCTGGTAAAAAATCAAACGATAAAACTGATACTGTAGCTAAACCTTCATTATTAGCTGACATGGTTGCTGATACAACTAAAAAAGTTGATACGGCAAATATTGCAAAAGCAGATACTTCATTATCACTTGTTGATCAAATGAAAACTGATTCAACAAAAAATGATACAGCATTAAACGCTCAACAATTTAAAGAACAAAATCCTTTGTTCGCAATATTATATCCTAGCGTTGATAATGAACGTAAATTAGCTCAAGGTTCTGTTGTTGGTCTTACTGATTATAAAGATACTGCTCAGGTAAATAGATATTTAGCCTTAAAGCAAGTAAAATCTTTATTCCCTTCATCTCTTCGTTTTTTATGGACATACAAGCCAATTAAAAAATCAACAGTATTCCAGTTAATTGCTATCCGTTCAACAAGTCGTGATGGTCGCGCACCTCTTGATGGTGGTGCTGTAACATCTGCAAGAAAAGAATTTGGTAACACAAATAATAACGCAGAAGTTTCAATGTCTATGAATCCTGAGGGTGCAAAAACATGGGCAAGGTTAACACGTGATAATGTTGGTAAACAAATAGCTATTGTTCTTGATAATTATGTATACTCATTTCCTGTTGTTAATCAGGAAATTAAAGGTGGTAATTCATCTATTTCTGGAGATTTCTCAATTGAAGAAGCAGATGACTTAGCTAACGTGCTAAAATCCGGTAAACTTCCTGCTCCAGCTCAAATTATAGCTGATGATTCAGTTGGACCAACTTTAGGTCAGGAGTCAATTAATTCAGGTTTACTATCTTTTATTATTGCTTTTATTCTGGTTCTGTTATATATGCAGTTGTATTATAACAAAGCTGGTTTAGTTGCAAACATAGCTTTATTAGCAAACATTTTCTTTTTGATAGGTGTTTTAGTGTCATTAGGAGCTGTACTAACACTTCCAGGTATTGCCGGTATTGTATTAACAATGGGTATGGCAGTTGATGCAAACGTAATTATTTATGAAAGAATAAAAGAAGAAATGCGAGCCGGCAAGGGTATTAAACTTGCAGTAGCCGATGGTTATAAAAACGCATATTCTGCTATTATTGATGGTAACGTAACCACAATTATTACTGGTATTGTTCTTTATATTTTTGGATCTGGTCCGGTTCAGGGTTTTGCAACTACATTAATAATAGGTATTCTTACTTCTTTATTTACAGCAATTTTTATTTCGAGAATTATATTTGAATGGGGTTTAAGTAAAAACTGGAACATAACTTTTGATAATAAATACACACGTAACTTCTTAACTAATACAAAAATTGATTTTATCGGTTTAAGAAAAAAGATGTATGTTGTTTCTTTAGTTTTTATTGGAATAGGTATAGTTTCAATGGCAACAAAAGGATTTAGCTGGAGTGTTGATTTTACCGGTGGTCGTACATATTTAGTTCGCTTTGATCAGCCAGTTAAAGTTAATGATGTTCGTGCTTCATTAGGAAAACAATTTGGTGAGAATCCTGAAATAAAAACCTTTGGTGCTGACGAAAAAAATCAATTAAGAATTACAACAAAGTATTTGGTAAATGATAATGGCAAACAGGTTGATAGTATTATTACAACAAAACTGTATGCTGGTTTAAAACCTTATTATAAAAATAACTTAACATATGAGCAATTCAGTTTAACCGATAAGTCAATCGGAGTAATGAGTTCTCAAAAGGTAGGCGCTACAATAGCTGATGATATTAAGTTAGCTTCACTTATTGCTATTATAATTGCACTTTTAGCTATTTTTGTATATGTAGCTATTCGTTTTAGGAGTTGGCAGTGGGGAATTGGTGGTGTTATTAGTCTCTTCCATGATGCTTTAGTTGTTTTATCGTGCTATTCAATTTTCCAAGGAATATTGCCTTTCAATCTTGATATAGATCAGGCATTTATTGCAGCTATATTAACTGTTATTGGTTATTCGATTAACGATACAGTAATTATTTTCGATAGAATTAGAGAGTATCGAACATTACATCCTAGATGGGAGATGAGTCAAAGTATCAATTCCGCTATTAACAGTACTTTGGGTAGAACTTTGAATACTTCATTAACAACAATTGTTGTTTTATTAGCAATCTTTATTTTTGGTGGTGAGGTATTAAGAGGATTTATTTTTGCATTACTTGTTGGTATAATGGTAGGTACTTATTCTTCTATTTTTAATGCAACACCAGTAGCATACGATTTCTTTAAAATGCGTAAAAAAACAAAAGACATTAAATAATAATTTCAGTTAATCAAATCCAACAAAAGTTGGATTTGATTAACTGAATAAAAATTAAAATGGTTTATTCACAACAACTTGTTAATTTTTATTAAAAAGCTAAACAACATTTATTAAAAAAATACGTCTAATAAGAAAATTTCATAATATTGAGATTATTATTTTAGTTTCCCAATTAACCCAAACAATATGGAACTAACCGAAAAATCAATCCTTGTTCCGGTAGATTTTACCGAGAATTCTGAATTTGCTCTTCAACATGCCATACAAATGGCAAAGTATATAAATAGGACTATAGCCCTATTACATATAATTAGAAAAGACCACGAAAAACCTGCAGCTATGGAAAAGCTTACTGTATTTAGTAAGCAAATGCAAGAAAAATATGGTATAGAAACAGTTTGTTTAGTTAGAAGAGGAGATATTTTTAAAGCAATTAAAAACACAGCTATTGAAATTAATGCTCTTCTAATAGTAATGGGTTTGCATAGCGCTAAAAGAGCTATTAAAGTAATTGTTGGGTCAAATATCCCTTTTTATCTTATTCAGTCGTCACCAATTAATGACACGATTAAAGATATAGTTGTTCCTGTTGACTATAATGAAAAAAACAGAGTTCAAATGAATTGGGTAACTCTTCTCTCAAAATATTTTAGTAGTAACATTAATATAATTAAACCTTTTATAAGCAATAATTATAAGAATGAGAAAATGAGAAAAAATATGTTCTTTATTCGTCAGATACTTGAAGAAAAGAATATTGTTTTTGGTGTTCGTACTGCTAAACGCGAGAAGAAATTTAACGAGGAAATATATGATTTTGCTGCAGAAATTAATGCTGATGCAATATTTATTATGTCATATCACTTTAAAGAATTTATTCTAAAATCGAAACATTTTAATATGAAAGTTCCGGTGCTTTGTATAAATCCTGCAACAAATACTCAAATTCTACCAGGAAGATTTTAAAAAAAAATATTTAGCAAAAGAAGCCAGCCAAAAAGCTGGCTTCTTTGTTATGGTTGATTTTAGGTAGTCAAAATAAATCATTGTGATAATATTTTATTACGTTTTCAAAAAAGCAATTCTTTAAATATATACATTTGGCAAAATTTTAGAATGAAAACCACCAATATCTCTAAACTTAGTGTCTGGGGTGTAATTATTACACTTGGAATTGTATTTGGTGATATTGCAACTTCTCCACTTTATGTTTTAAGGGCTATTGTTAATTGGTCGGGTGGTGTAAGCGAAGACATTATTTTAGGAGCATTATCTTGTATTATATGGACTCTTACTCTGCAAACTACAATTAAATATGTTTTTATTGTTTTAAAAGCAGATAATAAGGGTGAGGGAGGAATTTTAGCATTATATGCACTTGTTAGACGCCATTCCAGATGGGTTTTCATTCTTGCAATTATTGGTGCCTGTATGCTACTTGCTGATGGAATTATTACTCCTGCAATAACTGTGGTTTCAGCAATTGAAGGGTTAAAACTTATTAATAATAATATTCCAATTATACCTATTGTGCTTATAATTATTACTGGCCTGTTTTTTATTCAACAGTTTGGCACTAATTCTTTAGGAAAGTTTTTTGGTCCAATTATGATAATTTGGTTTTTAATGCTTAGCATTTTGGGTTTCTTCTGGGTTTCTCAAAATTTAATAGTGTTAAAAGCATTTAATCCTTATTATGGGTATCAGTTATTAATAAATAATAAGGCAGGATTTCTATTATTGGGAGCTGTTTTTCTTTGTACAACAGGAGCAGAAGCATTATATTCTGATTTAGGGCATTGTGGAATAAAGAATATAAGGGTGTCTTGGATTTTTGTAAAAACAGCATTGATTTTAAATTATCTAGGACAAGGTGCATGGTTACTTTTACATCCAAATATAACTAATGAAACAAATTCGTTTTTTGAAATAATGCCAAGTTGGTTTTTGCTTACAGGTATTGTTATTTCTACTGCAGCCGCTATTATTGCCAGTCAGGCACTTATCAGCGGTTCATTTTCAATTATTAATCAAGCAATTTTACTAAATTTCTGGCCAAGAGTTAAAATTAGTCATCCTACATTTAATAAGGGACAGATTTATATACCTAGTATTAATAAACTGCTATATGTAGGATGTGTTATTGTAATTTTATATTTCAAAGAATCGCATAATATGGAAGCGGCATATGGGCTTGCTATAACAATAACAGAAATAATGACAACACTTTTAATGAGTTTTTATTTTTTAATAAAACGAAAATCATTGTGGATAGTGTTAGGATTTATTTCAATTTATTCTATAATTGAAGTTTCATTTTTTATTGCAAACATGTTTAAGTTCATAAATGGTGGCTGGGTTACATTACTTATTGCAGTGATATTATTTTACATAATGTTTATTTGGTATAAAGGAAGAACTATTAAAAAGAGACTTACAGATTATGTAGATATTGATAAGTATTTTGCAATGCTTACTGATATGAAAAAAGATGAAACTATTTCTAAGTATTCTACAAATCTTGTTTATTTTACCCATGCAACTTCTGTACATGAAATAGAATCAAAAGTAATTTTCTCAATCTTTAACAAACAACCAAAAAGAGCAGATGTTTATTGGCTTGTTCATGTTGAAGTTGTTGATGAGCCACATACAATGACGTATAAAGTTTCTCATTTAATTCCCGAGACTCTTATAAGAGTTGATTTTAAAATTGGTTTTAAAGTGCCAACAAAAATTAATTTATATTTCAGAAAAGTTATTGAGGAATTAGTAATTAATAAAGAGGTTGATATTACTACGCGTTATCCATCTTTACACAAATATGCTGTTTCTGGCGATTTTCGTTTTATTTTAACAGATAGAGTGCAGGGTTACGATTTTGATTTTAAGCCTTTCAACCAATTTGTTATGGATAGTTATGATATTCTTAAAAAAATTGGAATGCCAGAAGAAAAAGCATATGGACTAGATACAAGTTGTGTTGTAACTGAAAAAATTCCTTTAGTAATTAATAAGGGAATAGATTTTAGTTTAACCAGAATAAAGGAATAAAGTATTTGTTTTTTAGAATTATCTGTGACTCTTTTTAAAATATAAATTTTGTTTTAATAATTATTAGTGTAAAATAAAAAGTATTTATGATAGACTATAATTTAGCCGATATCTTAGTTAATGTTGTACTTGCTATAATTATGCTAGGTGTAGGTTTGTCGCTAACGCTAAACGATTTTAAGCAAATATTATTATTTCCTAAATCTATAATTACAGGACTTTCAATTCAAATATTTTTAATACCAGTTATTGCATTTGTTATTGCCTATTTTTCTAATATGAGTGCCGAACAAAAAGTTGGAATTGTTCTTGTTTCAACTTGTGCAAGTGGTGCTTCTTCAAATCTAATAACGCATTTAGTTCGTGGTAATGTGGCATTAGCAATTTCTATGACTTCATTAAATAGCATCATTACAATTGTTACATTACCAGTTATTGTAAGTATTGCATTATATTTTTTTCTTGAAATTGACACTAAAATAATTTTACCAATTGGAGAAACAATAATTCAAATATTTTTAGTTACTATACTTCCAGCAATTATTGGTATTACTATTAGAAGGCTACATACTCGTATTGCAATAATTTTAGAGAAACCGTTAAAAGTAATTTTACCTCTTATTTTATTTTTGGTTTTTGCTATAAAAATATTTGCAGGAAAAAATCAAGGTGGTTCTGGTATAACTTTTTCAGAATCGATTAATATTTTACCGTATGTGTTTTTGCTAAATGTTTTGGCTATGACTGTTGGTTATTATATTGCAAAACTAGTTAAACTTGAATATCGTAATCAATATACAATTGCTATAGAAGTGGGATTGCATAACACTGCATTAGCCTTACTTGTTGCTGGTACAATTCTTAAAAGTCCTGAAATGGAAATGCCTGCTTTGGTTTATTCAATGTTTACTTTCTTTACTGCAATTTTATTTGTATATGTAGTAAAGGGTAAGCAGATCTTCAAATAGTGTTTCCCGAAAAATGCTTTTTAAAAAGTGAATTAAATTAAAATTCTTATTTGTAATTTAATTTCAGATTTTGTTTTTCCATTAATTTGTGTTAATCCTGAGCTTATAGTATTCATATTTGAGTAATAAGTTTGTCCGAATCTAAACCACAAATCTATTTTCTTATTTACAGAATATTTTACGTTAAAATATAAACGTGTTCCTTTATCGTATAATGCAGGAACCGAGAAAGCATAAAGTACATCGTTTTCATATTCATATAAACGGGAATCGTAACCGTCAGTATCAAAAATGCAATAACGTGCAGAGAAAGTTAATGGAAGTTTTATCGGTTTATAGATAAAATCCTGATAAATTAAAAATCCTCTTTCGGTATTTGGAAATTTGTTATAAGTAAGCCATTCAATTCTGTTTCTTAATTCAATTGTTTGTGATACTTTATATGAAATATGGAATCTTATCTTGGTAGTTGTTACATCTTCTATTCCTTCAATAACTGCAGGTATTGTTGTGGGAATGTTTTCTGGTTTTATTTTTTGTCTGTAACGCAAATACATACTAACAGATCTGCTGGGCGTATATGCTGCTTCAATTAAATAATCACTTCCTTTAGAAGGTGCATAAACTCCATATTTTAACCATGGAAAAGAAAATAAATCATAGTAACCAGAAATTCTCCATTTTGCATATGGGTATATTGTTGTACCAATATATAATCCCTCTTCGTTAGCATTTACAGAATTTTCGCCAAATCCGCTACTGTAGTTTGCTTGATAATCCCTTCCATAATTTCTATATGTTAATGCCATATTTATCTGTGACGATAAATTAAATAACATTCCACTCATAAATGCTTTTCCGCCATTTTGGCTCATTGCTCCTTCTCCAAAAACAGTTACATCTTTAATCATAAATTGATAATCGGCACCAATATTTGAATTTGATTTTCCACTAAAATCATATTGGTTATAAACAGTTGGTGTTTTTAAAAGTGTTGCTCCATATGTATATTGTATTCCGGTTAAACCAACTCTGAATTTTTCCATATTCAAAGTAATATTTCCACCTATTACAGCTTCCGAAACCGATTTTCTGTCGGCTAGTTCTGATGGTGTAGCGTGTTCTCCGCTTGTTTGCAGCGAGCTTATATCTTCTGCATCGCCAGTTAGTGAGTCAATCGCAGTTATGTTAGCATCAATTTTCTTTTTTGAAGCAAAAGCAGTAAAATCTAATTTGCTTAGCCTGAAAGTGGCTCCAGCTCCTCTGAAAAATAAATTTTCATCAGCACTTGAATATTTTTTTAACCCTTGTGCTTTTTTTCTGGTAGTTGTTACCATCGAAGATTTTCCGTAATTTACACCTGAACAGATAACTAAACCTTGTCCAAATTGAGCTAAATAATCTCCTATAACAATAGTCTTTAATGGGCCAATATCTTTTATTAACAAATGTGCAGAGTAAAAATCAAATCCTTTCGCCTGGCTACCTTTAAAAAATTCTTCGCCTGGATCTTTATCTGCTGTTATTCCCCATGAAATTTTAGTTTTATATGCAAAAGAATATCTAAAAAATAATCTATTCGGACTTCCAAGATATCTCGAATTTGGACTTGCAGCTAGTGCTGAATCAGTTATGGGAGAATATCCTGCCTGTTGTTCTAGTACTCCCTGAGTTCTAATAAAAATTTTATGTCCACCATACATTAAGGCTTTTCTTGGATCGAAACCTAATAATGGTACTTCCTTTTTTACTGTAATAAATGGAAGTAGCATTTTTAAATACTCTTCGTTAAATCCAGTTACGTTAAGTAATTCATAAATGCTAAGAAGTTGCCCATAATCTTTTTGATATTGAAGAATTGCATTTATTTGAAAATCACTTAATAGTTGTAGTTTTTCGTATTCAGTTTTTGTCGCTGTATTAATATTTAGCGGTTCGTTTAGGTAGAATGTTAAGTCTTCGTATAATGTAGTGTAGTCTAATTCTCTGTCAGTGTTTGATGCTATTTCTTCAATAAACTTTTCAATAATTTCCTCATTTGAGCCTGCCTGCTTTTGTTGAGAAAATGCAGAAATGGAAATAATTAAAGAAAGAAATATTAAGAAAAAATTCTTCATCCTGGTTTAATTAGTCAGACGGTTAGTTGAATTTTTACCAAACTCATAACTAATGCCTATATGAGGAGAAATACCTAATACCTGATGCGATGAAAATGAGATATCGGCTTTTATTTTTTTGTAAATATAGCCAATTCCAAGGCTCATTTGATTAGGGTTACTTGTTACGCCTGCTCTTATAAATAAGTTTTCTAAAAATTTATATTCCATTCCTACTTTATAAATAGGTTTGTATTGAAGATCCTTTTCGGCTTCAACTGTGCAAAGAACTTTTTCAGAAAACTCGTATGCTATACCAAAAGTTATAATGCTTGGCACTCGTTCATCATCATATGCTGCAATTTTTGAACGGCTTAGATTATAAATATGACCACCAATAAAAAAATGCTTAATAGGTTGTGCTAAAAATCCAATTTCTGCAATGAAAGTTCCTTTATTGCCATATCCTTCAGCATAAAAAGTGTTTAAATAATCGAATTTTACACCTATAGAAAATTTCTTTCCTAAGGATTTTGCATAAGCTAAACCAATTCTGCTTTCGTTATATTTTGAATATCCGAATTGCATTAAATCAATAGCAAAAACTCCGGATGAAGTAGGATATGCAAATGCACCAGCTTTTAAACCAAGTTCTTTTAAAGCAAATTTATTCTCGTAAAATAAACCAAATGAGGGTTTTGTTAGTAAAGCTAATCCTGCCTGATTGTGAGTAACGGACCATAAATCGTGAAAAGCTACTCCGGCAGTTCCCATTCCAGCTTGTCTTGCGCCAAGCGGGTAATCTTCGTTCCCTGCAAAAATGCTTTGGTAGGTAAAAGCCAGAAGAATAATGGTAATAGTGAATTTAAATTTCCACATATTAATTTACCTTATATTCAAATTTATACTGTTCAAGTTCAATATTAGCTTTAACAACTTTTGATGCTAATCCTGCTTTGTATTTTTTTGATTTTTCAAATAATTCAACGTTGCCCGTTGAAAGAATCTGAACTGCAAGTATTGCAGCATTTAGTGCAGCATCAAGACCAACAGTAGCCACCGGAATTCCAGGAGGCATCTGAAGTATTGATAAAATGCTATCCCAACCATCTATTGATATTGAACTCCTGCAAGGAACTCCAATTACTGGTAATGGTGTAAATGCTGCAATTACGCCGGGTAAATGTGCTGCGCCACCAGCTCCGGCAATAATTACTCTAATACCTTTATCATAAGCATTTGATGCAAATTCTTCAACTAATTGTGGCGTACGATGTGCCGATAATGCATTAACTTCAAATGGAATTTGAAATTCATTTAATAGCTTGGCTGCTTGTTCCATAACTGGCCAGTCAGAAGTGCTGCCCATAATAATACTAACTAATGGTTTCATCTTATAATGAAATTTAGATTTATCTGTAAAAATAGTGTTAATTGCCGATATTTAAAATAATGAATTCTAAAATGATTTTTTTTATTTAAAATTTTGTCAATTTTATTAACTTTCCAACTTTAAATATAATGTATGAATAAAATCAAAATACTTGATAAAGAGTTCGAAGTCTCTATCAAAGAAAATGAAATTCAGGCTGCAGTTAATAAAATGGCTGTTAGATTAAATAATGAACTTAAAGGAAAGGAAGTTATTTTCATCGGAATTCTTAATGGTTCGTTTATGTTTGCTTCTGATTTATTTAAGCAAATTACTCTTGATTGTAGAATTACATTTGTAAAAGTAGCGTCATATCAAGGAACAATATCAACTGGAACAGTTAAAAGTTTAATAGGAATAAATGAAAATATTAAAGGCAAGGTAGTTGTAGTCTTGGAAGATATAGTAGATTCTGGCGAAACATTAGAAAACATTATTTCTCAACTAAAAGGTTATGAACCTGAGACAATTCTTATTGCTACTTTTCTTTTTAAGCCAAATGCATTTAAAAAGTCATTTAAAATTGATTATGTTGCAATTGAAATTCCAAACGATTTCATAGTGGGATATGGCTTGGATTATGATGGTTTTGGAAGAAATTTACCCGAAATTTACACACTAGTTAAATAAATAAATTTATGTTGAATATTGTTTTATTTGGACCTCCGGGTTCTGGAAAAGGTACTCAATCAGAGCATTTAATTAAGCAATTTGAGTTGATTCATCTTTCAACAGGTGATATTTTAAGAGTAGAAATTGCTGCTCAGACAGAACTTGGTGTAGAAGCTCAAAAAAGAATGGATAAGGGTGAATTAGTGCCGGATGAAGTTGTAATAAGTATGATTAGTAAGATTATTGAAAAAAATAAAAATGCAAAAGGTTTTATTTTTGATGGTTTTCCTAGAACACAAGCACAAGCCGAAGCATTAGACGAAATGTTATTAGTTCATTCTACAAAAGTAGATTTACTTGTAATGCTCGATGTTGACGAAGAGGTGCTAAAGAAAAGACTTATATTACGTGGCGAGAAGTCTGGAAGAGCGGACGATGTTAATATTGAAATTATAACAAATAGAATAAATGTTTACCGTTCTTTAACAAAACCTGTTTCTAAATATTATAAAAAACAAGGAAAATCATTTCCTATTAATGGAATGCAAACAGAAGCTGAAGTATATTCTGACATTTCACATGTAATGAGGAAATTTGTGAAGTAACAAAACTATTTTGTCATACTGAACATAGTGAAGTATCTATTTGGACAAAATAGTTTTATAATTCAATATAACAAATAACATAATATAAATAAAGTGCCAGAAAATAATTTTATAGATTACGTAAAAATATGTACGCGTTCGGGGAAAGGTGGTGCTGGATCGCGTCATTTTTATCGCGATAAAAGGACAATGAAAGGTGGGCCAGATGGTGGTGATGGCGGAAGAGGTGGTCATATTATACTTGAGGGCAATAGCCAAATGTGGACATTGTTACATTTGCGATATAAAAGACATATTTATGCTGAAAACGGTTCTTGTGGAAGTGCTAAGAATGCAACTGGTGCAGAAGGCGAAGATGTGATTGTTCAGGTTCCACTTGGTACAGTTGCAAAAGATGCAGAAACAAATGAGGTTATTGCTGAAATAACAAAACACGGTGAAAGAATTATTCTTCGTAAAGGTGGGAGAGGTGGTTTAGGGAATTCTCATTTTAAATCTTCTACTCATCAGACTCCACGTTATGCTCAACCTGGCGAGCCAGCAATAGAAGGCTGGAATATTCTGGAATTAAAAATTCTTGCCGATGTTGGTTTAGTTGGTTTTCCAAATGCCGGAAAAAGTACTTTATTGTCGGTTGTTTCTGCCGCTAAACCTGAAATTGCCGATTATCCTTTTACTACTTTAGTTCCAAATATTGGAATTGTAAATTATAGAGATTATCAGTCATTTGTTATGGCAGATATTCCGGGAATAATTGAAGGTGCCTCTGAAGGGAAAGGACTTGGTTTAAGATTTTTACGACATATCGAACGTAACTCAATTTTGCTTTTCTTAGTTCCAGCTGATAGTAAGGATATTATGAAAGAATATAAAATTCTTTTAAATGAACTTGAAAAGTATAATCCGGAACTTTTAACAAAGAAAAAAATACTTGGTATTTCAAAATCAGATTTACTTGATAAAGAATTAACAAAAGAAATTAATAAGGAAATTAAAAAGGAAATTAAAAAAATAGGCGTTCCTTATTTGTTTTTTTCATCTGCAGTTGGTGATGGTATTAACGAATTAAAAGATGAAATTTGGAAAATACTTATTTAAGAAAGTTGAAAGTTTGTAAAGTTAACAGTTTATAAAGCAAAAAAAGTTAATAAGCTATTAAGTTAATAGTTAATGTGTGGTGGCTCCTTTAGGATTAAGGTGTGGGGAGGAATGAAAGTTTCTGAAGTCGAAAGTTCATATAGTTAAAAGTAGAGTCTTCAAATAGGACATATTTTATATTCACAATTCATTTAATTCATTTCATGTCATTTTGTCGTACTATATATATGGCAGAAATTTTGTAAAATTGCAGCCCAAATAAACATATTAATAATGGGAGATACAAACGAAGAAAAAGTGCGAGAAGATATTAAGCAAGATGCTGATCAAGAAGTACAACAAGATGAAATAAGTGTTGAAAAAGATGCTGAAGCAATTCCTGCTGTTGAAGAAAATAAAAAAACAAAAAAGAAAAATATTTTCCGAAAAGAAAAGACTGATAATAACGAAGAGATTGCAAAATTAAAAATATCTCTTGCGGAATTGAATGATAAGCTGTTGCGAAATGCTGCAGAGTTTGATAATTTTAAAAAACGTACTCTAAAAGAAAAATCAGATTTACTTAAATATGGTAGTGAAATGGTATTGTCTGGAGTATTATCTGTTATAGATGATTTTGATCGTGCTCATAAATCAATTAGCGAATCAAATGATATTGAAGCTGTAAAGACTGGGATTAACCTTATTTATACAAAATTTAATGAGTTTGTAAATCATCAAGGCGTAAAAGAAATTATTGCAACTAATGTTGAGTTTAATACTGATTTACATGAAGCCGTTACTCGTTTTCCTGCTCCATCAGAAGAAATGAAAGGTAAGGTAATTGATGTAATTCAAAAAGGATATACTTTAAATGATAAAGTGATACGCTTTGCAAAAGTTGTTGTAGGCGAATAAAATCAAGATCAATGGCAAAAAGAGATTATTATGAAATTCTGGAAGTCTCAAAATCGGCTTCAAAAGAAGAATTAAAAAAAGCATACCGTCAAAAAGCCTTACAATTTCATCCTGATAGAAATCCGGGTGACAAATCTGCAGAAGATAAATTTAAAGAGGCAGCCGAAGCTTATGATGTTTTAGGTGATGATAATAAACGAAGTAGATATGATCAGTTTGGTCATGCAGGAGTAAACGGACAGCAAGGTGGTGGCGGTTATGGCGGTGGTTTTGATATGGAAGATATCTTTAGTCGTTTTGGAGATGTGTTTTCTGATTTTGGATTTGGTGGTTTTGGAGGAGGTTCTCGTGGTGGTGGACGAAATGTTCGCAAAGGAACAAACTTGAGAGTAAAAGTTAAGCTTAATCTCAATGAAATATCTGATGGCGTTGAGAAAAAAATAAAAGTCAGAAAATTAGTTTCTTGTAAAATTTGTAGTGGCTCGGGTGCTAAAGATAACTCTTCATTTCATACTTGTTCGTCATGTAAAGGAAGTGGTTATGTGACCAGAGTACAGCGTACTATTTTAGGAAATATGCAATCTTCTGCTCCTTGTTCTGCGTGTTCTGGAGAAGGAAAAATTATTGTTAACAAATGTCCAAAATGTTCTGGCGAAGGAGTTGCAAACGAAGAAGAAATAATCACATTAAATATTCCGGCAGGTGTAGCTGATGGTATGCAGCTTTCGGTTAGTGGACGAGGTAATGCAGCGCGTAGAGGTGGTGTAAACGGTGATTTAATAGTACTTGTTGAAGAAGAAAAACATCCTGAATTTATCAGAGATGAAAATAATCTTATTTACGATTTGTTAATTTCAATCCCCGATGCCATAACTGGTGCTCCTGTTGAAATTCCTACACTCGATGGTAGGGTAAAAGTTAAAGTTGAACCCGGAACTCCTTCAGGCAAGTTATTAAAATTACGTGGTAAAGGTTTGCCCGATGTTAATGGATACAGACGTGGCGATTTAATTGTAAGAATTTTAATCTACATCCCTTCTTCTGTTTCAAAAGATGAACGAAAAATACTTGAAAAATTAAATGAGTCTGATAGTTTTAATCCAGAAGTTGCTAAAAAAGATAAAAACTTTTTTGACAGATTTAGAAATTATTTTGACTAGTGTTATTTAGTTTTAGTCTGTAATTTTTAATACCGCAATTGTCAACTAGTGGTATTATTAATTTTATAAAAATTTTTCTTCTTAAGATATTGCAATTTGTTTAATCATGTCAATATTGTTATAATTTCTATGATAATTATTATCGGAATTTTTGGTGTGTCTACATCCTATAGTTAAACTATCTTTTTTTAACTAAAAATTTTTTAAATTGAAATTATTGTAAAAATAAATGGCGTAAATGTTATTACATTTTTTCTTATTCTTTTTCATCATAAATACATAATGTAAATTATAGCGAATATTTTAATTTTTAGTTTGAAAATTGCTTTTAAAAAATCTGTAAATATTACTTTTATTTGGGAAATTTTAAATTGAATTTTGAAATCTATTAAGTTAACTTGAAGGTAATAAGTTGTATGTAAGTTCATTTGCTTCAATATATAATTAGGTACTATAATGCTAAATATTTTTATTCTTATTATTATTTTTTACTATTTTTACAAATCAATTTTTTATAAATGGAAGACAATAAAGATCCAAAAGAAAATAAAAGACGGGAATTTCTCAAAACCCTTGGTATTATTGGTGCTGCCGGAGCAAGTGGAGCAATGGCTTTATATTTCGGACAGCAATTTGAGAAAATAAAAGCAGGGAAAAAGGTTAGGCTTTTAACCGTTGATAATAAAGTTGTTGAATTTGAAAATGGGGAACTAAAAGAATTTAAAGGTACCACCGAAGATTTTATTGCCAGGGGCAGGGAAGGATTACCTGGTAAAAGCTGGGTAATGGTTATTGACCTTGCTAAATGTAGAAATGCAAGAAAATGTATTTCCGCTTGTCAAAGTGCTCATCATTTAAGACCAGAGCAGTATCACATTAACACTTTGCAAATGCAGGATTCGGAATTGACATCGCCGTATTTTATGCCTAAACCTTGTCAGCACTGTGATAATCCTCCTTGTGTTTCAGTTTGTCCTGTAGATGCTACTTTTAAAAGAACTGATGGTCCGGTTTTGATAGATAATGAACGTTGCATTGGTTGTCGTTTTTGCATTGCAGCTTGCCCTTATTCTGCAAGAATTTTTAATTGGTTCGATCCAAAAGATGCAGAGAAATTTGCAAATGATCCATATGATATTGAATTAAACGTACCACAAAAAAGAGGAACTGTTTCAAAATGTTTGTTTAGTGCAGATAGATTGAGAAATGACGAGCTTCCATATTGTGTTTCAAATTGTCCAAATGGTGTTTATTATTTTGGAGATAAAAATGATGATGCAGTAACTAATGGCACCACAAAAGAAACTGTAAGATTAAGTACCTTACTTAAAGATAATGCTGCTTATAGATTAATGGAAGAATTAGGTCAAGAGCCTAGAGTCTACTACCTGCCACCTAAAGACAGGCTTTTTCCTTTTCCTGAACAGGAAAACAAAAATGAAGATAATCATGTGTAATTTATAATATTATAAAATGGACGAAAAAACAAAATCCGGAATAATACATGATTTATTAAAATCTGTTAAGTTAAACAACGGATTCTATTTATGGATGGCATTCCTATCTGTCAGTTTAGTATTTTGTTTAACTGCGTATTATCAGCAATTAACCACAGGCTTAGGTGTAACAGGTTTAAGAGATTATATTTCCTGGGGAATGTATATTTCTAATTTCGTATTCTTTGTTGCGTCAAGTTTAATAGGTATGTTAATTAGTTCTGTGCTTGGGTTAACCGGTCAAAAGTGGATTACTCCAATAACACGCATGGCAGAAATAATAGCTTTTGCTTTTGCTGCTGTTGCTGGATTAGTTATAGTTTCTGATATGGGTAGACCAGAAAGGTTATTGAATGTTTTTATCCATGGTCGTTTTCAGTCACCAATTTTGTGGGATGTAACTGTTGTTACAACATACGTAATGATAAGTTTATTACTCTTTATTGTTCCAATGGTTCCCGATTTAGCAATTGCTTATAATAATAGAACAGATCTTCCTAAATGGCAAAGACTTTTATACAAATTATTATCATTAAATTGGGTAGGATCAAAAGAACAAAAAGATTTGTTACACAAAGCAATTAGAATTTTATTGATACTTGTTATCCCTGTTGCTTTAGCTATACATACTGTAACATCTTGGCTTTTTGCAGTAACTCCAAGAGCTGGCTGGAATTCTACAATCTTTGGTCCTTACTTTGTAACCGGAGCATTTGTTACGGGAGTTGCATCAGTAATTATTGCGATGTATGTTTTTAGAAAAATATATCATTTGCAAGACTATATAAAAGAGATTCATTTTGATAAAATTGGTAAACTGCTGGTTCTAGTCTCGCTTGTTTATCTTTATTTTAACATAAACGAATTTTTGGTTCCGGGTTATAAAATGCCAAAGCATGAATCCATAACATTACATTCGTTATTTAATGGAGGTCATGCAATAATGTTCTGGTTTGTTCAATTAGCAGGTTTAGTAATTCCAATATTTTTACTGTTGTTAAAAAAGTTCAGAAAACCTACACCTTTATTAATAATTGGAATATTTGTATTTATTGGAGCTTGGTTAAAACGATATTTAATAGTTGTGCCAACTCAGGAACATCCTTTTTTGCCAATACAAAATGTTCCCCAAAGTTATACTTTTTACCAACCTACTTTTACCGAAATTTGTATAACACTTGCTTCTTTTATTCTTGTGTTAATTATTGTATCGGTATTAGCAAAGGTATTTCCATTAATTCCAATTCAAGAAACTATTGATGAACGAAATAATAAAACTGAATCACATGAAGAGTAGTTTTATATTAATTGTTGTTATAAGCTTATTTGGGACATTTGTTAAGGCTCAAACACCATGGGTTGTTCCTGATGATAAGAAAGGATTGCTAGCTCCAATAAAATTTAGTGATGATACAAGAAAGCTTGGTTTAGAGATTTATAATAAAACATGTGTCTCTTGCCATGGACATCCTGGTCAACCAGATCAGGCAAAGTTAGTTCCTCCTCCAGCAGATCCAGCTTCAAAAGTTTATCAGCAGAATTTAGATGGTGAGCTTTTTTATAAAATTACTGAAGGGCGTGGTTTAATGCCGTCATTTAAAAAGATGCTTAAATCCGAAGAAATTTGGAATATTATTAGTTATGTTAGAACATTTAATAAGGAATATGTACAAAAAGTAGGTGCCTCAGATTCAAGCTCAGGGGTTAAGGGAAAAGTTACTGCAAAACTTAATTATACAGTTAAAAATAATAAAATAGAAGTAAAGGTTATTCAGCAAATTAACAAAATGCCTATTAATGGAGCAAAATTGTCACTTTATGCAAAAAGAAATTTTGGTTGGTTGCCATTAGACGAAATAAGATCTTCAAATTCTTTAGGAATAATTACTTTTAATTATCCAAATGATTTGCCCGGTGATAAAGATGGAAATGTTAATGTTAAAATTAATATGGCAAATGCTGATGGTACAGAACAAACTATTATTGATACAATAATTAAAACTGAGGTTAAACGAAGTCAATATAATTTACTTGATAACCGTACAATGTGGAATGTGCGTTCAATGGCCCCAATTTGGCTTGTTTTATCTTATTGCGGAGCAGTATTGGCTGCATGGGGAGTTATTTTTTATATTATTTGGATTTTGTTAAGAATTAGAAAAAGTGGATCAGAAACTTCAAATTAAAAATAACTAATTATGAAAAAAATATTTTTATTGTTTTCAATATTGTTTGCATTTGTAAGTCTTCGCGCCCAATTACTTGGTCCCGGTAATGATACAATAGGTATAACTGAACATCTTGGCGAGACCATTCCTTTAGATTTAAAATTTTTAAACGAAGATAGTGTTCCGGTAACACTTGGCCAATTAATTGACAAACCTACAATCTTATCCTTTGTTTATTATGATTGTCCTGGAATTTGCACATATTTACAAGAAGGTGTATCTGATTTAGTTGCAAATTCTGATTTATGGATTGGGACAGATTATAATATAATTACCATTAGTTTTAATTATAGAGATAAGCCTTCTGCAGCAATATTGAAAAAACAAAATTTTACAACTGCTATACCAGTTGATAAAAGAAAGAATTGGCATTATTTAACAGGTGATAGTGCATCAATAAATACTATTTTAACAAGTGCAGGATATAAAATTAAAATTGCAGGCTTAGATTTTTCTCATCCTTCGGGAATTATTATTCTTAGTCCTAAAGGAAAAATCACGCGATATTTTTATGGGTTAAGTTATTTGCCATTTGATTTTAAAATGGCTGTTATAGAAGCTCAAAAAGGACTAGCTAGACCAACAATTAACAAAGTTCTTGAATTTTGTTTTTCATATGATCAGGAAGATAAAAAATATTCACTACAGGTAACAAAAGTTGCTGCAACTATTATAATATTTTTTGCAGTATTACTTTTTCTAATTTTAATTATTAGATCAAAAAAACGTAAAAATAAGCAAGTAAAATAATATGGATATTTCCGCAATTGACAACAGTTTCCTTAAACACGGAACCAAATACAAGGGTATACTTGGCTGGTTAATGTCAACCGATCATAAAAGAATTGGGTTGATGTACATGTATGCAATAATGATTTTCTTTGTTGTTGGTGGGTTGTTAGGAGGTTTAATGAGACTTGAGCTTTTTAGACCAGGACAAGATTACATAACTGCTCAAACATATAATGCTGTATTTACTGTACACGGTGTAATAATGATTTTCTTAGTTGTTATTCCCGGTCTTGCAGCTGTTTTTGGGAATATATTAATGCCAATTATGATTGGAGCAAGAGATGTTGCTTTTCCAAAACTAAATTTATTTTCATTTTATATTTATGTGTTGGGTGCAATTTTAGCTATTGCATCGCAATTTTTAGGAAAAGGTGCACCAGATACTGGATGGACATTTTACGCTCCTTATAGTACTGACACCAATACAAATGTTGTTGCGGCTGTTCTTGCAGCTTTTGTTCTTGGATTCTCATCTATATTAACCGGGTTAAATTTTATTGTAACAATTCACAGAATGCGTGCTCCGGGAATGACATGGTTTAAAATGCCTTTATTCCCATGGTCGTTATATGCAACTGCATGGATTCAGCTCTTAGCTACTCCAATTGTTGGAATAACTTTATTAATGATTATAGCTGAAAGATGGTTTAAAATAGGTTTTTTTGACCCTAATCTTGGAGGCGATCCGATTTTATTTCAGCATCTGTTTTGGATTTATTCGCATCCTGCTGTTTATGTCATGATTTTACCAGCAATGGGAGTAATAACAGAAATAATTCCAACATTCAGCCAGAAAAGAATTTTTGGATATAAGGCAATTGTTTTTTCTTCGGTTGCAATTGCAGCTGTTGGTTATCTTGTGTGGGGACATCATATGTATACAGCTGGAATGAGCACTACTGCAAGGTGGTTTTTTAGTTTACTTACATTTATAGTTGCTGTACCTAGTGCCATCAAAGTGTTTAACTGGATTTCTACAATGTATAAGGGTTCTATTAATTTACAACCACCATTTTATTTTACAATGGCTTTTGTTTTTAACTTTATGATTGGTGGTTTAACAGGATTGGTTTTAGGGTCTTTAGCTACAGATATTCATGTTCACGATACTGCTTTTGTTGTAGCACATTTTCATTATATAATTTTTGGAGGAATGGGTTTTGCGTTCCTAGCTGCTATTCATTATTGGTTTCCTAAAATATATGGAAGAATGTATAATAACAAATTGGCAAATATTTCTTGTGCTTTTATTTTTGGAGGATTTACTTTGCTTTATTTCCCCCAATTTATTATAGGAATGCAAGGAATGCCAAGAAGATATTTTGATTATTTACCGCAATATGAATGGGCACAGGTTTTTTCGTTTTTTGGTGCAATAGTGTTAGCTGTAGGGGTAATTATTATGCTTTTTAATCTTATTAAATCAGCAAGAAAAGGTGCAATTGCTGGTCCTAACCCATGGAATGGAAAAACTCTGGAATGGACTATTGCTTCTCCTCCAACAGTAGAAAATTTTGAAGAAATTCCGGTTATAACTGAAGGTCCATACGAATACAAATAAATTGCAATAAATAATAATGGAGAATTCAATATCACATACAGAACACAGAGACGATACCGCGTCGAAAATGGGGATGTGGCTTTTTATTTTTACTGAACTTTTGCTATTTGGTGGTTTGTTTATTGTGTATGCAGTATACAGATCAATATATCCAGATGATTTTCATATAGCCGCAAATCAGCTTAACACTTTTATTGGAACAATTAACACCGTTATTCTTTTAGTGAGTAGTATGACGGTTGCAATGTCGGTTACAGCATTAAGAACCGGAAACAAAAGTCTTACTTTAAAACTTTTGGCAACCACAATTTTTCTGGCATTTTTGTTCCTTGTTAATAAATATTTTGAATGGGGTTTAAAAATTGAACATCATATTTATCCTGGCTCTGAACTTATGCTAACTCTTAAAAGGGGTGAGTTGTTATTTTTTGGGTTGTACTATTTTATGACTGCATTACATGCCCTACATATAATTGTTGGAATGATTATTCTGCTTGTTATTTATTTTAAAATTAAATCTGGCAGAGTTACAAAAGATGACAATGTTTTATTGGAAAATGGTGGACTATACTGGCATTTGGTCGATTTAATTTGGATATTCCTTTTTCCTTTATTGTATTTAATCACTTAATAAAGTTATTATGGAACAAGAACATCAACATATAACTTCTTATAGAACTTATGCAACTGTTTTAGCAGTTTTGTTATTTCTTACTGCGTTAACCGTATATGTAACATGGTTCGATTTTGAAGCATTAACAATTGTAGTCGCAATGTCAATAGCGTGCGTAAAAGTTATTATTGTAATAAGCTATTTTATGCATGTTAAACATGATAAACTTGTATTTAAATTGATGATTGGAATGGTATTTTTACTTATTCTGGTTATTTTCTTAATTCTTTTTTCGGATTATTTATTTAGATAAAACTATATATAATGTTATTACAGGTTGCATCAAATTTTGTCGAAGGCGTTGATAAAGCGTTCTTTATTATAATGGGAATCGGCGTAATATTCCTAGTTGGTTTAACCACACTTATGTTGGTGTTTGTATTTAAATATAACAAAAAGAAGCATCCAAAAGCTGTTCAGGTAAAAGAAAGAATGATACTTGAAGTAACATGGACTGCTATTCCATTGTTAATTGTTGGATTTATGTTTTATTACGGCTATATTGCTTTTATGCCAATGCGCAATGCTCCGGATGATGCAATACAAGTTACTGCAGTTGGTAAAATGTGGGAGTGGAATTTTATTTATGCAAATGGAAAAGAATCTAAAAAACTTGTAGTGCCTTTTAATAAAGCTGTAAATTTAAAATTGATTTCTTTAGATGTTGTTCATAGCTTATATATTCCTGCATACAGAATTAAAGAGGATATGGTAAAAGGTGAAGAGGGTTTTATGTGGTTTATTCCAACTCAGAAAGGACGATTTGATATTTTATGTGCAGAGTATTGCGGTGTACGACATTCTTATATGTCGTCTGAAGTTGATGTTATTGATGAGGATAAATTTAATTTGTGGCTTACTATTATTGATAAAAAGTCAAATAAAGAAGAACTACCAGGTTTCTTGGTTTTAAAAAATAATGCTTGTACCGGTTGCCATTCTTTAGATGGAACTAAGCTTGTAGGGCCATCTTTTAAGGGCTTATACGGTAGGAGCGAAATAGTTCTTACAAATGATGTTGAAAGAAATATTAAAGTTGATGAGGAATATATTAAGGCGTCAATTGTAAATCCTGATATTGATGTAGTGAAAGATTATAACAAAGGACTAATGAAATCTTATCAGACTGTTTTAAAAGATGAAGAAATTCAACAAATAATAGAGTATTTTAAAACTCCTGATGAAAAGTAATATTATAATTGCTTATTTAAAATTATCTAAAGTATTTTTATCAATAGCTGTTGCTTTCTCTGCTTTTGTAGGATATTCACTTTCTAAGAATATTGATTTTACTTCTTCTATATTGTTGATTTTTGGTGTGTTTCTACTTTCATCAGCTGCATCGGCAATAAATCAGATTCAGGAACATAAAACTGATTTACTAATGAATAGAACAAAGAATAGACCTATTCCATTAAAAATTATTTCAATAACTGAAGCATTTGTTTTTAGTTTTATATTAATATTAGTAGGTTCTGTTCTATTGTTAAAATTAAATTTATTATGTTTCTTATTGGGTTTATTAAACGTTGTTATTTATAATTTAATATATACACCATTAAAATATAAAAGTCAACTTGGACTTTTAGTAGGTGGGTTAGTAGGAGCTGTGCCTCCAATAATTGGATGGGCTGCATCAGGTTTAATTTTGTTTCCTTCTATTGTTTATTTTTCTGTATTTATGTTTTTATGGCAAATTCCACATTTCTGGATTTTACTTTTAAAATACAAGCAGGATTATAAAAATGCAAATATTAAAAGTATTTCCGAATATGTTGAACCCGAAAGATTAAATATTATTATGTTTATATGGGTACTTGCCACTTCATTACTTGCATTTACTTTTCCATATTTTGGAATAATTTCTAGTATTTATAGTGTTATTATTCTTGTTGTAATTAATGCTTTGATTATAGTAAGTTTTGTTAAGTTTCTTTTTTTTCAGAAAAATACTATTCAGTTTAAATTTGCCAATATTTCTGTTCAGGCTTATTTGTTAGCTATTTTTGCAATAATATTATTTGAGAATATTTAACGTTTAGTTTTAAGTTTTCTAAATTGATTTTATGAATAGTTTTAATGAACTAATAAATATAATTACTGAATTTTCTTATTCTGAGAAAATGCCATTGTTATTTCTTGGACATGGTAATCCAATGAATGCAATTGAAAAGAACCAATTTGTTGATGGTTTTCGTGAAATTGCAGGTACATTACCCAGACCCAAAGCTATACTTTGTATTTCTGCACATTGGTATATTAATGCAACAAAAGTTACTGCCATGGATATGCCTTCTACAATTCATGATTTTTATGGCTTTCCAGATAAATTGTATAAAGTTAATTATCCTGCAAAAGGTAGTCTTGAGTTAGCTGAAGAAACTAAAAATATTCTTTTACCAAATAATGTTGAATTAGATTTTAATTGGGGGCTCGATCATGGTACCTGGAGTGTTTTAACGCATTTATATCCCAATGCAGATATTCCGGTTGTTCAGTTAAGTATCGATTACACAATGGATGCTCAATATCATTTCGAACTAGCCAAAAAGTTGAATGTTTTAAGAAGCAAAGGAATTTTAATAATTGGCAGTGGTAACATTATACATAATTTAAGCCTTGTAGATTTTGAGAATATAGAAAAAGATAATTATGGTTACGATTGGGCAATTGAAGCAAGAGAAACAATAAATAACTTAATACTTGATAGTAATTTTAAATCTCTTGTTGAATATAAGAAACAATCTAAAGCGATACAACTTGCAATTCCAACTCCAGATCATTTTTTACCTTTAATTTATATACTTGGACTAAAAGAAGAAAACGAAAAAATAACAATGTTCAACGATAAACTCGTTGCTGGTTCATTAAGTATGACTTCTTTGAAAGTGGTTAGTTTAAACAGTTGATTTTATCAGCTTTTTCCCAACTAATGAGGAAAAAACTCCGACTATACATAGTATTGTAAATACTATAAAAATAATTTTCGAACTATGAATAAAACTTTCAATGTTAGAGTCATTAATTTTTTGTTCACCCACAAAAATGTGAACTGAAAGTGATGCAATTGCCATACTAAACATCATGCCTGTAGTGCGCATTGTGCTTATAGTTGCAGATGCAACGCCATAGAATTTCCTTTCAACAGAACTCATTACCATGTTTGTGTTTGGTGATGAAAAAAGGCCAAATCCTAATCCCAGGACTGCTAAAGCAGATATAATAAAAACCTGTGATGTGTTAATTTCAATAAATGAAAGCATAATCAAGCCAATTACACTTATTCCCATTCCAAATGATGCCAGCCAGCGAGGATTAATTTTGTCGGATAAACGTCCAGATAAAATAGCCATTATTGCCATTAAAATAGGTTGAGTGATCAGAACTAATCCTGCTTCTTTCGGTGTTAAATGTTTTGCATATTGTAAATATAAACTTAAAACAAAACTCACAGCAAATGTTGCTGCATAGTTTATAAAAGCTGATAAGTTGGAGCTAGCAAAAATTTTATTTTCAAAGAATAACTTCATGTTTAGAACCGGGAATGGATTTTTTATTTCAACTAATACAAAAATTATTATGCCTATTATTCCAATAATAGTAAAGAAAATTGCAGGTGTTGATGGTAATTTTGAAAATCCATACATTAAAGCAGTCATTGATGGCATGTATATTAATGTTCCAAGCCAGTCAAATTTTTCGTTTTTTGCTTCAATCCATTCAGCTTTTATATAAAATAGAATTACTAAACTTATTATTAAAGATGCCACAGCATTAATATAAAACAAACTACTCCAGCCTAAAGTTTGAGTTAAAATTCCACCTAATATTGGTGCTGCGGAAAGGCCAACATAAACAGCAGAAACATTTAGTCCAATAACTTTTCCTCTTTCCTGAGGTGGAAATGCTGATATAACAATGGCCATACTTGTGCTAAACATCATTGCACTTCCGATTCCTTGTAACAACCTTGAAAATATTAGAAAATAACCTGAAAAAGAAATGGCACACATAAAAGTTGCAATAGTGAAGAAAATATTTCCATATAAAAACATTTTTTTTCGTCCCCACATATCACCTATTTTTCCAAGAGGAACAAGAAATACAGCTGAGGCTAATAAATATGCCATAGTAACCCAACTCATTTCAACAGCATTTAATGAGAAATCATTGCTTATATTTGGTAAGGCAACATTAACTGCTGCTCCCATAAGTGGATTTAAAAAATTTGATGTCATTGTAACAGCCATCAAAACCACTTTGTTTACTTCGTTGTTATTTTGTGTATTCATTAAATTATAAAGAAATACTTTTGCGAAAGTAACGGAACTCTTTTAATTTTAACGAAGTAAAAATATTTTTTTTTAAAAGATGTTATGCCATGAGCTATTTTCTTTGTAATCTTCAATTACATTAGTATATTCCATTTGTTTAAAATTTCCTATAAGTCCGTAAATTTCTGTTTGTAACATAGAGGTGGCATTAGAAATAAGATCATTTCTGAATTTACTTTCACTAAGTTCTAAAACCATTTCAATGGCTACAATTCGACTAATTATTTTTCCAAATTCAATGAGTTTTCGTTGAGGAAGTTGATTGCTTAGTTCAAAATTGATAATTTCTTTAAGAAGTGAAGACGCATGTTTTGTGAATCTGAAACCCTTTAAAAATTTATAAAGATTATTTTCATGAGATTGTTTCATTAGCTTTAAAATGCCCTCTGAAATTTGTGCGTAAAGTATGTCATTTGAGCCTTCAAATATTTGAAATGGCCTGCTGTCTATAATCCCGCGACCGCCAATATGACTGTAACGGTAGGCTTTTGCACCCACCAATTGTACAAGAGATTGGGCTGCATCCTGCATCATATCAGTAGCAATTGTTTTAAATGAATTGGCTTCTATTCCACAAGTAGAAAGATCGTTTTCTAGTCCGGCATTTTCGCTGCTATATGCACACATTGCAGAACAAATTGTAAAATATGATTGTAATCTTGCAAGTCTATATTGAACCTGGTCGTATTGAACTAGACTTTTTCCTCCAATTGATCTTTGTTTGCAATGTGTTATAGCTTCATCCATCATTCGCTGAATAAATCCTAATCCCATTGCAGGAAATTGTAAGCGACTTCTATGAAGTGTATCGAGCAGAATGTTAATTCCATTTGTTTTTGGTTCAAGACGCTGGATTTTTGGAATTTTAACGTCAATAATATTTCTTCCATATGGAATATGATGTAATCCTAAATTATCAAAATATTCTTCAACTACAATTTGCTGATCAGAATCTGAAGTATCGCAAATAAAGAAATCTAAATCTCTTTTTAATTGACCGTTTTCAGTTTGCTCGCGTGCTGTAAGTAGCCAGTAGTTCGCAAATCCAGTTAAACCTGCCCAGTGTTTTGTTCCTTTTAATTTAAAATGACTTTCATTTTTTGTGAAAAAAGTTTGCATATTTAATGCATCACTGCCAAAATTTGGCTCAGTAATCATTAAACCACCCATTTTTGTGTCATTAATAAAACCTTCAAAAATGGTCTTTTTTACCTCTGGTTTAGCATATTTTATTACAGGCTGTAAAAATAATGCAGAATTTATTCCTAAAGTAAGCGAAAAAGCTAAAGATTCATAAGCTGCTGCAGAAGTCATTAAAAGATTCTCGTCTATTCTACTGCCTCTTCCTCCAAATTCTTTAGGGATAATAACTGATAAAGGGTGTAGTGTCATTATTTCATCTAACACTGCATTTGGAACTCCACGTTTTGTAGTTAAATAATCTGTATTGGCTAATTCGCCATAAACCTTTTGCATTTTTGCTTTAAGGTTTTCAAGAAAAATAGGAAAGGGAACAGATGAAAGGTTTTCAGAAGATGCATTAAAACTGGACATAAATTAAAATATTTATTCTAAATTGAAGTACTTTAATGCAAAAATAATAAATAAATATTGAATTGTTTCTATTTTTCTAATAGAAAACATTTTAACAAATGTTAAATTCCCGGAAATTATTTTTTACTCTTTACTTTAAGGTATTTTGTTATAATTAATTTATGGTTATCATCAATCTTTGCTAGTTTTTGCATTTTTATCATTATATCTTGCCATTCACTATATGTGTATTTTGTTGGGAGATATAAATTATGGCAACTACTGCATTTATTGGCATACAATTTTTTGCCAGCTAATAATGTGTCAAGCGATGTGTTTTCCAATTGTGCGTCTGTCTCGTTAGGTGTGTAAAGACTTGATGAACAGCTCGAAAATGCAAGGCAGATGATAGTTGCAGATATAAATAATTTAAAATACATAAGAGAAAATTAAGCGGGTTTGCATTAATTCATTTTTTAATAATTCTTTCGAGCCTGTTTTTAGATTTGTAATTTGTGGTAGATATGTTACATTTATCCAAAATCCTTCAATATTATATGATAAACATGGCCCTGCTGAGAAAATGGCATATTTTATTTTATTTTCCTCTATTCTATTTTTGTTAAATAATTCGAAACCAAATGAAAGATTTTTATTGAGATTATAAGAAAATCCATAAATTAATTCTAAATTAATTTCTTGTTCTTTTTTAATATTTATTAGACTATCGTGTACTGTAAAATCATTTACAATTGCATATTCGCCAACAATGTTAAAGGCCTGGGTTGTTTTTCCGATTTGTTTATCTAATAAAACTTTTCCTTCAAAAGCTGTTTCTTCTGTGCCAAGAGTATATTCAAAATATAATGCAGAACCTATCGGATTTACTACCGGATCTGTTAATTTTAATTTCCATTCGTTTGCAAAACTATAACTATTTTCTGAATTTAAAGATTCTATATTGTTTTCAGTTTTTATGCTTAACAAATATCCGTAATTCAAATAAAATGCGGTCTGTAACCTAGAACCAAGCCCTATCTCAAATTCTAATTTATGATTAAATGCTCGGTAAAAGTTTTCTCGTACATTTTTCATTGTAGTCCATACTTCTAATTCTTTTTGCCCTTTATTTAAAACATTAGTTTGATATGTATATGTAAATAAACGGTCTTGCGCATTTATTGTTAATATGCTAAAAAATAGGATTAAAAAGAGTATGTTTTTCATCGTTTTAAAATTTAATTATTAATACGATACAAAATTACTCTCGTAAAACTCGCTGTACAATCCCTTAATGTTGGGATTTTTTTATTTAAGATTCTCGGTATTTATATCTTTTATTGCAATAATTTGTTTAATTACAGCATACATAGTAAGACCAGATATTGTTTTAATTCCGGTTTTTTCAGAAATGTTTTTACGGTGAGAGAGGGCAGTATGACTACTAATTATTAGTTTATTTGCAATTTCTTTAATAGTAAAACCGTTTGCAATTAATTTTAGAACTTCAATCTCACGTGTTGTTAGCTCGTGTATACTTTGATTCTGGCTGTTGTTAGTAAAAGAATTTATAATAGTTTTAATTTTATGCTCTATTGTTAAAGTATTGTCATCGATATGTAAATCGTTATTCTTGTTCTCTTTAAAATTTAGAAATAAATACTTAACTTTTTTTGGCGAGGTAAAATGTTTCTCGATAAGACTTAAATTTTCATCGTATAAATTTTGTGGTAGTATGATTAAAACATCTCCCAACAAATTGGGATAGTCAAAAAAGTCCTCTGTGTTTTTTATTAAAATTGGTTCAATCCCCAAACTATTAATTATACCGTACAATCCTTTTAGAATTATATCAGATTTAAAAAATAATAGTATGTTAATATTATTCTTCAACATGGCTTGATGTTGATTGATTATAGAGATGATTTACTCTTGGATATAAAATCCTGTCTTCTATTCTTGAATGATCTTTTAAATCTTTTTCAAATTTAAAAATTGCTATTGCAAATGCATTACATATAAAAGTGTCTTCAATAGGCGGTAAATACTTAATTAAAATATTTTTTATGTCAATTATCTTATCGTCAAATTGAGAATGAATATTAATAAAGTTAAAATCAGATAATTTTATTTTGTTATGATTTAATTCTTTTTCGTTGTTAGCTAATTTAATTATTAATGGGAAAATCTTTTGTTCTTCGTATTTAATATGATTATTAAATTCATCTTTAAAGCTAGAATATATCTTTTCTAAGATCTGAAAAAGATCTTTGTGAACGGTGTTATTGGAAAGTAATTGATTAAATAATCTGTCAATTTCAGGCAAAGTATGAGTTGTGTATGATTTGTGAGTTTCAATTAAATATGAGATTATATCAATTATCTTAAAATTTGCAAATTTATGTTCTGGAAAATAATTATCATTATGGTAAACATTTAATATTGCAAGAAAAAAATCTTCATCAATATTATTGTTTATACATGCTTGATGTACGCTAATATCACCAAAACCAAGTTTAATTCCAAAACGATTAAGTACCGAAAGTAGATTGCTGTCGTGTTCAACAATTTCTGCAATTTTATTGTTTGTAGTGAAATTACTCATAAAATCTATTTGTTAAACAATTACAGATTAAAAATACTGTTTTTAATGGAGAAAGCAATTATTTTATCGGCTAGAATATCTGCTAATTTAATTTTCGATTCGTGAGTCCATCCTGCTGAATGCGGTGTTATAATTACTTTTGGATTGTTTAGTAAATAATAAAAAGTAGCGGGCATATTGTTTAAATCCATTTTATCAAATGATGTTTCTTCGTATTCAATTACATCTAATCCTGCACCTTTTACTTTCCCTTGATCAATTGCATTTAAAAGACTTTCTGTTTCAACTACTGCACCACGTGAAGTATTTATTAAATAAATATTTTTTTTGAATTTCTTGAGAAACTTATGATTTACCATATATTTCGTTTCTTCTGTCAAAGGAACATGAAGGCTAAGAATATCTGATAATTTAAAAATTTCATCTAAACTTACTTCTGTAGTAAATCCATCTGTGTAATTTGTTTTATATTTATCATATGAAATAACATTAGTCTCAAAACCTGAAAGTTTTTTAGCAAAGGCACTACCCATATTACCATAACCAATAATTCCAACAGTTTTATTTTTAAGTTCTATTCCTCTGTTTTCTTCTCGTAGCCATTTGCCTTCTTTAATTTCTGAATTAGATTTATTTATATTTGTTAATAAGGACAATAATAAACCCATTGCTTGTTCACCTACTGCATCGCGACTTCCTTCAGGTGAGTTAAAGCATTCAATGTTTTTTAATTTCGCAAATTCTGTGTCTATGCTTTCGAGACCAGCACCAACTCTTCCAATAAATTTTAATTTTGTTGCTTTTGATAATATTTCTTTGTCGAGTTGAATTCTGCTTCTTATAACAATACCCACGTAATTGTTAATAATTTTTGAAATTTCAGAATAATCTATACTGTACTGTTGGTCGCATATATAGCCATAGTTTTCCAGCTTTTTTAGCAGAATAGGATGAGTTGTATCTAAAAAAAGTATTTTGTTCATGGTTTTTTTAATCCTTAATCCTAATTTTATAAATCCTAAATCTTTACGGGAGTTCTGTCGAAAAATGGATTTTTTGCAGTTGCTGAAAGAGGAATTCCAAAAGCCACCTTTACGCCTTTGCCTAGTAATTCCAGTTTCATAGCTGCCTGGCCAATACTAAACATAACTCTGTTGTCAATATGATGATTTGAAGCAACAGTAACTGCCGATCCAATTGCAATACCTAAATCGTTTGTGTTAAAAACACAAGGTGCATCTTCATGTTTTTTCTTTCCCGAACAATCTTTAAAGCCACACATGCCACAATTTTTTACTCCCTGAGTTTTAATGTGGGTCCCTATTAGTAATATAGCTTCAGCTTCTTTTAGATTACCGGCATCGCGTATAAAAAAATCCATTTTATTCTTTTTTCCCATCTCGTTCATCTTTTCGGATAATTCTTTAATTGAATCGCCGGTAGCAATAGCTATTTCGAGATTATCTGTACCTCTTGCTTTTGGAGCAGTTCTTGCAGCAACAGCCATTAATTCTGCAACTTTTATAACTGTTTTCGAGTTTATTTCACTTTCTTTCTTTAATGCCATAATTGCTAAATATTTTTTATAAAGTTAGTCTGAAAAAGTTTTAGTTGAAATTATTTTACTTCTAATATTTCAACGTTAAAAACTACTGAAGTAAATGCAGGAATAGCTCCTGAGGAAGAACCGTTTTCCCCGAATGCCATTTTTGAAGGCATAATAAAAAGTGCATGATCGCCTTGCTTCATTCTTCCAATTGCTTCTTCTAATCCTTTTATTACTTGCATTTCTGTTCCAAAAACAAATTGAAATGGTTCATTTCTCTTTTTTGTGCTATCGAAAATTTTTCCGTTTAAAAATCTTCCTTCGTAGTTTACAGTAACGGTGTCATTTTTTTCTACTTGTTTTCCAGTACCTTTTGAAATGTCAATTCGATAAATTCCTGTTTGAGATGGGTTAACATCTATTTGTTCTTGTTCAATAAAATTAAGTAATGCTAATTGTTCGTATTGGCCTAAATCTGAAACCCAACTTAAAAATTCTTGTTTCTCTTTTTGATATTGAACAGCAGAGCGAATAGTAAGTAATTTAATATTTACTTTCATATAACTTGATGGAGGAAGAAATTTGGGAAGAGGGGCGTTAATGGTTTTATTAAAAAAATTATCAGCGTTTATAAAAAATGAGGCACTATCAGATTCTGAAAGCATTGAAAAGCATTCTTGAATTGATCCTGGAAAAGGAGATGGGGTGTATTTTATATTTCTAATTGCATCAAAGAATAATGAATCGTTGCCAGTATAATATAAAATATGGCACGTTATGTAGTCGCCAATTTTTGATTTTTTGTTTTTTTCTCCAATTTGAAGAAGTTTAAAGTAAATTCCTGTTTTGGTTTTTGTATAACCATCAACATCAGATTTGCTTTTACAAGAAAATAGAAAAATAATGAAAATAAATAATATGCTATTTCTTAAGATCATTAGTAAGATTATCTATCACAAAGTTAATTCATTTTTGAATTAGAAATGATAAAAGTATAATTCACAAATTTAAAATGAAATGGTGATGTTTATACAACCAATAAATAAAATTTAAAAAAAGATTGTTTACTGAATATTTTCAGCTTCGCTACTAATTAAATTATGAAATTCACGTAAGGCAGCTAAAAGTACTTGAGAATAATTTTGTGAAGCGTTTCTGAATGAGCCCGCCTGAGTTTGCCAAACTGTATAAATTAGTGGTAATCCACCTTCTTTAGGTTTAATCATATATAGTACATTTTGCACATTGCCACCGCCAGCATGGTATACATGCATTACTAGTAATCTAAACCAAAGATCATTTTCTTTATAAGTAATTCTTAAGCTATCCAGAATGTTTTTTACAGTTGGAATACATATTTTATTTATAAACATTGATGCTGCGTATGCCGATCGTTTTATATCTCCACGTTCATCGGTTGTTTTGTTTATTGTTAAGCCGTATTTTCTGGCAACAAATTTCATTAACTGGAATGGCCCATATGCACCTGCATTTGATTTTTGTAGTTTATTTGGACTTTCGATAAGTAATATTGATTGAGCATACCATGGATCAACATTGTTTTCGATAAAAACAGGAATGCTTTGATCAATATTTGGAATAACAGTTTTAAATGAATAAAAATATTTTTTTCCGGTTGTGAAAAATAATCTTGTAGAGTCTGTTAATCCGTATTCTTTTCTTAAGCTATCTCTGTAATTATTTTTTTGAATGTCGTTTAAAGCAGAATAGAAAGCTACTGAGTTTTTGTCAATTATTTTTCGGGTATTAGCAACGCTCATAAACCCTGAATCAGCTGATAAATGCATTAGTTTAGCCCAAAAATTTGGTTGAGGAATAGTGTCCCAGAAATCGGCATACATAGTAGAATCAACATAAGCTTTTCTGTATGTAGAGTCGCCACGGTATAAAATACTAAAAACATTTAATTTCTTAGTTTTTAAAGTCGAATCGTTACTCGAAATTATTAATTTTTGTGATACAGCGATTTCAGCTAAAAATAAAAAAATAACAAATGTTAGAATTAGATATTTCATTTAAAATTTAATTACAATAACAAATGTATAACGATAAAACTGTATTAAACTATATGTGAAAAGTAATTATTCACAAAATATTGTTTACAGTAATAAAAACTAATTAAGAAGAGAACAATATTATAACAATATGTAATTACATTGCACTTGAATTATGGAATTTTTCCATAAATATTTTTAATTCATCTTCAAAAGATAAGTCTGGTGCGGTTAAAAGTTTCATTAAACGATCGTCTTGTTTTACAAGTAACTCACGCATTTGAATATGCTGATTAATAAAAATCATTTCTAGTTTTGGATACAAATCTTTAATGTTACCAGCAACTTCCATAATGGTCATAACTTTATCCACTAAATTATATGTGCCTGATTCAATGTTATTGTCAACTAAGTTAGCCAAAATATTTGCTGCTTTTTCGATATGAATAAAAGATCTTCTTTGCATACCATTGCCATGAATGCTAATTCGGTTTGTAAAAGTAGCATCAAACATAAAATGATTTATTACTGCATCAAATCTCATACTTATGCCATATCCATATACATTAGAGCTTCTTACAATATATGTGTCCATTTTTGGCATCAAACGCTCTACATGTTTTTCGCCACGGTATTTTGAAATACCATAAAAACTTTTTGGGTCAGGTATTGTGTTAATATCAATTTCATCGTTTTGTGCTCCATAAATTGAAGCACTGCTCAAATAAATAAAACGTTTTACATTACTTTCTTCTGTAGCATAAACCAATTCGGCAGTTCCCCAATGATTTACCTGTTCAAAAAGGTGAGAGCTTTCGTTAGATAAAGGAGTGGAAACTCTTGCTGCTAAATGATAAATTACATCAACAGATTGTACAATTTGTTTTAAAACTCTTGAATCTAACATTTCGCCTTTAATAAAGCGAACTTTACCTCTTTTAATTCCAGAGTGAAGAAAAATATTATAATTGTTTCTGCTTAAATTATCGAAAATAATTATTTCGCTTACAGATGGGTTTTGATCTAATAAACGTGTTAATTCTGTTCCAATATATCCTGCTCCACCTGTTATTAATACTTTCATTTTTTTAGGATTTATTTTTTTACAACTAAATCGGTATTTAACCCACATTCTGTTTTATTCAAACCAAACCAACGCCCCATTCTTTCATCATCTGTAATAATCATTTTTCTTGTGCATGGTTCACAGCCAATACTAACAAAACCTTTTTCGTCTAAGGGATGTTTAGGCAATTCGAATTCTTTTATATATGAATAAACCATTTGTTTTGTCCAGTCGAGCATTGGATGAAAACGTACAACATTATGTGGTGCAAAATCTTCAACAAAAAGTTCAGAACGTACTTTGCTTTGGTCGGCTCTTACACCATTAATCCATACATCATGCTCTGCAAGAACTGAATCTAAAGGCTGAACCTTATTTAAAAAACAACAGTAATCAGGGTCGCTTGTAAAAAGTAAATTTCCCTGATTGTCTTTTTGCAATATTTTTGGAACAATTGGTTTTAAATCAAAAATATTTAAATCGAATTTGGTTTGAAGTAAATCTTTATATTGTGTTGTTTCTGGAAATAGATATCCCGTACTCATAAAATAAACAGGGATTGATTTATCTATCTGACTTATAATATGCAATAAAACTACACTTTGTGTTTGAAATGATGAAGTAGCAAAAAGCCTTTTGCCTTGATGCTTATATAGTTTTATTTGTCTTTCAATTTCTTCAAATATCATTTGAAATAGGTTTTGAGTACAAAACTACTATTTTTTTTAATTTAGGTGTTATAAAACCAAATTGCTAAAACTATAATATGATTAAATATTATTTAATATATGA
>CAILUD010000202.1 GCA_903837285.1 uncultured Bacteroidota bacterium | reverse complement strand
AGACGCAGAAGCTAAAGCAAAGTTAGACGCCGAAGCGAAAGCAAAAGCTGATGCTGATGCAAAAGCTGCGAAAGAAAAAGCTGATGCTGAGGCAAAAGCCAAGGCAGATGCAGCAGCAAAAGCTGCAAAAGAAAAATCCGATGCCGAAGCAAAAGCAAAGTTAGACGCCGAAGCGAAAGCAAAAGCTGATGCTGATGCAAAAGCTGCGAAAGAAAAAGCTGATGCTGAGGCAAAAGCCAAGGCAGATGCAGCAGCAAAAGCAGCAAAAGATAAAGCCGACGCAGAAGCGAAAGCAAAATTAGATGCCGAAGCAAAAGCAAAGGCTGATGCAGATGCTAAAGCAAAAGAAGATTCATATAAAACTTTAATTGCAAAAGCAGATCAAGATTTTACTTCAAAAGGTTATGAATCAGCTAAGGCTAATTATCAAAAAGCAAGTAATTTAAAACCGGATGAAGCTTATCCTAAAACAAAAATCATCGAAATAGATAATCTTCTATTACAAAATAAAAAGAAAGATGACGAACAAAAAATAAAGGACAAGGTATATCAAGAGGCAATTTCAAAAGCTGATGAGTATTTTGGTAAAAAAGAATATCCTTCTGCAATTGCAAGTTATAAAAATGCTTCAACAGCTAAACCTGATGAAAGTTATCCAAGGCAGAAAATTTTTGACTGTCAGAATTTACTAAAAGAGCAAAATCTTACAGAACAGCAAAGGTTAGAAGCCGAAAAACAAAAACAAATTGAAGATGCAAAAAACAGTAATAAAAAATTAGAAGAAATTGATTATACCAATAAAGTTGTAGTAGAAAAATTTCTTTCAGAATTAGCAACAAAATATCCAGAAGGTGTTACTGAAGAAAAATATGAGGATGCTTCAAAAAAAGTAAAGAGAGTAATTGTTAATCGTGGAGGTTTAGCAACTGAATATAGAGAAGTTACTCACAATTGGGGAGGTGTTTATTATTTTAAAAATGGTCAGTCAATATCTAAAACTATTTTCTTTACCGAAACAAAAAAATAATATTTCGCTATGATATATAATCATTTGTGGCGAATAATGTTTTATATTGTTATATGTGCATCTTATTCATGTAATTTAAATTCTGAATATAAAAAACAGATATTTAATACAACTGAATTAAACAAAACTGAATTAAAATATGCTAAACATTTCGAGATTTTAAAATCTGATTCAGTAATTTACATTAATGTATTTAATCCTTGGCAATTTGCAAAGGATAAATCTTTCAATTATATCTTCTCACTCAGTAAAACTGATATACAAAAGACGATAAATATTCCTGTTAAAAGAGTTATCTGTTTGTCTACTTCTCATATTGGATTTATTGCAGCACTTAACAAACAAGTTAATATAGTTGGAGTTTCTGGAACTCAATTTATTTTTGATAGTATAACAAATTCATTAATTAATAAAGGTAAAATAGTCGATGTTGGTTATGAACAAAGTCTTAACTATGAACTTATATTATCTTTAAAACCAGATATTATTATTGCATATGGAGTAGAAAGTCAGAATATAGGATATATTACAAAACTCGAAGAACTTGGATTACCAATTGTTTTTGTTGCTGAATATTTAGAAGAAACACCACTAGCAAAAGCAGAATGGTTGAAATTTTTTGGTGCAATTTTTAATCTCGAAAATAAATCAGATTCCTTATTTTCGGTAATTGATTCGGAATATAACAACGTTAAGAATGTTGCTTTAAAATTCACTGATAAGCCAACTGTTTTTGCTGGTTTGCCATGGAAAGATTCATGGTATATTGCTGGCGGTAGAAGTAATCTTGCCAATTTACTTACAGATGCAGGAGCATTATATGTCTGGAATAATGACACCTCAAAGGAAAGTTTCCCTTTAAATTTAGAATTAGTATTTAATAAAGTTTCAAACGCGGATTATTGGATAAATTCCGGATCGGCTAAATCATTAAAAGAAATTAGTGCTACAGATTCAAGATTAAGACAATTAAGTGCATTTAAAAATAACAACGTATACAATAACAATGCAAAAAGTAATTCATTCGGAGGAAATGATTACTGGGAATCTGGTGTTGTAAATCCACAGATTGTATTAAAAGACATTGTTAAGATTTTTCACCCTCAGGCTTTTCCTGATTATAATACTTATTATTTTAAAAAACTCGAATAGTTGTAATGAATTTTTATAAAAATTATAATAAATCTATTTTGTTAATTGTTTCAATTATTGTTGTTATAATTTTAGTTTTTATTGATTTAATAAACGGGCCAGTAAAAATCAATGTTTTTGAAGAACTAAATAATCTATTTAAAAATAACTTATCAAACAATTATTCATCTACAATTTTTTTTGATATTAGATTACCTCGAATTTTAACTGCAATTGCGGCTGGTTTAGCTTTGTCAATTAGCGGATTGTTAATGCAAACATTATTTCGAAATCCTCTTGCTGGTCCTTATGTGCTAGGTGTTAGCTCGGGCGCGGGATTAGGAGTTGCTTTTATGGTATTAGGGTTTTCTGCATTTGGATTAAGCTTTATAGAACTAATGGGAAGTGGAGGGACTATTCTAGCTGCATGTATTGGTTCAGGATTATTTATGGCACTAATATTTGCTGTTTCATTAAAAGTAAGAGATGCTATGACATTGCTTATTACTGGAATGTTACTAGGTTCTGCAGCAAGCGCAATTATAAATGTTTTTCAATTTGCAGGCTCTGATCAATCATTAAAGTTATTTGTTATTTGGACAATGGGAAGCTTAGGAAGTACTACATGGCCTCAACTTGTATTAATGTCAATTGTTGTTTTTATTGGAGTATTTATTTCAATATTTCTAGCTTATCATCTTAATGTCTGGTTGTTAGGTGATGAAAACGCAAAAGCATCAGGTGTAAATGTAACAAGGATCAGAAATTTACTGTTACTATCTACAACATTGCTTGCAGGTAGCGTAACTGCTTTCTGCGGTCCGCTTGCATTTGTAGGAATTGCAGCTCCACATATTGCACGTATGATTTCTAAAACCTCAGATCATCGTTTTTTAATTCCTTTCAGCGGAATTATTGGTATTGCAATGTTATTAACTGCAGATATTCTAACGCAATTACCAGGTTCGGGATTTATTTTACCAATAAATTCAACAACATCATTACTTGGAGTTCCAATTGTTTTGTGGATTGTTTTAAAAGGTAAAAAAATGTGGTTATGACAAATAATATCAAAACTACAATACTCGCAAAAGACCTGATTACAGGTTATCGTGTAAACGGTAAATTTAAACCTGTTCCTTCTTTTAATATTAACTTTGACGCAAAAGAAGGCGAATTAATAGCATTAATAGGTTCTAATGGCTCAGGAAAAACAACTTTACTAAGAACAATAGCTGGGTTACATCCTTCAAAAAGTGGAGATATTAGCATTTGTGGACTTTCGCCATTAAAAGCAAACAGGTTAGAATTTGCAAAATCGCTATCAATAGCTACTACCGAATTACTTAAAATTGCATACACCTCAGTAAACGATTTTGTAATGCTCGGCAGATTCCCATACTCTCACTTTTTCGGGAAATTGACTTCAAAAGATTTACAAATTGTTGATATGGCAATTGAAGAAACTGGAATTGCATCGAAAAGAGATGAGCAAATGAATTGCTTAAGCGATGGCGAACGCCAAAGAGCAATTATTGCACGAACATTAGCACAAGATACTCCTGTTATTTTATTAGATGAACCAACTGCATATCTCGATATTAAAAATAAAATTGAAATATTAAATTTATTAAAATCGCTTACTTCAAAGTATAGAAAAACTATAATCTTCTCAACGCATGATTTAGCAACAGCTTTGCATTTAGCCGATAAAATATGGCTAATTACTTCAGATAAAATGATAAGTAAAATTCCGGAGCAAATTATTTTTGATGATGATTTAGCAAAAGAATTTAACTCAGATTTTATGCAAATTGATAAAAACACAGGTAATTTTAATTTTATAGATAAGTATAATATAAGTATCGGACTTATTGGAGATTACGGTCTTTACGGCATGACGTTAAATGCATTAAAAAGAATAGGTTTTAATGTGATAAGTAACAAATCAGATGATTTGAACGTTATAATTGAAGAAAATGAAAAATTAAAAATCTGGAAACTAATTAATGCAAACGAAGAATTAGTATTTAATCAATTAGAAGATTTAATTTTACATTTAAAAATGTTAAAACAAAAATAAAATTTATGTTAAAAAAAATTGCTTCCTACACATTAGTCGCAATGGTATTATGCTTTACCATTCTTGGTTTACTTTCTATTTGGGATGTTATTTCAATTGAAGATGTAATGCGTAAAATATTATTGTCATTATTTGTGATATTTGTTGCATCTGTGGTTGTTTTATTTATTTTTGGTGTTGTAATTAGAGAAGATAAAAATCCAAAGCAACCATAATTTAATTAATTTGAAAAAATTAGGGTATGATTAACTTCATGCCCTATTTGTATTAATGATATCGAAACGCATTATATATTTTGCATTTATTTTTACATTATGTTGTAGCAATAATATTGCTATTTCTCAGAATGATACTTTAATTAATAAAAAACGATTATATTTTTTCTCGGGAGCTACTGCAACAACATACACTTGTTCGATGTTAATGTTAAACGAATTATGGTATAAAAATTATTCTCATAGTTCATTCCATTTTTTTGATGACAGTAAAGAATGGCTTCAAATGGATAAATTAGGTCATAGCTTTTCATCGTATTATCTAAGCTCTGCTTTAATTAATGGTTTTGATTGGAGCAAAATGAATCATAGAAAATCAGTTTTGTATGGCTCAGGTATTGCGTTTATAGCTATGTCGGGCATTGAAATATTTGATGGCTTTTCTTCAAAATGGGGAGCCTCTCTAACTGATCTAACTGCAAATTTTAGCGGATCATTGCTTTATGCAAGCCAGGAAATCTTTTTCAAAAAACAAATCTGTCGTTTAAAATTTTCATACCACCCAACCGAATTCCCAATTTATAGACCAGATGCGCTTGGAGAAAATGATTTTCAATCTATTATTAAAGATTACAATGGACAAACTTATTGGCTATCGTGTAACTTAAAGTCGGTTACTGGAATAAAAAAAATGCCTGGATGGTTAAATATTGCTTTTGGATATAGTGGTGAATCAATGCTTGGTGGAATTGATAATTATGGGATAACTTCTGAGTCAATTATACCTATTTCAGAACGTTATCGCCAGTATTTTTTATCGCTTGATGCAGATTTAACTCAAATAAAAGTAAAAAATAAATTTTTAAAGAGTGTTTTTAAAGCCTTTAATTGCTTGAAAATTCCTTTCCCTACTTTGATTTACGAAAAAAGAAATTTTAAATTTAAATCTTTATATTTTT
>CAILUD010000201.1 GCA_903837285.1 uncultured Bacteroidota bacterium | reverse complement strand
ATTTCAGTTCGAAAAAACAGGTAAAAACACCTGTTTTTTCGAGTACATAAACTCTAAAAAAAAGGATCGTTAATAGCTAATTTTGAGTAGATAATAAAAGCATTTGTTATGAAAAATGAAAGTCCAAAAATACTAGTAGTTGATGATGATTATAATAATTTCTATCTTATAAAAGAAATATTATCAAGCTTCAACATAAATGTATTGTATGCAGGCTGTGGTATTGAAGCGTTTGAACAATGCGTAAAAAATCACGATATTTTATTAATTCTAATGGATATTAAATTAAAGGGGATAAATGGTTTTGAGACTGCTCTGCATATTAAAAGTATAAGAAAAGAAATTCCAATTGTATTTCAAACGGCATATGCTAAAGACTTTGCTAAAGATGATTTAATGACAAAAATTGGCAATGGTTATATTGAAAAACCAATAAAAACCGACACATTGTTACAAGAAGTTAAAAAGTATATTAATATTAATGCTTATAATTTTTCACTAAAAAAAGAACAAAAATTTAAATTACATAATATTTTTTCGTTTCTGTTCTATTGAATTATAGCATTTTTCAAACTATTTTAATTAAGTAAATTAAAACAAATTAGAGTTTGCATATAACGCAAATACAATTTGCCATTTGCTGCAACTGGTGAAGTCCATGCAAGACTTTTAACTTCCTTTATTGCTTCTTTAATTTCTCCTAGTTTATTAAAGGATTTAGAATCGGGTTTAACAAGGTACAAATTTCCTTTAACATCGAGACAAATTAAATGATTATCAACAAAAATACATGTACCTCCACCAATTTCATTAGTGCTCCACATTTCTTTTCCAGTCTTATACTCTACACATTTAAAAGGGCTTCGGTTATTACTTTCACCAGCATATCCATATAAATAGCCATCAATTAAAATCTGATCTGAGTGCTGTGCTTCAATAACATTATTCTTCCATATTACTTTATAACCTTTTTCGGTAGCTTCGATTAGCTCACCACCCATACCATAACCGGAAGTATGAAAAATCTGATTTCCTGTAACTATTGGTGTAGTTGCATTAACATTATACTCAGTAAGCCATGGAACTGTCCATAACACCTTTCCATCTTGAGGATTTAAGCATGAAAGCCCTGTGCCATGATAAATAAGAAGTTTTGGAATAGCATCAAATTCAATAGTCATTGCAGCAGAGTATCCAGCTTCTCCTTCCATTGATTTCCATAACAATTTACCAGTAAGTTTATCATAAGCAATTACAGTTGCTTTACCTCCACCCTGAACAATTAATTTATCATTTAAAACATATGGTGTGGCTGAATGTCCCCATTGTGGCTCGCTTCCACCTTCATCCATAACATTCTTTTTCCATAACATTTTACCATCTAGCAATTGCCAGCAAGCAACATCACCGCCACGTCCGAATGTATAAACAAGATTACTATCAATAACAGCAGTAGCACGTGCACCGGGTCCATGACTGGTATTGGTTATTGATGCATATGATCCTTTCCATATTAGTTTTCCGGTTTCAGAATTTATACAAAATACCAAATCATTTTTTTCGTCACGTCCTGGAATAATTAATCTATTACCTTGTATTACCGGGGTTGACCACGATGCAGTAGCGTTATCCTGACATAGGTAATCAACCTGCCAAACCTTTGTTAACCCTTTTGACCAATCAGTTTTAATACCGGTTATTGAACTTTTACCATCAAAATTTAAACCTCTCCAATTTGGCCAATCGGCATCACCTTTTGTTAAAGGAGGTATCTCAACTTTAACAGATGGTATTGCTTCTATATTTCCGGTTAACGATTCACTTCCAGCAATCATTTGGTATACATTGTAACCTATAATACATCCAACAATTATGAATACTGAAAAAACAATGAGAATAATTTTTGTTCTTTTTTTCATTTTTGTAAGTAAAAAGTTAATGGGTTATTTAGTTAATGAGTTATTAGGTTAAAAATTATTTTGTTTGTTTTTTGATATTATAGGCCATCAGAGATTTACCATGTCTGAGGTATAATATTCCATTTTTAATTACAGGGTGCGAGAAATGTTCTTTTGATCCTTTAGATATTTTAAACGAACTTACAAGTTGCATTTTTTCACCATTAGGATTAACCAATCCAAAATCACCTTTTTCGTTATATAAATATAACATACTATCAGCACAAATAGTTACACCTTTTTTAAAATCTAACGAATCAACTAATTTTCCGGTTGTTGCATCTATAGACACCCATTTATTTTTATCTTCTGATGCTCCAAATATTTTATTTTTAAATTTAACAACTCCACTAAAATAATTAATAAGATCAGTGTTTTTCCATATTTCTTTTACAGAACTGCCATCTTCGGATAATTGGAGCTTTACAGTGCCATTTCCACAACCTGCAAAATAATAAATAAAACCATTTTCATAAATTGGAGTATTTCCATGAATAGTGCAGAATGTATCTTGCTTTTGCGACCATAACAAATTACCATTTTTTGCATCTAATCCAAAAAATTCATTATCAGAAAATGTTGCAACAATTTTTCGTGAAGGAAGAGTTATAAGCAATGGAGAACAATATGCACTAAGCTGACTTTTCGCTTTACTAATCCATTTTAATTCACCATTAAATCTATTAAGTGCAATAACATTAGTATCTTTTCCTCCAGGAGTTGCAAACAAAGTACTATCATCTATTAATAACGACTCTGAATATCCAAAATGAATATTTTTACCATGAAAATCGGTAACCATATTTTTGGACCATTTTTTAGTTCCTTGCTCCTTTTCAAAACAAGCAATTTCACCCATTCCTGAGCAAACATAAATTAAATCACCAACAACTGTAGGAGCTGAACGGGCTCCAACATAATTCTCTGTCCATTCTTTTCCGTATTGCGATTTCCATAGGAGTTTTCCATTTAAATTGAACGCAAACAAATAACCTATGCTATCAATTTCTCCATTAATATAAACTCGCTCAGATGTAATAACCGGGGAACCATATCCATTACCAATACTATCATTAAACCAAACTAATTCTGGTCCATTTGCTGGCCACGATTTGAGCAAACCTGTTTCGTTGTAATTTCCATCGCGGTTATCGCCTCTCCATTGAGCTAATTCAGGAGTTTCAACTTTTTCAATAGTTTCTGAACAAGAGAAGAGAAACATTAACAATACCAGATAAATTAAGTTTTTCATATTATATTATTTTTAGTTTGTTTTTTTTAGTTTATTTTTTTACCACGAAGTAACACAAAGGTTTTCACAAAGGAGCACGAAGGTTTTTAATTTCTTCAATATATTACTTTGCGACTTTCTTAGTGAGACTTTGTGGTTAGCTTCTTTTTTACCACGAAGGAACTCAAAGGCTATCACGAAGGGACACGAAGTTAAAATTTCTATTTTTGATATTTCAGCCATTCTTTAAATATTTTTTACAACTAAGAGACT
>CAILUD010000200.1 GCA_903837285.1 uncultured Bacteroidota bacterium | reverse complement strand
TTCCTCACTTGGCGAAATAAAATCGTTTTCGATTTCATCTTTTACAACTTCGGAAGCCTCTTCGGCTTCAATCTTTGCTTCTTTTCTATGTTTAAAAAAGCGCTGCAAAATCTTATCCATTTCGACGGCCTTATTACGCATTTCCAAATTACCCATAATATTAAGCTTTTCGAAAACAGGCATCTTATAAACTACTTTCCCCTTCTTGCCTTCTTTGTTAGCTTTTATCACAACACCGAAATTGTCTGTATTAATTCCAGCTTCAAACCATGAAGAAAAAGCCGCTCCCTTTAATTGAAGGTTAACCATTTCGACCTCATCTTTAGATTTTATCCACATTGCATAAATTGACTTTGTGAATTTACCACCTTCTTTAACTACTTCGCCCTTAATATCGTTGTACTTTCCGACGATATTAACACCTTTTTTAAAAGTTTTAACAGTAAGAATTTCTTCAGATAAGTTTTTTACTTCATTCGAATAAATACCACAATTTAGCGACTCGTTAAAGCCTTTAATAGTATTAAGTTGGTCTAATACTATAAAGTAAAAAGGGTAAGAAATATTTACATTTTCGCCTTTTTCGCCTATTGATTTATCGAAGTAAGAAAATGTACCGGCATCGCCTTTAAATTCCATGAATTTTGTAACCGGATTTGAGACTTTTGGGTTTGATAAGCTCATAATTTTTATTTTAATTGATTATTAATAAATGTCAGCATTTCTAACAATGCTGGGGTGTTGTTGCCTTCGTACGTTAGTGTTACCATTGACATAATTGTGCCCTCCTTGACTCGTTAAATTTAAACATAACAGTTTCAAAAGGCATATTTTCAGCAACCTCAACAATAGTATTAGTTTCGCCATAAGGAATTGCAACTAACTTAGTTTTTTTAGTCTTTAATTGCGCCTTTGCTTTTTCGAGTGTTTTTTTTGCAGCCTCGACAATATCGCTTACTTTTTCCGGCTTATTATCTTGCTGCGTTTGTTTTTCTTTGTAAATTGTTCTCATAAAGATTTATTAAAATTAGTCCACTTTTTAATTCTTTCATCGCGTTTTTTCAGAAATCCGTTTAAACTTTCGCCTTTTTTTAGGATTCCGCAAAGCGCTTTACCAGTACCTTTGTAGTTTCCTCCAATTTCGGAGTCACATAGAACGTGTAGGTATCCGTTAATTTCTACACTCGTATAAAATTTCTTCATAATTTGTAAGTAAAAATAGTTTGTATTTAAGAATTTTAATTTCTTGGTTGTACTTTTCATTTCCAGAAAAAGAATACAGTACTTCGTTGCACCTTAATTGGTGCTTTAAGCTACTAATTTTTATCATAAAAAGGATTTTTAATTATAACTAAGCTGTCGCGTGTTTCGATAATTATTTTTCGAACGTCTTTTTGGTTGACATTAGACCACGTTTGATAGCAGGCTTTATAGCCGTTATCGTATTGGCGTTTACATTCCTTTTCGAATTGTAAACTAACATAAAGATAAGTAATTGTAAGTACAATTCCTATCAAAGCAATAAAAGAAAGTGTGTAATTTTTCATAATTTTGACGAATATTAAGTTTATGCTACTAATCTAATTTTGGTATGTAAATGTAATAGTGTATGCTACTAAGTAGTTATGGCAAATATTTTGTTTTTATTATATCTATTATATCAGTATAAGCATCAATTTTACCATACTTAGTTGCAACTTCTTCGGCATTCCAGCATTGTTCATTTTTTGTTTCATTTATTTGTTTTTCTATATCAGTAATAATACTTGCCATAACAACAGGTATATTTAATGCCTGTGTTTCTGCGATATTTAACTTTTGTTCTATTTTCATCTTTATCTGTATTTTGAAAGTTTGTACTATTTAATCTGGCACTAAACATACCTGCGGACGTTAAGTGCAATTTAAAAAAAACCGGGGATTTCGCACCCCGGCGCGCGGATTAAGCAACCATTCTTAATGGATGATTAAACATTTGAATTGATCTGCCTTTTATGGCTTCCTGAGTTCTCCA
>CAILUD010000199.1 GCA_903837285.1 uncultured Bacteroidota bacterium | reverse complement strand
GAAAAAAAATGGAGTAAAGAAACTGCAGAAATATTTAACAAAGAGCTCGAAAAATTTAAAAGAATGAATCCTTCTGCTGCAGAATATTCTGTGCAGGTAAATTATTTACAGTTGCTGGTTGATTTACCATGGAATGAATTTACAAAAGATAATTTTAATTTAAAGCGGGCGCAAACAATACTTAACGAAGATCATTTTGGATTAGATAAAGTTAAGGACAGAATATTAGAACACCTTGCAGTATTAAAATTAAAAGGTGATATGAAAGCTCCAATTCTTTGTTTATACGGGCCTCCGGGAGTTGGAAAAACTTCACTCGGAAAATCTGTTGCACGTGCGTTGGGACGTAAATACGTACGCATGTCACTTGGTGGTTTGCACGATGAATCTGAAGTTCGTGGACATCGAAAAACTTATATTGGAGCAATGCCTGGAAGAATTATTCAGGGATTAAAAAAAATGAAATCCTCGAATCCTGTTTTTATGCTCGATGAGATTGATAAGGTTGGAACTGATTTTAGAGGAGATCCTGCTGCTGCGCTTTTAGAAGTTTTAGATCCAGAACAAAACAATGCTTTTCATGATAATTACTTAGAAGCGGATTATGATCTTTCAAAAGTTTTGTTTATTGCTACGGCAAATCAAACAAATACAATAAATCCTGCTTTACGCGATAGAATGGAAATGATTGAAGTTAGTGGTTATATTGTTGAAGAAAAAATTGAAATTGCAAAACGTCACCTTATTCCAAAACAACTCGAAGCACATGGAGTAAAAGCTAATCAGGTTAGTTTTCCTAAAGAAGTTATTGAATTAATAGTTGAAGATTATACACGTGAGTCTGGTGTTCGTGCATTAGATAAAAAGATTGCAAAAGTTATTCGTAACATAGCAAAAAATATTGCATTCAAACAGAAGTACGATGTTAATTTAACAGAAGATCAATTAAGAAAAATTTTAGGACCGGCAGAATTTTCAAAAGATAAATATGAAGGAAACGAAGTTGCAGGAGTAGTTACCGGTTTGGCATGGACAGCAGTTGGCGGCGAAATATTATTTATTGAAACCAGTTTAAGTAAAGGAAAAGGAAACTTAACCCTTACCGGAAACCTAGGCGATGTAATGAAAGAATCAGCAGTCATAGCATTAGAATACATAAAATCGCACGCCGATACTTTAAAAATAAATAATGAAGTTTTCGAAAAGTGGAATATCCATGTTCATGTTCCCGAAGGAGCAATTCCAAAAGACGGACCTTCAGCAGGTATTACAATGGCAACATCCTTGGCTTCGGCACTTACCCAAAGAAAAGTAAGAAAAAATATAGCTCTTACCGGCGAAATAACTTTAAGAGGTAAAGTTTTGCCTGTTGGTGGTATAAAAGAGAAAATTCTAGCTGCCAAAAGAGCAGGCATAGAAGAAATAATACTGTCGGTCGATAATTTAAAAGATGTTGATCAAATTAGTAAGATATATTTGAAAGGGCTTAAATTTCATTACGTTAAAACAGTTATAGATGTGTTAAATTTCGTTTTAATGAAAGAGAAAGTTAAAAATCCATTAAGCTTAAAATAAAGATATTTTAAATTAAAATATTTTTATAATTTTGTATTCTCAAAATGGTGGGAATAGCTCAGCTGGTTAGAGTATCAGATTGTGATTCTGAGGGTCGTGGGTTCGAGCCCCATTTTCCACCCAAAATCTTCCCAAGCGCGTGAAAATCACGTGCTTGGGAATTTTAGTTTTCAGTCTGGCGTCACTTCTGCGTCAGTTATCGCCAATTTTGAACTCAAAAGATTAAACATGGGAAACTGCACTTATCCATTTCGAAAAGCTACCCTAAATAATTGTGATGGTAACCTTGAAAATAGGTGGTATATTATTTTTTATGTTTGGGATATTCAACAACGTAAAATGGTTCGAAAACGAGATTATTCTGTGAATAATTACTCAACCACAATTGAGAGAAATGCGTTTGCTAAACAAAGGATAAAATCCATAAATGAACTACTAGAAGATGGTTATCATATTGATGCAAATAAAAAATCTGAAGTTGTTGGTAGCGTTGAAGAAGGAACTACTCTTGAAAAAGCATTAAGGAATGTTCTTGAAATTAAAAAACAAACTTTCCGCCAAAGTTCATATTTATCCTTTAGCAGTACACTAAATTGTTTTTTGGCATGGACACTGAAAAATCGATTGTCTAATATCAATGTTCGATATTTAGATCGAATGCATGCAATAAGTTTTGTTGATCATTTAATAGTCGATGAACAATTATCTGGAAAAACAATTAATGGAAAAATTTCATATTTAAAATCTTTATTCAATGAATTAATCGAGCGAGAAATTATTAAAGAAAACCCATTTGTAAAAATAAAAAAACGTAAAGAAGTAAAAACCTATCAAAATCTGGCTTATACAGATGCCGAAATAACAAAGTTAAAAGAAGCTATTGAAAAGAAAGATATAGAACTATGGACGTTCGTATTATTTATATATTACTGTTATTTGCGGCCTATAGAAATAAGAGCCCTAACAATGGAGAATGTTAATTTAAAAACACATAAAATTTTTGTACCTGCTAATATTTCTAAAAATGGAAAGGAAGCATATATTGATATTCCCTCTCCTTTTATGAATTTTCTAGAAAACACTAATTTCTTTAAAGATAAAAAAGGACTTTTATTCAAAAATAGAAATGGCAAAGCAGTTGGGAAAAATGTTATGACATACAGACACAAAACATATATTGATAATTTAACAATGGATAATGTTCATACACTTTATTCATGGAAACATACTGGAGTAGTAAAAGCATATAAAGCAGGAGTTGATATTAAAAGCATACAAAGACAATGCAGGCATTCAAGCATAGAGATGACGGATAATTATTTAAAATCTCTTGGAATGTATAACAACGATGAATTTTTGCTAAAAATGCCAAGCATTTAAGATTAAACAGTATTTAAAATAAAATGGGTAATAGAAAAACTCTATTACCCATCTTCAAAAAATTATTTCTAAGATTATTTCATACTACATTGCGATAAATTAATAATCTAACAATTCCTATTATGAAAAAAAACAAAATCCCTCTTTAATTGAAAAAGCAACTAGTAAAATATATGGATTCCATAAAGTTTATAAAGCTATGGAACAACAAATAACTATTGAAGGCAAAAGTGACGACACATTAAAAAACTATTCAAACCAAATTGCGAAAATTAGTCTACATTTCGGAAAGCTTCCATTTTATATAACAAATAAGCAAATTAACAAGTACCTATATACTTTAGCTTCTCAGCAAAATTGTCCATCACGAAGTTATTTTAAGCATATGGTTTACGGTTTAAGATACTATTTTCGTCATATAGGAAAAGAGGATCGAGCAATTAGTTTACCTTCTATAAAAGAGGAGTTTCATTTACCCGTAATATTAAACAGAAGTGAACTTAAGAAACTTTTTGTTGCATCAAAACATTTAAAACATCGTGTAGTTTTAGCTTTAGTATATTCTGCTGGGTTAAGATCAAGAGAAGTCATAAACCTTAAAATTTCAGACATCGATTTTGAACGTAGAACAATACACATAAGACAAAGCAAATATAAAAAAGACCGTATAGTACCACTATCAGTATATATGGCTCATGGGTTAAAAAAATATATTAAACAAGATAATCCAGAGACTTGGTTGTTTTATGGAAATAATAAAAATAACGCATACAGTAGAAATGGTATTACCTGGATAATGCGTCAAGCTTTGAGAAAAACCCAAATAAATAAAAAAGTGAGTATACATAGCCTGAGACACAGTTATGCTACTCACTTACTTGAAGATGGAGTGAATATTGTTACGGTAAAAAATTTATTAGGTCATGGTGATATTTCTACTACAATGATTTATTTACACGTTGCTAATTATTCATTTCTTAATGTTAAGAGTCCTTTTGATACCCTATACCCAAGGCAATGCAATGATTTGATATTGAGCGAAATCTACTGATTTCATTGTTGGTAACTAGTAGGTAGGTGGTGTTACCAACTGGCGTTTTTACTTAATTGAAAAAGTTTATTTATTTTGTCTTAATAATATCCAATTCACTAAACTTAATCGAGCCAATTGAATAGTTTCAATGTGAGTTAACCATTGACTATCTTCTTTTTCAGACTTTGTCCAATCAAATTGTTCGTCACCAAGCAACAACAAACCATCGTGAACAATGTTACACCTAAGATCGTAAATTCTATTATATTTTTTTACAGAATAAGAACTACTTGCAACATAAGTTTTCAAAAACGATTTGAATTTTGCTCTAACACCCCAAATTGGTCTGCCACAATTTTTGCATTTTATTGGAGATTCTTGTAAGGTTTGACAATCATTACAAGCATATTTAATGCCCTCTTTTTGATTTTTATATTCAAAATTCACTAACGTTTCAATACTTGAAACAAGAGTCAAAAACGATATGCTTTTCATTTTTAATTTTAAGTCAATGCCATTGCAAATAAGATGTGCAACAGTATCTACTATTTTTCTTGAAGCTATATCTAAATTAAGATAATTTTCAAGAATACTTTTTATCGTATTTGGAAATGTAATAATTTTTGTTTTGTCATCAAATGGGTCATTAATAAAGTACTCTTTGTGTGATACTAATTTTGAGTCTGAATGTATTTGTTTTGAAAATTCTGTAATTTTCAAATCCTTTGCCATGTTAGGATAATAATATAAGTTAATGAAATTTTGACTTGACTGATTATTATATTCTTCTTCGTTTTCTTCAAAATTATTTTGCTCAGGTAATGTAATACCCCAAGATATTCCCGAACCTAATCCTGAGGAAAACCGATGATTTGTTGTTGCTGTTAAAAGTCGTGTTATACGATTAAGTTTATTTATTTGATTTGTTGAAGATGAGACAAAGCTTTTTATGTCAATCAAATCTTCAGAAACTTCAGGATTCTCATCTTCATCCACCCAATACTCAATTACAATAGGTATTTCATCGTTTCGTTCCGATTTAGGTGAATTTTCAAAGTCGCAAGGATAAATTTGAAATAAGTCATTAAAACGAAAATTTGTTTCAAGGGGTGTCCTACAAAAAATAATGCTTCTATAATATTTTATTTTCATATTCAATTCTTACGCTTGTTGGTAACGGTTTGCGCTTGGAAAATCTGGGCGATTAGCTGCAGATTTTGTCAAGCAGCGGGGAGGTTTGTAGTTTGTTAATTTTGTCAAGTTGCCACCGCCCGCCCAGGTTTTGCCAAGCGTGTGTTAGCAAATGGTGAATTTTATAATTTAGGGTTTTTGATATTTAGTCCTTCTAAAACAGTTTTAAATTCAGGCTCACTCATTCTTTCCAATAAACCATATGAGTTGTCAGGGAGCAATCCATTGCCATATCCAGTTTCAAAATATTGTTTATTGTATTTGAATTTTATATAAGCATCCATAAGTCCTCTAAGATTATTATAACTAAAATCATTATTCAATAATGATGAATACTTTTGAAAATATCTTTCAAAAAAAACTGAATTTATTGTCGATGTAGAATGCAGCAACAATGTACTAAATGTTTTTGACGATAATAGTTCTATTGAAATACTGTCATTGTAAAGTGCAGAAAACTTTAATTGAAGCAATGAGTCGTTCATTTTAACTTCTCTTATAGTTTTAGATTTATGAAAATTACAATTGATTCTATAAATTTGGTCACTTAAAAATATATCTCTCAATTCACATTCAACTTTAAAGTTTATTTTTTCCTTCTTAAAGTTTTTTTTACAATTTTCATTTGAAATCTCCATAATGCTTTTTATGGAGTCAGTACTAAGATTTTTATTAATTCTATATAGTTCTACAATTATCTCAACATTGTCGCTTCCTTGTTTTATTAGATTTAGTAATGAATCAGTTTTTGCCAAGTCAGTTGTCGGATTTTGTGAAAATGTCAAATAACCAATAAGGTTTAAAATACAAAATATAATGTGTTGTAATGTCATTTCTTTCACTATTTGCTAACGTATGCAGTTTCGTCTTGTTGCGTTTTTTCTTGTAAGAGTTGGTTAAAAGTAAGAAAAAACATTTGAAAACATAAATTCATTTAAACCTTAAACCAGCAATAAGATCGAAGCTGGTGTTAGCGTAGTTTGCCGGT
>CAILUD010000198.1 GCA_903837285.1 uncultured Bacteroidota bacterium | reverse complement strand
TGGACTTCCAAATTGTGCATTTGTTGTCAATGAAATTAGGAAAATGCCAATTATAAGTATTGTTTTTCTCATGGTTATTTTTTTTATTTCTATACTGTTCATTTTGATTTCAGGGGTCAGTGTTTACAATGACCGCTAACGTTTAAGCTACCCAACTCCGTGCAATTTCTTGCAGAAATTGTCAAACCGCTGAACCGTTTTTGTTTTGTTGTCATTGTCAAACCGACAATGACTGCACGGTGTTGTGGTAGGTAGTGTTATAGCCATGTGCTTTTTTGTCTGCGTATTTGTCAAATTGTTGAGAATTAATTTTAGAAGTACTTTTGTATTAAAGCGAGCAGATCAGTTTTTAAAACTGGTTTTGAAATATAATCATTGCATCCTATTTCTATTGCCTTATCTTTGTCACCTAAAAGAGCATATGCTGTTTGTGCAATAATAATTACTTCTTTGTTAAATTGTCGAATTTGTATTGTAGCATCATAGCCATTCATTTCTGGCATTTTCATATCCATTAATATTAAATCAATGTCTGGATTATTACGACACATATGAACAGCTTCTAATCCGTTTTTGGCGATTAAAATATTTTTGCAGTAATGTTCTAAATTAATTCTATTAAGTGTTACAGTTGTTTCGTCGTCTTCGGCAAGTAATATTTTGATTCCATTATTTTTATTTATTTCTTTATTTTGAATTGCATTATTTTCAATATGTTTTATTTCTTCCGTGTCTGTATTGCAAGGAATAGTAAAATAAAAAGTAGTTCCTTTACCTAATTCACTTTCTAACCAAATTTTGCCACCAATCATTTCGACATATGCTTTAGAAATTGATAATCCCAATCCTGCGCCTTCATAGTTTCGTGTTAGTAAAATACTTCCTTGCATAAATCTTTCAAAAACAAATTCTTTTTGTTCATGATTAATGCCAACGCCAGTATCTTTTACAAAAAATAAAAATTCTTTTTCAGTTTTTTCAACGCCAATTTCGATAAATCCACTTAGCGTAAATTTAATGGCATTTTTAACAAGATTTGTCAAGATTGCAAATACTTTTTCTTTATCGGTTTTTAAAAAAGCAGCATTAGCATTTACATTATTTTTAAAAATTAGTTCTAGTCCTTTTAATTCAGTCTCAGTTTTAAAGAAATGATAAATATATTCGATTAATTCACATACATTAGAATCAGAAATTCTAATTTCTGCTGAACCTGATTCAATTTTTGAAATGCTAATAATATCGTTAATAATGTTAAGCATTCGATTTCCGCTATTTTCAATAAGTGCTATAAATTCTTTTTGTTTTTCACCAGTAAGATTTGGAGATTTTAGTAAGTCTGTAAAACCTAAAATGCCATTCATTGGTGTACGAATTTCATGACTCATATTTGCAAGAAATGCTGATTTTAAAAGGTCACTTTCTTCTGCTTTTTCTTTGGATATTATTAGATGCTGATTTGTTTGTCTTAGTTCTTCATTTGTTGTTTCATATTCTTCGTTAATTGTTTTTATAAGAATATTTTTTTCTTCATTCTCTTTAATAGCAATATCTAATTCAATTGCTCGCTTTTCCTTTTCTTCGTTGGCAATAATTAATTCAATTGCTCGCTTTTCCTTTTCTTCGTTGGCAATAATTAATTCAATTGCTCGCTTTTCCTTTTCTTCGTTGGCAATAATTAATTCAGCTGCTCGCTTTTTCTTTTCTTCAAGTTGAAAGGATAACTCCTTGTTCGCTAAAATTAATTCTTCCATCAACTGTTGTTGTGTCTTGTTTTCCATATTTTTAGGTTATTGAGTTCTTGTTTTTATTAAGCATTGGCTATAACGGTTTAAGCTACCCAACACCGTGCAATTTCTTGCAGTGGTTGTCAAACCGCTAAAGAAATTGTTCTTTGTTAACCTTGTCAAGCTGCCCATTACTGCACGGTGTTGTGGTAGGTGGTGTTATAAACTGGCGATTTATTATATTCATTGTTAGGCATGCTTTACAATCTTTATTCTTGTCAGTAGGCTTTAAGCGGACACTTGAAAATTTAGTTTTTTTGACAGGGGAAATCTCTTTATTTTTCAAATAATTGTCAAGTTGCAGTAAAATTTGTAGAAAGCAATGGAAGGCAAAAAGTTTAACCTTTTTACGCTTTTTTGGTTGCAGGGTGGCATTTGAGGGAAAGCGGAATGTGGTTACACTTGTGAGTTGGGGTGTTTTTATGCAAAAAATCAAAAATAAAGAAGATTACAAGACATAGTCCTGTAATCTCTCTTTTAATGCTGTATAATAATTTTCTTTGACACAACACCTTGTTCATTGCCTGCCTTTAGTAAATACATTCCCTGTGGCAATTCCGAAACATCCATTTTGTCTTGCAGACCTTTAATTAATCCTGTTTTTATAATACGACCCTGCAAATCGGTAAGTAATAAAAATAAACTATTTGTATTTTGTTGTAATGAAAAATAAATTGTATTTATAACAGGATTTGGGTAAATAATTAAAGATTTATTCTCTAAAGTTTCAGTTAAAATATTTGACGAAGAGATTTTCTTCCCGTTATACCAAAACCCATAACATTGTGGACTGCTTATAGGAAGATTAATATGAAGACTATCATGATTAATAAAACTTCCATTTATGCCCCAATCGCCTGAAATAATGCTCCCTAAAGAGTCAATGATAGTATAACAGGCAACACTATCATTAACACTTAGAGTTGAATCAATAAATTTTATCTCATTTACATAATTTGAAGATTTATTAATATATACATAAAGATGGGATGGAGTTATAGGTGGAGAGCAAATATAGCTTTTAGTACAATAATATGTACCAATATAATAATCCCGAAAATCATTTTTCTGAGCAAACAAATTGTTAAAAGAGAATATTATTATGTTTACAAAGAAAAACAACGTTTTATTAAAATATTTCATAATTTATTGTTATTAATATGCGAAAAATGTTTTATAAAATGAATCAGGCGGTGGAATTTGTGTTCCCTGTTGCAAACTTTTATGTGACATTGTTTGTGGAAGACATGGTCTAGTTTCGATTGAGAATTCAGCTCCTAAATCTACTGTAAAAGTACCATTAATAGTAACAGCATCAGTTGCCATTAATGGAACTTTTTTTCCAGATTGAATAGTTGAACTACTTCCACTTCCACCCAGAGAAATAGTTTTATAAAGACCATAACCAAAATTATCAGGATTAAAAGTAGTAATTACTACATTACTGTCACAGTGCTGTTTTAATTGATACACTTTGATATAGTCTATACTATAATAATATGGCAATATAGTAAGCATTGGCGAAATAAGGTCAGGCATATAAGTATTACCAAAACCATTTATTGGCACAGAATTACCAATTATCAGAGGCATTTCAATCATCCTGTTTGGATAATTGTTTGATTCCCATAAATAGTTATTATCCGTATAATACTTTATGTTTTTATCGTCCCAAAAAACTGAAAAATTACGATAACAAGTATCGCAAAAATTCAATTGATTGAAATATTTATAATCACTTTGTAGCGTAGTTGTAGTTAGTGTGTCAGGTGTAATATGTGTGGCAGCTGTATGCATATGTTTATATTGACCAACTCCACTGAATAATGAATCATCTTTAATTTCAAATATATCTATTTCACTCCAAGGTATAGTATCATTTGCTTCATATAACCAATAATTAGGACCTACTCCTTGATTATTATGATTATTGTCAAGGTAAGGTAAATGAAATTTAATATCAAAATAACCAAAGCGATATTGATTCCTAGATCGAAGCATGGATGTTGTATAATTAAAGTTTTTATTATAAGCACGGAACATTCGATGAATAGAATCTCTAGTCACATGTAATGAGTCAATAGTATAAATAGAATCTTGTACTATCATCAAGTAGGTTGTTGAATCTAAATAAAATGAGAACGTTCCGACACTATGAGATGAAGAATTTAGTCCAGAATAAAGAATATTATGATCAATATAAATTGTATCAAGATAATTATAATCCCAAACTAAACCTGAATAAGGAGTAGTTTCATGCTTTGTTCTTAAGCTAATCTTTCCAGTACCAGAAGTATCGAAATTAAAGTTATACTCTGAATCTGGAGTATAACATTTAAGAAATACTTTTTCAGTAATATTATCACCATTAGTGTCAACAAGTGCATAATCAACATTACCCCAATTAAAATTTTTATTCCAATTATTTGTGTTAATATGAAGACTGTCAAAATTATCACAAAACACCATAGAATAATTAGGGTTAAAAGGTGGAAGTTGAGCATATAATTGCCAAGAATTTATCATAAAGACAAATATACTAAATATCAGTATTGAAATCAACTTTTTCATAACATTATTATTTTAAGTTGATTATTCTGTTAAAATCATTTTTTTAGTATCAACCTCTTTACCATTTGCAATAAGACTATACATATACATACCGGGTTGCAGCTCGCCTGCATTTATTTCAATATTGCCATCACCGGCTGTGTTTATATTGTATGTTTTTATAAGTTTTCCCTGCATATCAAAAATAAGCATCGAAGCTACATTACTTTCATTTGGTAAATAATATCGAATAGTGGTTTTTATTTTAAATGGGTTTGGTACGTTTTGATATAAAGTAGCAGTAGTACTATTATTATTTGTGTTATTAGAACCTTGCGTTTGGTTCATCATTTTTTCTGTTGATTTAATGTTACAGCAATTAACAAGATCGTTTTCAATTGTGTTAATGCGTTCTTCCTGTGTTTTTATTGTAAGTTGTTGCAACTTTACCGCTTCAATTAAAATAGGGATAAGACCATTATAGTTTACTGCTAAGTAACCTGCCGAATCTGCCATAACAAGTTCTGGCAATACTGCTTGAATTTCCTGTGCGATTACTCCATAAGTGTATCCTTTAGGGAAATTCATTTGAGGAAATGCTGCGGAGTTAAATTGATATTTTTTTCCTGATATTTGATTTAATTTATCCATTGGTGTATCTATATCAGTAATATTTTGTTTAAAATTAACATCAGACCCCAACCATAAACCCCAAGAATAAGCATTACCGTTCACAGCTAACATCCACGGTGTTAGATTACTAAAACCAATGTTAGTTTTTCCATTTCCCCATACACAAAATTTATCTGCTCCGCCAAATTGAGAGACTATTGACTTACACGAAGTATCTGAAACTTGTGATACAATATTATAAGCACCACCTGTATAGTATTTATTAACACGTAGGCCTGCATTTCCATTTGTATTATAGATATAAAGCTTACCTTGATTAGCAGAAGCTGTAGTACCAATACAAACATCACCATCAGATTCAATTCTCATTTTTTCAGAATTATTGGTATAAAAATTTAAATATCCATTTTCTTGATTAATTATTTCAAAATCATTTCCACCTGAACCTGAACGAATAATAAGCCCATCACCATTATTAGAACCTGTAGTTGCATTTGTTAATTGAAACATTTTAGCATACGTTGTACCAGTTGATTTAATATGTAACAGTGCATACGGTAAATTGTTGCCAATACCAACATTTCCTGTAGACAACACTTTTAACTGTGCAAAAGAAATAGCTGTAGAAGCTAAACAGAAGAATGAAATCAAAAATAATTTTTTCATAGTTAGAAATTTTAGAGTTAATATTAAAGACATAAATATTTTGCTAAATGACTATAGTCGTTTATGTATTCAAAAAAGTAACCCTGCGATTTCAATTATTTAACAAAAAAAAGGGTATGGAACAATACTGTATTCATACTGAGGCTCTCGCGAAGCCCACACATAAATAAAAGTAAGTCCACGCCTTTGGCGTGAACATTTACTTATTATTCTTATGTGCTTAAAAATTTGCGAGATTTCAGTAAGAGAATAACAATAAACGCTACGAATATTATTTAAAGAACGTATGCTAACATTTTCATGTTCAAGTTTCAAATTTACAATACTTTTATTTGAATGAAAAAATATTTTATTGAAAAGTCTATAAAACAATGTGTAATTACGAATATGAGCGAAAGAAGAAAGCATGTGTAATGTAAGCTTTGGTTGTGTAGTGGCTTGTGTGGCTTGCATTACTCTTGCTTTGTGGGTTTGATTTTTTCTTTCTAAAAGTGCGGTGGGGAAAAAAACTAAATTTTTATTTTCTTGTACTTGTCCACGAGCTATAAAATTGTCAAATTGCAAAGGAAGTGTCAATGAAATGATTTCTATTTCATTTTTTTGAGTTTTCAAACTGCTTAAACTTTTCAATTTGCACAAATGTGTCAAGGTGCTTTTCTTTTTTTTATCGCTTGTTTATAACGGTTCAAGCTACGTAACGACAAGCATTTACTTGCAGTCGGTGTCAAACCGTTAAATATTTTATTATTTGTTAAAGTTGTCAAGCTGCCCATGTCTGCTAGTTGTTATCGTAGGTGGTGTTATGCGTTCGCTTTTCTATTACTCCTTCAAGAATTCAATTACAGTAGTATTAAATGCTTTTGAACTTTCAATCGGATAATAATGTGTTTCTTTTGGTGCAATTAAAAGTCTACTGTTTTTAATATATTTAGCTATACTTTTCGTGTGATTTTTTTTAATAATATCTTTTTGTCCTGCAAGAATTAAAACAGGGCAACTTATTATTTTTAATTCCTCAAAACCATGCTTTGGTTCTGTAAGTAATAAGTTAATTAGTCTTACACGGTTTCTGTCTGCATACGAAGTGTCACTCTTCATTTCAACAAGTTGTTTATTTAATTCTTTAAACACCCATTTATCTACAACTGTATTATCAATAAAAACATTCGCTCCCATAGTAACTAATTTTTTTACTTTATTAGGATATTTCATCGCCATGATTAAACCTGTATTTCCACCATCACTCCATCCTAATACATTTACACTGTCTAATTTTAAGCTATTTAATAAAGCATTCATATCTTCCGCAAACAAATCGTAGGTATAAAGTCTCCCGTCCTCAGTAGATTTGCCTTGTCCTCTTGTATCAACTGCTATAACTCTATACAACTTAGATAATTCTGGTATCTGTAATCTAAAAGATTGAATTGATTCAGAATTTCCATGAAGCAATAGTAAAGGTTCTCCTTTTCCATATTCTTCATAATATATTTTTATCCCATTTGCATCAATATATTTCCCCACACTATCATTATCTCCATATGTATTTATTTTTTTTATAAAAGAGCCGTCAACTTTGCAAGATTGTTTTCCATCAAAAAATTCATTCTTAGTATTTGTTAATTCAAATCCAACTTGAGTATTAAAAGCATGCCATTTATAAGTTAAAGTGTCGTCTTCAAAATTTCCATTAGGTATTTTAATTTCCTCAAAATTTCCTTTTGAGGTTTCTACAGATAATTTAAAATTGTCAAAATAGAATATGCCTTTTCCATGATACAAACCTCCAAAAACTAAATATTCCGCATCTTTGTCGATTTTACCTTCAATCTTTACAACTTCCCAATTCTTTGCCCTAATTGGTTTGTCCATCATGTTGTAAAAGAAGCCTGTTTTTTTATTTGGTTTGTCAACCCTAACCCAAATTTCAGCATCAGCAGTTTTGTCGATTAATTTTACCTTAACAGCCGCTTCAAGTATAAATTTTTTACCTAAATATGGTTTAGCATTCATTGACTGTGCAAATGCGCCCCAATCGTTTGAAGCTTGTCCAAAAGAAACAATTGAAAAAAGTAAAAAACTTGTGAATAGAAAAAGTCTGTAATTCATACTTTGAATTTTGTAGGATTTCCACTAAAGTGACGCATAACGTTTTAAGCTACCCAACACCGTGCAATTTCTTGCAGTGGTTGTCAAACCGCTAAAGAAATTGAACTTTGTTACATTTGTCAAGTTGCCCATTACTGCACGGTGTTGTGGTAGGTGGTGTTAGCAATATGTTGTTATTTTTTTATAACTAAATCGTCAGGATTTTGTCTACAGTCCCAAACGGAATAAACATATATTTTATCTGAAGTAATTTCGTAGAATAGAATAAATTCATCTACAATAAGTCCACGAACTGAGTCAATTTCTGTTTTAATTCCAATCTCAGGTTGTTTTAATAAAACAGATAATTCTTTATTGAATTTGCTATATAGTTTCTTGGAATATGAAATACTTTTATTTCTATCGGCGTAGAATTCAAGAATTTGAAAAAGTTTAATTTTTGCTCTATGAGACCAGATTATCTTGCGCTTAACCATTGTCCAACTTCTTTATCTAGTTCCAATTGCTCAATATAAAGCCCTTGTTCAATTTCTTTTTTTGATTCAATTATCTCAAAACGTTGTTCTTGAGTCAAAGACATGATTTTTGTTTGAGTCTTAGTGTCAAGAATTGTTTTAATAGCATTTAAAAATGACACATCATTTATTTCTGCTATTCTGTGTATCAGCAACTTCTTTAATTCTAACGATGTCATAGCTAATTTGAATTTATTATGTAAATATACGAAATATTTTATTAAAATGTTTCCGTGTAAGTCTTTAACAATTATTGCTAACGAGGTGCGCTTGGAAAATCTGGGCGATTAGCTGCAGATTTTGTCAAGCAACGTGGAGGTTTGTATTTTGTTAACATTGTCAAGTTGCCACCGCCCGCCCAGGTTTTGCCAAGCGTGTGTTATGTGCTGGCTATTTTTTACTTGTGTTATTTGTCGAAATTATAAACTATTAAGGTTGTCTATACCAAATTGTGTCATTGTAAATATATTGCAAAACACCTTTGGATTTTGAATAATATAACTGATACGAATTAAAAGGATTACCCATAAAATTATAACAATTAACATTGTAATACTTAATGTTTTTTACAACGAATGTGTCTAGATTATTTTCAAATGATGTAAATTTTTGTCCCAAAAAAGAATAATTAACTGTAAATGGTTTTCCACTTAATCTTGACATATCAATTTTAAGAATATAATTTAGGCTATAAGAATGACTAGCTACTTTTAATTCTTCATAACAACCATATAGGTCATGGTCCTCAGGACAAACACAGCATTTAGTAATTCCAGGGCTACATTCTGGTATAACAATATCTTCAACTTTATAAATGTAATGATATTTTGATTGATTAAAATCATTTATAAACTTAATAGAATCAGTGAATAAATTTTCGGTCAACCACTCTTTCTCATAACTCGAAAATTCATTCTTGTTTTTAATACATGTACAACGAACACAACTGTTTAATAAAATTTGAATTGTTAAAAAACTAACAATTACCAATTGTTTAAAAATTCTATTTGAATTCATTTGTCAATACGGATTTTGTTTTTATAGCTTGCACATAACGGTTACAAACAGAACTAGGTTGGGCGATTGAAACTTCCCGACCTATCAAGTTGAACAGCACTTTCAATGTTTTCATAAGTTTCAAAATGTGCCCGACGCCCAATTAGTTTTGTTTGGTGTTAGGGGCTGTTATTTTTTTAAATATCCTAGATTTTCTATTTCTTCCAATGACTTTGTCAGTTTTATGCTGCCATCAGTCAAAACGTAAATGTCGCTGCAAATATCTAAAATATGTCGATACATATGATCGGTAATTAAAAACCCTTTTTTTATTTTTTCATTTGTTAATATTTCATTTATTTTTTCAATTTGAAATGGCATTAAATGTGAAAAAGGTTCGTCTAGCATTGAAAATTGAGATTTTGATTTAATTATAACATAAACCTCTATTAAACGTCTTTGTCCACCTGACAATTTCCTAATTAATGTATTTTCTTTTTCTTTAAATTCTGGGAAATAACTCTCAAAGTCTTTAAACGAAAGATTAAAGTCTAGAAATATTCTTTTTAATGATAGAAAACCAGGTATGAAATTATTTTGAGGTAAATAAGTTAATAGGTCAGGTCGTTTATATGCCTCAGAAATCGTCACATTGTCAAAGCGAACGGATTTGCTAGAAGGTGTCAGGTTGCCATAAACAATATTCATGAGGCATGTTTTACCTTGACCATTTCTACCTAACATTCCAGTTATTGAACCTGTTTCACATTTGAAATAAATTCCTGATAGAATTCTTTTTTTTCCGAATTCCAATTGAATACTATCAGCTTCAAATTTATGTTTCATCTAATTTTATGAACTATGAATATTAAAACAAAGAACAAAATTAAGTCAAATGTTATAGTTGAAGTCCATAATTTTAATTTTGAAACACCTAGATTTTGGTAGTAATAAAATTCTTTGTTTTTGTATGTTTTTATGAAAAAATAAATTAGTCCAAGAGTAATTATTTTGAACCAAAATAAAACTACAAAAGTTTCAAGTCCATAAACTCTATAAATATGAAGGCAGCATAAAGTTATTAAAAACGACGCTATAAAATAACTTCTATAAAAAGTCAATAAAAGTCTGAGGGTTTTCTTCATTTTATTAATAGCCCCTAACGTATGCAGTTTCGTCTTGTTGCGTTTTTTCTTGTAAGAGTTGGTTAAAAGTAAGAAAAAACATTTGAAAACATAAATTCATTTAAACCTTAAACCAGCAATAAGATCGAAGCTGGTGTTAGCGTAGTTTGCCGGTG
>CAILUD010000197.1 GCA_903837285.1 uncultured Bacteroidota bacterium | reverse complement strand
GTCTTGAAGAATTTCTAATAATTTATTCATATTTTTATATTTTTATAAAACATTAACTAATTATTACTTCGATTAAATTTAAATAAAAATGAAAATCATAACTAATATTAGCTTATTAATTCTTATACTTTTTGCTTTAAATGCAAAATCTCAAGACTTGATTTTTTATAACAATAATAAGGATACTATTAAATGTAAAATCATTAATGACAAAGTTCAATTTTTAGAATACAAATTAAATAATGATACTAGTTTATATAGAATCAGTCAGGACAAATATGATTTTTATATACAACAAAATGAATTGACAAAAAACGATACAATTAAAAATAAAGAATTTACTCTTCCAAATTTATATAAAAACGATACATCAATAAATAATTTTGCAAATAAACAACTAACTCCCCAATATCCGCAATTTGGCTTTGGATTTGGAATAGGATTAGATTATGGAGGAATATTAGGCATTAAAATAACTTCTATACCTTTCAAATTTTTATCAGTATTTTTTGGTTTAGGTTACAACCTAAACGATGCAGGTGTAAATATAGGTGCTTTATATCGTATTGCTCCTAAACAGATTATTTGTCCGTTTTTTGGAATAATGTACGGATACAATGCTGTAATAGTAATCATAGGAGCTGAAAATTATAATAAAACATATTATGGTTCTTCGTTTACTTTTGGGTTAGAGTTCAGATCAGCCAAATTAAAAAACTTCTTTAGCATTGGTTTAAATATACCAAACAGATCAGATAGTTTTGAAAAAGATATTCAATCATTAAAGCAAAATCCAAATATTAAAATAACCCAAGAGCCACCAGATGCATTACTAACTATAGGATACCATATTATTATTTAGTTTAAAACAATGTAAAAACAACTGGATAAAATGAAGACTAAAATTCTTTTATTGTTATTTGTTTTGTTATCATTAAATATAATTAAAATATCTGCAAAACAGATTAATCAAAATGAAGCTATAACTATACCGAAACATACATTGCCCCAACACCATGTAGTTCAACTTCAATTAATGTAACTTCTTCAAAAGAATACAAGAATAACAAAAAAAGGCATTATCTCTTCTTTCCAAAAAACCTTACTACACTAGCCTTTCCTTTATGCCCATCACCTTCATTTAAAATTATTTCGTGCTCGTTGTTTTCAATAATTTCAAGTTCTTTAAAATTATTTTTAAGAATTTCGGTCGTTAAAAACAACGACAAATCATTTGGTCCACCAGAATTATTATATAATTGTTTTGGATTAAATGCTTCAAGAATTATTACCCCACCAACTTTTAATGAATAAATAATCTTTTTTAAAAACTCTGTTCTTATATTTTCAGGCAAGTGAAAATAAGATATAACAACAGCGTCGAACTCATTTTCCAAAACAGTTAAATCATTAACATCATACAAATCATAATGTATTTTTACATTTTTTAAAGCAGCTAGCTTTAAAGCTTTATTTTTTCCAACTTCACTTAAATCAAATGCAATAACATCCCATCCAATAGTAGCGGCATAAACTGCATCGCGCCCCTCACCTGCTGCAGGTACAAGAATTCTTCCAGGCTTTAATTCAGCAATTTTACTTTTAAAATATTCGTTTGGCTCTATTCCAAATATATATTCATCTGTAGAATATCTTTCACTCCAAAAATCGTTATTCATATTAATTGTATTATTCAAAAGTAATCTATTGATTAAATGTTTAATAAATATTTATGTTAAAATTTATGAATCGCTTATTAATTTTTGTACTTTTATCAAATTAAACCCATTAAAAATCAATTTTATGAAAAAGACAATCATCCTACTACTAACTTTTGTGTTCTTTGCATTCATTGGTTTTAGCCAAAACACGAAAGACACATCTTCTAAACAAATTAAAAAAATCGAAAAAAGAATTATCATCATGACAGATGATAACGGGCAGGAAAATATTGAAATTGAGAGCGATGGACCAATGTGTGGCGGCAATGAAATGTTTGATAAAAACTGTAGTGGAAATTGCGAAAAACACATGAAATTCATGAAAAAAGATAAACATGGAAAGAAAATGCTAAAGGCAACCCACCGTTTATATCCAATGACACACACCAGAAAATTATTTGCACTAATGCCAGTGATACTTTTTCTTTTCTTATTCATAGTATTTCTATTCTGGCTTCGCAGAGAAAACTATAAACTAAGCGATGCATTATCTTCAAAATCTCCTGAAGTTTTAAAAACAACAAATACACGCCAGGATCCAAATGACCCATCAAAAACAATTACCGAAACAAAAGAAGAAATATATTATCCACGTAGTGCAAGTAAATTAATTGCATTTTTTACAGCATTAGCAGGCATTGCAGTTGTTATTTGCGGCTTATCATTCCACGCATATACTATGCTTAGCGGTATTGGAGCTGGTGGAAATAACCCACATCATGGTGGCGGAATACTTATAATGGTTTTTGTACTATTTATTGGAATGCTTCCATACATTTTTAGAGTAATGTTTAAAAAATAAGAGAAATTCTTTGTGATTGAGAAAGTTGAAGGCATTGTTTTAAGAACGATTAAGTATTCTGATAATTCATTTATTATACAATTATTCACACGTGAACGTGGAAGAATATCATGTATAGCTAAAGGACTGCGATCAAAGAGTTCAAAATTCTCCCCATCTTTCTTCCATCCATTTTTTGTTATTAATGCCGAAATATTTTACAATCCAAAAAAAGAAATACATCCTATTAAAGAAGTTAATTTAAAAAACTCTTTAAATAGACTAAGAGAAGATCATTCAAAGCTGGCAGTAGCAATGTTTCTTGCAGAAGTATTAAATAGAACTGTAAGATATCAGAACACAGACGAAGATTTATATGATTTTCTCGAAAACATGATTTACAAACTGGATATTGAGGAGAATTCTTCTGCTAATTTTCATATTTATTTTTTACTGGGATTATCACATTTTCTTGGATTTTATCCTGTTAATAATTATAGTCCTACTACAAAATATTTCGATTTACTTAATGCAAATTTTGTAGAATTCCAATCAGGATCTCAAACAATAAATGCTGAACTTTCCGAGATTCTTAAAAACTTTATGACTATTGAAAATGAAGCATTCTGGAAAATTCCACTAAACAGCCTTCAACGTAGAAAATTTATTGGTGTTTTGTTAAATTACTATACTTTGCACACTGGGACTAATATGGATGTAAAATCGCTGGAAGTATTAACAGAAGTGTTTAGTTAAATTATATTTAATTCTTCTTAAACACCAATGAAATATACGTATTCACTCTATTATTAATATCCTCACTAACTTTTGAGAAATAAATTAACAAACTAAAAATAATAAAAATAATTCCACTTCTAATAATAATATCTATAATAAACGAGTTCATTTCAGGCAGATAATATCCTGGTATATATGCAATAAAGGCAAATAAGATAATCAGAAGATACCTGAAGTTAAACGGCTGAAAATCATATTTATTCCATAAGAATATCCATCTCATTAAATTAAACAGAAACAGTGAAATTGCATTTGCTATTCCAGCACCTGTCATACCATAAAGTGGAATAAATATGAAATTTGTTACAACAATTATCAAAACAAATATTGCCATAAACAAACTTTGTGCTTTATAAAATTTTGACGTAGAAATTATAACATGATTAATTCCTGTCGACATATCAATAAAACTGCCTATACAAACCCATAAAATAACATATTTCCCAAGAATATATTTATCAGGTAAAATATGAAAAATATTATTAACATTTGCCCAAATACCAATTAAAAGTAATGCAGAAAAAATCATTTGATTTAAACAACTTTTATAATAAACATCTTTAACTGTTTTAAAGTCGTTATTCTTCCATGCTTCAGCTATAACAGTTGATGATATTTTGGCAAGTGATCTTGATGGCATCGAAATAACAACTCCAAAAAAGAACGCAATTGAATAAATACCAGCCTCTGACAATCCCATCATCCGCTCAATCATAATTCTATCTACACTTAGAATTACTGAACTTGAAAAAACTGCAATTATTCCAAAAAAGCTCACACTAATCATACTTTTCTTTAACTCAGGAGTTACAAAACCTCTTACTCTATTAAAATTTAGTTGTCTATCTTTAACTATTAATAAAATTAAGATTAAAGTAGGAAGAGAAAGTGAAATTACATAAGCAAGAACAAAACCATTAAAATCTAAAAAATGTAATACATATAATATTATTGCTATAACAATTAACAATCGTTGAAGAAATTCTTTAAGAAAAGTGCCTCTAACACTCTTATATAAAACTCTTGAATATGAATCAAATGAAATAAAAAGTAAAGTAAAAAATGTTAGCGGAACAACAAAATTTACATATTGTGGAAACAAACTCGTTGCATTACCAACTTCTTCAATCATATATGGCTTAATAATAAAAAACAACGAAGTTGACAATGTCATTCCAACAGTTAAAGTAGAAATTAGAATAAAAAGAAAACCGTTATGTTTGTTGGTGTCATTTCTAAAATAAGAAAATAGCCGAAGAGTAACATAATCAAATCCTAAACTGGCTAACTGTGCATAAAGCATTGAATATGCAACAAGTACACTTAACAATCCAACTTGTTCGGTTGAAAAATATTTTGCTAGCAAAAAAAGATTTGTAACAATTCCTAATACAGCACCTAAGTATGTATATGCTGTACCTTTAATAGTTTGTGTTCTTATTACTCCCAAAACAAAAATTATTTAAACAAAAATATTTATTAATAATGAGGTTAACGAGTTTATTTCGGAAAAATTATTTCAATTAACTTTTCGGCATTGCTATTTACATTAAAAAGATTGTTTAAAATCCCCTTACGATGGTCAACTTCATCAATATCAAAAGAAATGTTAAATAAATTATTTAACTGACTTTTAAATTCCGAAGCATCTGAAGCAAAATGGCATAATCCCTCTAAGCCAGTATTTTCTGCCATAAGATTATTTACTAAACAATGTCTTCCTTTGTAAAGTGCTGATAATAACTTTAATTTAATACCAGAATTATTAAATGTGGTTAAAATATTAACATGTGCATCTGCTAATAACTCATTCATTTTATTTTCATCAGGATTTGCAATTAGTTTAATATTCTGATTTGATTTTACAGCTAAAACTAATCTATTATCAGGGTTTTTACCTGCAATAATAAATGGGATATCAATTAAATTAAACACTTTGTTTATCAAGAAAAGTACACTCTTAACATTATCAGAAACTGAAAGATCACCCTGAAAAAGTGCATATTCTCCTTTTCCGCTTTTAATCTCTACATCTTCGTGAGGATGAAATGCGGGAATAAGTATTGAATGACCATATTTATAACTAAAATACTCCTTATCCTTTGGAGAAATTGCAGCAATATGCTTAGCCGATCTTAAAATTGACTCGTATCTTTTTAACTTTTTTGATTCAAAATTGAAAAATATTTTTTTTAAAATATTTGTTTCTGCTTTTGCTAACCCTCTATAATAACTATGTTCAATATTGTGTGTACGAACTATAATATTTCTATTTTTTGATATTAATTCAGGAATAAATAGGGTTGAATGTAATCCTTCAAAAAATATTGGATAATTATCAGCTAGCAAATTATTTTTTAATTCAATGGAATTGCGTGTTATTACAATATATGGCAATGATTTTAACACATAAAAAAAATCTTTTGGCCGTTCATAATAAATTACTTTAAAACAGATTTTATTAAGCTCTTCAGTTCTTTCTCTGCCATATTCAAAACAATGTAAAATAATTTCAATATTCTTTTCATGCAATGCTTTAATTTTATAGTACACGTCTATAACCCCACCATAATCAGGAGGATAAGGAATATTAAATGAAACAATATGTAACCTGTCTGCCAAAATACTTTTTTAACATGAAAAAATAGAACTTTCAAAAGTACAAATTTTGGTCTACAATTTGTAAGTACGAAAATTAATTAAGCTTTTATACTTATCACAATTTAAAAATTATTTGGAGTTAATTTATTTTTTGTTTTATCTTTAATCCGTAATTATAAATGGAAGATTAAAAAAGGACATACTGTTACAACGATTATTATTAAGTCGTTGTAATTTTGTTTTTTGATAAATTCGATATTTATTTTTCAGTGGACTTTGTACCACTTAAAAAAACGGCCTTATCTGAAAGGGTATTTTCAGAGGAGAATCGAAAATCCTAAAGAATAGAACAATTAACCAAAAAACATTATGAGAAAATTCTTACTTTTAAGCTTAATTACAGTACTTGGCTTTAATTACGTTATCGGACAGGATGTAAAAGACACTAAACCTGAGATAAAATATCGCAGAAGTTCTTTACACACAATTTTAATTGAATCAGATAAATTTCCTTACAAAGACACCGTTATTAGCGCTTATAATAACGCACCATTCCCAGATAAATATAACAACCATACTATTGGTGAAAAATCTTTCAACCCATATGAATTTGGTGATATAAAAATTGACACAACTGATACTGCAGCAAAAGCTGATCCAACAGGAAAAATTAATTACAGACCAGTAATTGACAATTATTTTGCACAAAAAAAAGTTGCTAACAAACTAGTTGCTAAATGGTTTAACCGACAGGAAGACGGATCATTTGACATGAACTTAATTGGCGAAAGAGGTTCCTATAATGCATCTGAAATGCAGGCAAATATTGCAAAAGGTTCTGCAAGAGGAGTATCCTCTTTAGCTGATGCTGGTGTTGAATTAATAGGTAACACATTTGTTGTTGTTTCTAAATTCAATTTTGTAAGTAATGAAATTGCTGCTCGTATTATTAGGGATGTGGCTAAAATTGCTGCAAGCAGAATTCCAAATGGAATGTTAAGTAAAGCGGCATCTGTAGCTGCTGATTTAGCCTATAATAAAATGAAAGAAGGATACTCAGTATGGACAACTTCATATCTATATAAATTGGTTTGGAATGACTCAACTGAAGCTGTATTTTACAATGATTTATGGATGGATAAAACCAGCCTAAACCCTGCTAAAAAAGATGCATTTGATAATTCAGATTTATTTAAACTTGAATTTGTTGGTGACGAAAAAGCTACAGGTTTAGTTTTATTCTCCCTAAAAGAAAAAAGATCTGAAGATAAAATTATTGCAATTGCAACTGTTAGAACAATTGATGCAGTTTATGCTAAACTACAGAAAGCATATGATGTATTTAAACCAAAAGTTCCTCTCCACACAGGCGAGCCTATTACAGCTAAAATTGGTATGAAAGAAGGTTTAGAAGGTGGTGAAAAATTTGAAGTTTTTGAACAAACCCAAGATCCAAAAACAGGATTAACTGCTTATGTAAGTAAGGGAGTTATTAAAGTAGATAAAAAATTAATTTGGGATAATAGATATAACGCAGGTGAAGGTCCAATTATGGAAGCAGATACAATCCCTGTTGACTCAACCGCAAAAGTTGAACCTAAAGTTATTCTAGACAGAACAACTTTTAAAGGTGGTAAAGGTTTTTATTCTGGAATGTTAATTAAACAATTAAAATAGTAACCAAAAATAGAAAAATTATGAGAAAAATTGTAAACTTAAGTAGCCTTGTATTATTTATGATACTGGGCGTATCAATGAGCGTTTCGGCTCAAGCTAGAAAAAAAGCCGACAAAGACACAGAAAACTTCAGATACGAAATTGAAGGCGTAGGTGTGGGAACTCAAGGAACATACTTAATTAAAGTATGGTCATATTCAAAAAAACCTAATGTTGCAATTGAACAAGCAAAAAAGAATGCAGTTCATGGTGTGATTTTTAAAGGTTTTACAGGTAAACAAGGTGTGCCTGGACAAAAAGCTTTAACCAGCAATCCAAACTTAGAAAATGAAAAAGCTGATTTTTTTTCAGATTTTTTTGCTGATAATAGCAAATACATGAAATTTGTAAGTGTTTCTGGAGATGGTTCAATTGCTGCAGAAGACAGATTAAAAGTTGGAAAAGAATACAAAGTTGGAGTAGTTCTTTCGGTAAATGTTGACGCTTTAAGAAAAGATCTTGAAGCTGCAGGAGTTATTAAAGGATTAGGCTCAGGATTCTAATTAAAAACTATATAAAAATGAAAAAGATAAACTTTTTATTAGCATTAGTAATGCTTTTCACAAGTATTATTATTACTTCTTGCGGTACTCACCTAAATAAACAACGTCAGAGTTCAGGAAGTTATGCTCATGAATCTTCATGCTTAGGCGTTGAACAAGATGGTTCGCAAACACTTAAAGTTTCAGGAAACGGACGTAACCGCACTGATGCAGTAGAACAAGCAAAAAAGAATGGCGTTCGCGATGTTCTTTTTAAAGGAATTCGTGCTGGAAATTCAGAATGTAATATGAAACCTGTTGTTTCTGAAGTAAACGCTCAGGAAAAATATGAAGATTATTTCAATAAATTTTTTGCTGATGGTGGAGCATACACAAATTTCATTTCAGGAAAAGATGGTTCCGATTTACACATTGAAGTAATTCAAAATCGTGAAAAATCTGGTTCACAAGAAACTTATAATATCATTATAAGGGTATTACGTGCTGAATTAAAAGCTAAAATGATTGAAGATAAAATCTTAGCTCAATAAAATAATAAAATAATAAAATATGAAAAATAACTTGAAAATTTCATTTATCGCTTTCCTTTTACTTGTTAGTACTAGCGGAGCATTCTCTCAAGCAAAAAAACCAACAATCATGGTTGTACCTAGTGATGTATGGTGCAATACTAATGGTTACATGAACGAGTTTGACAATCAAGGAACAAAAGTAAAAGTTCCTGATTACAAAAGAGCACTTCAAGAAAATGCTGATCTACTTTTAGTTATCAGTAAAATTAATGAAATGATGACCGAAAGAGGTTTTCCATTGAAGAACTTAGAATCATGTATGAAAACTTTAACAGATCAATCTGCTGAAGATGCTATGCTTACAAGCAAAGGTGGAGCTAGTGTAAACGAAAGCCCAATTGATAAATTAAAAAAAGTAGCTAAAGCTGATATCTGGATGCAAATGACATGGACAGTTAATACAACTGGACCAAAAAAATCAATTACATTCAACTTACAAGGCTTAGATGCTTATACCGACAAACAAGTAGCAGGTGCATCTGGTACAGGCGCTCCTTCATTTACAGCTGAATTACCAGTTCTTTTACAAGAAGCTGTTTTAGCTCACATTGATAATTTTAACGGTCAATTACAAAAACATTTTGATGATCTTTTTGCTAACGGTCGCGAAATTATTTTAAGAATTAAAACATGGGATTCATGGGATGGTGATTTACAAAAAGATTTTGGTGGCGAAGAATTAGGCTCACAAATCGAAAAATGGGTTTCTAGTAACACTGTTGCAGGAAGATTTAGCACTTCAGATGCTACAGAAAACATGATGCTTTTTGAACAAGTTAGAATTCCTTTGTACGACGCAACAAACAAAGCAGTTGACGCAAGAGGTTGGGCAAAAGGTTTACAAAAACATTTGAAAGACACTTACCAACTTGATGCAAAACTAATGATGAAAGGATTGGGACAGGCTCAGTTAGTAATTGGTGAAAAATAATAACTAAAAAATAATTAACATGAAAAACAACAAAATCTTTCTAATCCTGATTTTAGTAATGTGTTTCAGCTTTGCTAAAGCGCAGACTACAGGAAAAATGGACGATAAAGGCAGATTAGCTCTTGCAGCTTGGGTTCCTGATCAAATTGAAGGAATGCCAGCAGCAGCAAAAAAGAATCTTGAAAACAAACTTAGCCAGATTATTACAGCTAATGGTATTAGTGGTGATGCTATGAACTCAAGATTTATTATTTCTGCTAATGTAACAGTAATGACAAAAGACATTACAGAAACAGCTCCACCTATGCAAGCTTATACTTTAAACGTTACTTTTTATATTGGTGACGGTTTTGAAGGAAAAAGTTTCTCAAGTTATTCAACTACTATAAAAGGTGTTGGCGACAACGAAACAAAAGCTTATAACGCTGCATTAAAAAATGTAAAAACTAACGATCCTGCTTATCAATCATTTATTGATAAAGGTAAAGTTAAAATCATTGAATATTATAACGCACAATGCGATGTAATTATTAAACAAGCTAAGGTTCTTGCAGGCATGAATAAATTTGATGAAGCAATCTGGAGTCTTACCGCAGTACCTGATGTATGTACAGAATGTTGGAATAAATGTATGGCAGCTGTTGCTCCAATTTTCCAACAAAAAATTGACTTCGAATGTAAAACCAAATTAACTGAAGCTAGTAACTTATGGAATGCTGGTCAAAGCTACGATGCAGCTCAACAAGCTGGTGCTATTTTAGCTACTATCGATCCTAAAGCTTCTTGTTTTAATGAGGCTAAAGCTTTATCAGATAAAATTGGAAAAAGAATTCTTGAAGTTGATAAACGCGAGTGGAATTTTAAATATGATAAAGAAATCGGTCTTGAAAGAGATATGATTAAAGCATACAGAGATGTTGGTGTTGCTTATGGTAACGGACAACCTCAAAATGTTACTTATAAGAGTTTGTGGTAATATACAAAGATCCTAATAAGATTAAAAAAGCAGTTTCAATTGAAACTGCTTTTTTAATCTTATTAGGATCTTTGTATATTACCACAAACTCTTATAAGT
>CAILUD010000196.1 GCA_903837285.1 uncultured Bacteroidota bacterium | reverse complement strand
CAATTTGGATTGGAATGGGGTGGTCATTTTGGATCGGCAGAGGGTGGTCAATTTGAATCGGCAACAGGTGGTCATTTTGAATCGGCAACCCCTGGTCAATTTAAATCGGCAGAGGGTGGTCAATTTGAGTGCGTTTTACACCATACTACCTAAATTACCTAAATCTTTATTCGGGCAAATTACATTAGAGAAGTTCTTCCTTAGAAATTGAGTTTCGTTAAATTCCTTTTCTGAATTGTAAGTTTTCATGCTGTGTGCATAATAAACACATGGATTAAGTTTCAGTTTTTCTATTGTTTGTGATTTCATGATTTTGATTTATATTTTTAATTAAAGTTTTACTTATATATTTGATATTAGCTTAACATCCAAAGTTGGAATAACATAAAAATTGTCTAGAAAAATCTCGTTTATTATTTCAATTGTTTTTTCTGAATGTTCCTTTTTTATAATTATTGAATCGTGTATAGTTAAAGGTATAATACCTGCCTCTACAAGCTTATGTGCAATGCAGTCTATAAAAATGTAGCTTTCTAATTTTTGAAGAAATACTGGAAAAATAACATTGTTTTTCGATTTTAACATTTTAATTACTTCATATAATACAGGATAAACTGAAGCGAAAATTTCTTTCTCTTTTTTATATGGAATAGTTGATTGTTTTTTAATGTATGTCTCATTTTTAGAAAACAGTACTTTGAACATTATTGTTTTAACCTCATTTCTAGCTAGATTATTGCCATAACTTTTTACAAAGTCATCGTAAAACGTGCCTTTTGTTACAGATTCGGTATAATCTTTTAAATTCACCAAAAAGGCTTTTTCGTTATTTTGGTGAATTTTAAATACTCCTTTAATCCTTTTGATACCAAATACTTGTATTAGGTTTGCCAAAAATAATTTTGGACATGAGGGTATAAGTTCTTTGTTATGTGATGTTTTATTGCTTACAGGTTTTTTAATTATAGGTTTCTTATTATTTATATTGTGTAATAAATTGTCATTTATACATTGAACTATACCCTCAGCCATCTGGCTTAAAAAAAACGGTTGTGAATTTTTCAAGTCTATATTGACGTAATTACCTATTATAAAAATCTTTAAGTCACTTTTAAGATTTGTTAGATTTGTATCAAGCCTATTATTTGTTTTGTTCCGATGAAAATATCTAAACCTTTTATCTTTTAATTGATTTATTGCTATCATGTAACTTGCTCTTTTTTGAGGATCAGTAATGTTTAATATCCATTCTTCAGCTTTCTTATAATCAAATTCAATTTTCATGAATTCTTTCAACATTAATTTTAAAAATGGCTCTAACCTATTTAAATGTGCCTTCTTATTTTTTTGATGAGCTATAATTTTTTTGAATATTTTGCAATCTGTTTTTAACTCTACTATTTCAACTCCATTTAAAAATTTAGGATTAATCTTATAATATTTTGCTTTTTTACAGATAATAAAATGATTATCAGAATTTATAAAATCACCATTTTCTAAGTATTTTACATAATCTATTATATTACTGCATGTTATTGACTTTAAAAATTCTTTATTTATATTTACAAATTGATTATTTTCTTCTTTATTCTTGTTTCTAATTTGTTGTACCAATAAATAATGCACTATATAATAGAAGTAAACAACATCATACTTAAATATTGGCTTATTTTCATTAAGATATTTGTTGAATTCCTGAACAAAATATGCTGGTATATGCAGAATAATTGGATTGTTGGGTTTCATGCCAAATTCAATTTATACTTGAATTATTTCTTTAAATCTTCAAGTATTTCAATAGTGTTAAATATCAATTTTCTGCCTGTTTGAGTATATCTAATCTTTCCTGAATTTTTTATTTTCTGTGCAGTTACAATACTGCAATGCAAAAAATCAGATAAGTCCTTAATACTATATAAGTATTGAGGTAGAATACCTTTTGGTTCATTAATAATTTCGGATTGATTACTTTGTTGTTCGTGGCGAATTATTTCAATTAATTCTCCAACTGTTAAAGTAAAAGCAGGATTGTCTAATTTTAGATCTATCATAAAATGGAAGTTTAATTTGTTGAACAAAATTAGTCTTCAATTAAATGACAGTAACTACAATAGTGACTACGTAGTGGGGCTACGATTTTATTAAATTAAGTTTAATTTATTCAAATCACTTTTAATTAAATCAATAGCTTTTTTATTTAGAGTTTCATTTTCTTGTGTTAGTAAATTTAACACTATTTCTAATTCTAACTTTGATGGCACTTTATAATTCTTTCCTTTTGCATTCTGTATTGTATCAGTAGCTTTTTCATAGTTTTTGCCACCAATTTCCCTCATTTCTTTTCTGCTCAATGTTTTTGCTATTTTTGCATTAACCTTGTAATTATAAGCAATAGCTTTAATTCTATGACTATAGTTACTTGACTTAGTATCTTCAGTGGAATATATTTTAGAAAAATCAGTATTCTTAACATTATTAATAATCACAGCCTCAGATTCACTGTGAACACTTTCTAAAATTGGCATTGTTTCTTTTTCAATAACAGGTTCTTTTAATAAAATATTTGTTTTTTCTATTATAACTTTTGAAGTATTTGAAGGCTTAGATGTTCTTTTCTTTTTATAATCAAACCCACAACATTCTTTTTTTATTTCATAATCTTCATAAATTTTGTCTATAACATTAATGTTTATATCTGCTTTTGACAAATATTCATGTAATTTATAAATATAAATGTCGTATTCGTAAAGTATTAAAAAACCATTAAAAAAGGAATAAAAAACTTCATCTAACTCAACTTTAAGAATATATATATTATACTCTTTGTTTTTGGTATTATTTTTTTTGTAATCAGTATTAAAGTGACTTTTAAAAGTCGGCCTTTTAATATAATCATCACTTAAAGTTTGTAATTTGTTCTGGTTTTTTGTTTGATGTAAAGTTTCATTTAGATTT
>CAILUD010000195.1 GCA_903837285.1 uncultured Bacteroidota bacterium | reverse complement strand
CAAAAATATTTTGTAATAAATATTTAATTTGTAAAAAATCAAATTTAACGAAACATTCAAATTATGAAACGATTAACGCTTCTAGTTTTTATTATTTTTATAAATCTGTGTATTTTTGCACAAACTCCACAGGGTTTCCAATATCAATCGGTAATAAGAAATTCATCAGGCAATTTAATAACCAATCAATCTGTTGGTTTTAGAATAAGTATTATTGCAACAAGCCCTTCTGGAAATGTAGAATACTCTGAAAATCACACAGTAAGTACTAACCAGTTTGGGGTTGCAATTTTAAATGTTGGTAGTGGAATACCAGTTACTGGAACTTTTAATGCAATTAACTGGGGTGTTTCTGCGCATTATATTAAAATTGAGGCTGATCCAACTGGTGGGTCTGGTTATTTGGATATGGGTACAACTCAGCTATTGAGTGTCCCTTATGCATTATATTCTGAGAATTCTGCTGATACACTTTGGCTAAAAAATGGAACTAATATTTATAATTCAAATAATGGAAATGTTGGAGTAGGTTTGTCAAACCCAATAGGCAGAATGGTTGTTCAAGGGAGCACTACTGCACCAGATACTTTACCCCTTTTTGAAGTAAAAGATAAAACAGGGCATACTGTTTTTGTAGTATATCCAGATAGTGTTCATATTTACGTAAAAGATGGTGGGGCTAAATCAAATAAAGGTGGTTTTGCAGTAAGCGGAAGAAATAATTCAAAAGCTTTTACAAATAATTATTTAACTGTAACTCCGGATAGTACAAGAGTTTTTACAACCGATGCTATTTCTGGTTTTGGTGTTGAAAGTATTGGCTCTGGCGCAACTACAAGTTATATGCATTTAATTCCGGATAATTATTTTATTGGACATGAAAGTGGTCTTGCAAATACAACCGGATTATATAATTCATTTTTAGGTTATCAGACCGGAAAATTTAATACCGAAGGTAGTTATAATACTTTTTTAGGTTATCAGGCTGGTTATACAAATAATGGTCCTAGCGGATTTGCTTCAAATAATACTTTTATTGGTTATCAAACCGGGTATTCAAATACCTGGGGTATGGATAATGTCTTTTTAGGAAATAGTAGTGGATTATCAAATACAACTGGAAATTTTAATGTATTTCTTGGAACTAATTCAGGTTATACTAATACAGAAGGATACGAGAATGTTTTTATTGGAAGAGATGCTGGTTTTTTTAATACTACTGGTAATTATAATGTATGCCTTGGAAAAAGTTCGGGACAATACAATACTATTGGTTATCAAAATACTTTTTTAGGTAATAGATCTGGGACACTGAATTCTACAGGTTATAATAATACTTTTGTAGGTACTTCTGCAGGTTGCCATAACAAATCTGGACATACCAATATATTTATTGGAATTGAATCGGGATATGAAAACAAAGTAGGGTTATATAATATCTTTCTTGGAAATCAAGCCGGCTATAGTGATACTTCGGGTACTTCTAATATTTTTATAGGTAATTCTTCAGGATATTCTTCAAATGGTAGTTATAGAAATATTTGTATAGGTGATGAAACAGGATATAATTTGTCTTCTGGAAGTGATAATTTAATTATGGGATGGAGAGCAGGTCAGTTTACAAATATTGGTCAAAATAATATTATGTTTGGTATTTTATCAGGAGTGAATAATACTTCTGGAAGTAATAATACATTTCTAGGGTCTGGTTCAGGTTCTGCAAATGTTTCTGGTTCAAATAATGTGTTTATTGGACATTATACAGGACAAGCTTCAACTATTGCCGATTATAATACATATTTAGGTTATATGGCGGGAGCTTATAATATTAATGGGGGAAGTAACGTATGCTTAGGAAAATTATCGGGAGCAAATGAATCAAATTCTAACAGACTTTATATTGAAAATTCTTCGGCTGATTCAACACAAGCATTAATATTTGGAAGATTTGATATTAATAAATTACGTGTAAATAATTACCTTGGAATAGGTAGAAGTTCTGCTACTAATGAGTTGGAAGTAAATGGCGAAGCATCAAAGACAGTAGCCGGTTCATGGATAGCTAATTCTGACAAAAGAATAAAAACTGATATTAAAGATATTGATAATGCTTCTGACATAATGTTAAAACTTCGTCCTGTAAAATTTAAATATACTGAAGAATGGAAAAAAAGGAATCCTTCAATTAAAGATCAGTATTATTATAATTTTATAGCACAAGAGTATAATGAAGTATTTCCTGAATCAGTTAAAGGCAGTGGAGAATATTTAACTGGTGATAAGCAGGAAATTTTACAAATAGATACTTATAATGCGCAAATTGTTACAATGAAAGCTGTGCAGGAGTTAATTATACAAAACAAAAATCTTCAACAACAGGTTGATTATTTATTGAAAGTTGTAAAAATATTAAATAATGAGAAATAATTTAACTTTTAGTTTTTAAGACTTTCAACTTTTTAACTTATAATTTCCTAGTGGCATCCACATCCCTGTGGAATTAAGTTATTTGGATCTAATGGTAGTTTAATTGTAGCGAATGGCCTTTTATCTATTATTTTATATACAGTTTTAATACTGTGGTTTTCGCAATTTAAACATACTTCTTCGGAATAAGTTTTTACGAAAATTTTATTGTCGTGTGTTTTAATTTTTTTGCTGAAAATTAAATATTCTTTATTCATACTGAATAAAGAGTCTGAAGTTTCTATTTGCATTTTCATATGTCTTGATCCTTTTTGAATCTCTGTTAAATCAAACTCAAGAAGAAATCTTTTTTCATCAGAACATTCATTATATGATGGTAACTGATATTTACTTTTTAATACTCCTGTAAATATCATATCAGAATTTTTAAACATTCTTAAAAAAGTAGTGTCGGCTAATTGTGCATTAGAATAGTAACTCGAGAATAATATAATTGAAAATAACAAATAACGCATTAGTGTTGTGATTTATCCATAATTCTTTTAAATGTAAGTTCGGTAAAATCAAAATCAGGGTTTGGAACATCTATTTTAAATTCATATACTTCAGCATTTTGATTTAAAATAAAGTTTACTTTTCCTTTTGGTAAAGAAGGGAAATTCTTAAATTCTACAACAAATGCATCATATTGCCAATGCTCAAGTACCGAGAAAAAATCGGGAGCCGGAACAAATTGTAAGTTTAATTTACCTTCTTTAAGAGTAATAGTTGCATTACCATATAAATCTCCACCATAAGTCCCGCAATATTTTTCGAGTGGAAGAGTTGTTTTTGAATTTTTATTTCTTTTTTCTTCGGCTTCTTTTTCTTCTTTTATTTTGTTTTCTTCGTTGGCCTTAACATATTTCACTAGAATTGAACTATAATCTTTTCCTTCAACATTAAAAAATCTATCCATAATACTATACATTAAAGTATAAGGAAGATAATTTATGTTATTTGTTAAAATAACAAATCCTAGTTTTTCTTCGGGAACTAGAACCACCTGAGAAATCATACCATCTAACCCACCACTGTGATTTATAACTTTTTTTCCATGGTAATCAAATAAATCCCATCCTAAACCATAACTATGAAAATGCATAGATGGAAACATATAGTCGTCAAATTTTGAAATATCTTCTACAGTTTGTGCCGACCACATTTCGCGTTGTGCATCTTTTGTAAAAAACAAATGATTTTCTTGGGTGCCATTGTTTAATTGCATTTTAATCCACTTACTCATGTCATTAACTGTGGAATTAATACCTCCTGCAGGTGCAATGTTATCCCAGCTAATATATTTAACAGTTACAGTTTTCCCGTTATTTCTTGCATGCGGTATTGCCAGGTTTTTATATTCAGCATGTTTTTTAATTGTAGTATTTGTGTTTTTCATTCCAAGCGGTTCAAAAAACTTTTCTCTAATGTATTCATCATAACTTTTACCAGTAACTTTGGGTATAATTTCACCAGCTGTTAAAACCAAAACATTTGAATATCCATAATGACTACGAAAACTATAAACGGGTTTTAAATATTTTATTCTTTTAATTATTTCTTCTCTTGTGTATGTTGTTGCATCCCAAATTAAATCGCCGCTAAAAGTTTCTAATCCGCTTCTGTGACATAACAAATCTCTTATAGTCATCTCATGTGTAACAAATGGATCGTACATCTCAAAATATGGAATATAGTCAGTGACTTTATCGTCCCATTTAATTTTTCCTTCATCTACTAAAGTTGCAAGAGCAGCAGCAGTAAATGCTTTGGTATTACTTGCAATACCGAACATTGTATTCTCGTCGACTTTTTCAGGTTTGCCAATTTCTCTAATACCAAATCCTTTTGCAAAAATTAAAGTATCGTTTTTAACAATACCTACAGCCATACCTGGAATTTCCCATTCGGTCATACATTTTTGAATATAAACTTCTAATTTTTGAAGATCTGGTTTTTGTGCAAAAACAGAAAAAGTAAATGTTACTAATATAAATAATATTAAATGTCTCATATTGCTTATTTTTTGTAAAATTAGTATTTGTTTTTTAATGTAATGAGGGTATGTTTGATTTTTCATGACCAAAATGTAAGAAAGCTTTGTGGGTAGGTTTCCCTTTAGGGATAAAGGGTGTGGGTAGGAAAGGGAGTATTTCGTTTTTGCCCCGACCCTAAAGGGAGTCAGTATTGTGAGTAAGCTCCCTTTAGGGAAAAAGGGTGCGGGAAGGAAAACAAAAAGGCAGTTCATATGAACTGCCTTTTTAGCTAACTAAACCAAATTACCCTTTCGGGTATTTTTTATTACTTAGGAGCTACAGTACTATCAATAGTAGTTGTTACTGTAGAGTCAATAGTTGTGTTAAGATCGTTAAGAGCTTGATCTAATTGTGCGTTTAAAGAATCAAGTGATTTAATATCACCTTCTGAAGGACCACCACATGATGCTAAAGCAAACATAGAAGCTACGAAAAGAACAAACATTACTTTTTTCATTGTTTCAAATTTTAAATTAATTAATCGTGTTAACTTTACCCTTAATATTTAAAAACATAAAAGGTAACCCATGTAGGTTAAAAATATTTTTAAATTTATTTGATTTAGTTTAATTCTGTTTTGTAATTATTTGAATAATAATACCTTGCTTATATAAAAATGTTGCAATAAAAAAAGTTGATTTAAAAATTTGTTGAAATTTGAATAATAATTTGAAGTAGTAGGGTTACTTTTTTAAAAATCGAATATTAAATATCGAAAACGGATGAAATTGGGTAATTACTGGAACGAAGCAGAGTTATTGCAAGGGGTTAGAGAAAATAACGAACATGCAATTAAAACTATTTATAAGCTTCATTTTCCTACAGTTGAAAATTTTATTCGTCAAAATGGAGGATCGGTCCAGGATGCAAAAGATGTGTTTCAGGATGGTTTTTTAGTTCTTTATCGTAATGTTAAAAATGTAGATTTTATTCTTGAGTGCAAGATTAAAACATACATTTATTCTGTTTGTCGAAGAATTTGGCTTACCGAATTGAAGCGAAAAAACAAAGTTCCTTCAGTGGTAAACGAGCTTGATGAATATGTAAATGTAGATGAATCAGGTATTGAAGAGTATAACGAGCATGAAATGAAATTATCGCATTTGTCGCAGTGTTTGGTTTTATTAGGTGAACCTTGCAGTTCTTTGCTTTCCGATTTCTATTTAAATAGTTTATCGATGCAGGAAATTGCAAAAAAAATGGGGTACACAAATGCTGATAATGCAAAAACTCAAAAGTATAAATGTCTTTTGCGTTTGAAAAAAATATTTTTTGAAAAAGAAGTTTTAAAAAGGGAGACAATATAAAATGGACTTAATAAGATTAACAGAATTAAGCGAAAAGTATTCTGAAAATTCACTTACTGAAAGTGAAAATATTGAATTACTTTCTGCTATAAGTTCTGATTCAGATTTAAAATTACAGTTTGAAGAAAATATTTTACTTTTCAATAATTTACAATTATTAAAAGTTGAAAAACTTTCAAAAAAATGGTTCGAAGAAGTTGAGACTGAAAAGAAAAACACAAAAATTACTTCGTTAAATTTCAGAACAAGAATTATTCATTATGCTGCAGTTGCTGCTGTTAGTATTTTTGCTGTTGCAGGTACTCTTTATTTCTCAGGATGGTTTTCTTATAAAAAGCATTTACAGGCATATACTCAGCTAGGTAATAATGTAACATCACTTACCAATAATCAAAAATCTATGTGGGATGCTTTTTTCTCACCAGAAAAAAATGAATATTCTTTTACAGCAGGAACAGGATTTGCAATTTCATCAGAGGGATATATTATAACAAGTTTTCACGTTGTTAAAGATTTCGATTCAATAATTGTTGTAAATAATATTGACTCATTAATTAGATATCATGCAAATTTGGTTTATAATAACATAGAATCAGATATAGCAATTTTGAAAATTTCAGATTCTACTTTTACTTCATTTGGAAAAATTCCATATAAATTTAATAGTAAAAATTGTGATTTAGGAGAGTATGTATATACATTAGGCTATTCAAAGCGTGATGTTGTGTTTGGTGAAGGTTCTGTAAGTTCATTTACCGGCTATAACGAAGATTCATCAACTATTCAGGTGTCTATTCCATCAAATCCAGGTAATAGTGGTGGCCCGCTTTTAAATGCTAAAGGTGATATTATTGGAATGTTATGTGCTAAAAACAATGAAATTGAAGGTGCCACTTTTGCAATAAGATCTGATTTACTGATAAATCTTGTTGATAGTTTAAATTCAAAACAAGATAATAACCAGATTGTTTTATCTAAGAATAATAGCATTTCTACACTCGAAAGGCCTAAACAAATTAAAAGAATTAAATCTTTAATTTTTAGGGTAGAGGCATACTAGAATTTTTAGTTTTACTTTGAAACTTTCAACTTTTCCCAAAGGGATTTCCCAATGTCATTGACTTAAGAAAATTTCATTTTGTTATTCAATTTGCTACTTCTCGATACGCTTTGCTACTCTAAGTTGTAAATTGGAATTGTTCCTCCGCCGTTTTGCGGCGGAGGAACAATCTAGAATGCTAGTTCGAGTTTAATCGAGAACTATAGGAAGTCGTTAGTTAAGTCAATGTATTGAAGGGGCCCCTGCGGAGAAAACTTTTATCTTATAACTATTGTTGTTTAATCTTTCTCACCTGTATGTCAGGAAAAATTAATGGGCTTTTAATTGAATCTGTAATAACGTTCACAATTTTCACGTCATTGTCTTGATTGTAGTGAAGAATAAATGTTCCATTATTTTCATAACCACCATTTTCTCCCATTTTTACAAAGTTAAAATCAGATTGCAATAAATTTAAGTCAAGATTGTGTAAGCAATCCTGAAAGTCGTGGCCATAATTATATAAAGCAGTTAAAAAATAAATTCCGGTATCGTATCCTAACAAACTATACTTGCTTGGTTCGCATTTATAATTAAATCTATAGTCTATTATAAAACTTTTAACTACTGTGCTTGTGTAATCGGCATAGAATGGAACAAAAGAATGCATATTTAAATTATGAAGATATTCAAGTTCTAAATTGTTATCAAACTTTTTCCATGATGGCATACCTGCCATTATTATTTTAAATTTTTTTGTTAAAGGTTGAAGCTTTGTTAGCAGATTAATTACAAAAATCTGATTTGATGATGGAATAATAAAAATATTTATTTTATCGTTAACTAATTTTTTCTCAACCCCTGCAAGGCCTTCCGAACTATATAATACTTCGGTATACGGAACTTTATCTGTTTTGAAATTAGTTTCGTATTCTTTAAAAAGCTTTGTTTTATAATTCTGAATTATTTCTAATTCATCTTTTGTTCCATTTTGTATAATAATATAATTAATGTCTTTAAATGAAGCCAGGTATTTGGTTGCCTGGCTCATCTGACTTGATAAACTCGAGTTAACCTGGAACACCTTTGGATTCGAAAACACCTCTGAATTATGAGAATTAATAGGATAAATTACGTTAATGTTCTTCTTTTTGGCGTAATCAGAAATTAATTTAAAATTATTTTCGTAAACCGGACCAATGATTAAATCTGAGTTATCTAAATCGCCTTTATTAATTATATCCTGAGTTTTTGATGAATCCTTTTTAATGTCGAAAACTTTAACAGTAATATTTAATCCTTTTCTTTTCATCGAATCTACTGCTAACAAAAAGCCTTCGTAGTATTCAATAAAAGGTTTTGGTTGTGGCTCAAAATTAGAATTAGCCGATGCTTCATTTTCGCTTTCAATAGTTAGGGCATCAGATTGCAATGGAAGAAGCAAAGATATTTTAAATGATGGGCGATTTGTTGCGTAATTATATTTTCCACAATCTGCAGTGTTTACAGGTGCAATGTAGGTTACCTCTGGAACTATAATTTGTTTTGTTGTATCTGTCTTTGTATCCACAGAAATTTCTTCATTAATAACAGGTTTGTTTATAATGTTTTTAGGAATACGAATAAATTCTCCGTTTTTTAAGCCATTTGTTTCTAATTCCAGATTTGTCTGGTAAATATCGTCGATGCTAACATTATACTGTCGGGAGATGGAATACAATGTTTGGTTTTTTTCAATCTTATGATAAATGTATTTGGCAGTATCTTTTGGTGTATTGTTATTTTCGGTTAAAATATCAGATTTTTGGGGTATTTTTATGCCCTGACCAATTTGTAATCCATTAGCAACTTCAGGATTATACTTATTTAAATCGGCAATGCTTACACTATATTTTTTTGAAATTGAATATAAAGTTTCTCCTTTTGTAACAGTATGTGTTTTAAAATTTGTAGCTTTTGTTGTGGTTGTTTCTGATTGACATGGAATGCGAAGAATTTGTCCCGGTTTTAAGCTTTCAAATACATCAGGATTTTCGATTGCAATAATATTCTTATCAATGTTATATGCTTTGCTAATTGCATATAAACTTTCACCTTTTTGCACTTCATGAACAAAATATTTTTTTCCGTTAATGGTTTCCTTTTTAGTGCTTTTTTTTACCGGATTAGTTGTTTCCTGAGCATTTAAACTTAAAGAAGTTAAAATGAGTGCCGAAAAAAATAAGAGGAGAATATTTTTGATTATCATGTATTCAGTTTTTCAAATTCTGTGCAACAAAGATAAAATATTTGTATGTAAATAAATATAACGATTTACTTAAGGTTTGGTAAGTTTATCATTGAATCAATATAAAGTTCAAAGCTTTTATTTTTAAAACTAAAATAAATACATGAACTATAATTTTTTAAACAACTACAATTATTATTCCTTTGAGTTTTATTGTTGGTTTCATTTAATGAAATTAATATTGAATCACTTTTAATATAATTTGTATATGTATTTGATTTTCCAATAACTGAGTAATTAAAATTTGTAATCAATTTGTTTTTAATGCATAAACTATCAATTTTTAATTCATTTTTACTAGCAAGCGTTTTTAGTAAAAAATGATAGTTCGTTCCTGAAATATTATTATCAGTAGATGACCATGTTTGAGCAGTAGATTTTAATAATATTAATTTATTTGATGTGCAGGCGTTCAGAAAAATAACCGTTAAAACAAAAATAAAATACTTCATTAAATGCTGATTATATGAACACAAAATTATAGAATTAATCTTTGTTATTTAACATTTAGCGCCTATTTTTAATTGTATTACCTTTGCAAAAATTTAAGAGATGAAGATTATGGTTGGAATATTAAGAGAAACAAAGAATCCTCCAGACAGGAGAGTACCTGTGACACCAGAAATTGGTAAACTTATTAAAGAAAACTATAATAATGTTGAAGTTCACGTACAACCTAGCGAAATAAGAGCAATTAAAGAATCAGAATATTCTCAAACCGGTTTAATGGTTGATAATAATATTGAAAGTTGCGATTACTTGCTTGGTGTAAAAGAAGTAAGCCTTGATTCGTTTATTCCTAATAAAACTTACTTGTTCTTTTCTCATACCGGAAAAAAACAACCACATAATCAGGTTTTGTTAAAGAAAATGTCCGATTTAGGAATTACGATGATTGATTATGAATATCTTACCGATAAAAATAATGCAAGAGTTGTAGCTTTTGGAAAATGGGCGGGAGTTGTAGGAGCATATAATGGCATAATGGCATGGGGTTTAAGAACCAAGCTTTTTAATTTAAAAAGAGCTTTTGAATGCTATGATCAGAATGAAATGTTAGCTCAGCTCGATAATATTAAGCTTCCACCAGTAAAAATTTTAATTACAGGAGGAGGTAGAGTTGCAAACGGAGCATTAGAAACACTTTCTCATCTTAAAATTAAAGAAGTTACTCCAGAAGAATTTCTAACAAAAACTTTTGCAGAACCTGTGCTTTGTCGCTTAGACCCACAACATTATGTCAAAAGAAAAGATGGAAGTGAATTTGATTTGAATCATTTTTTCTGCAGTCCATCTGAATACGAATCAACATTTTTACCATACGCTTTTGCAACAGATATTTATTTCCCATGTCATTTTTGGGATCCACGTTCACCGGTATTTTTAAAACCTGAAGATTATTTATTACCTGGTTTCAGAATGAAAGTAATTGCCGATATAAGTTGCGATTTAACTTATCCAATTGCTTCAACAATTCGTTCTTCAAAAATTGCTGACCCAATATATGGTTATAATCCATTTACGAGAAAAGAAGACGAGCCATTTGCTCCGCATAATATTACTGTAATGGCAATTGATAATTTACCTGGTGAGTTACCAAGAAATTCATCACAGGATTTTGCAGAGGCTTTATATAAAAGAGTTTTTCCTGCACTTTTTGGTGAAGATACCGAAGGCATTATTGAACGCGGAACCATACTTAAAAAAGGTAAGCTAACCGAACGTTTTGCTTATTTAAAGGATTATTTGGAAGGGAACTAATTTTGCTTTTGGATTTAGTTGGCTTTACAATATTGTTATAGGCAGTGTTAGGGGCTGACTATTTTTCATCATCATCCATTAAATCCCAAAAGTCATTGTCCAATTTTTTAATCTCAATTATTTTTTCAGTTTGTAACCCCAAATTATAATCATAAATATATTCAGCAAGTTTATCCCCATTTATTAAAACAATTTTTGCTGTTGAGTTTAAACTTGCTACATAGTCATATGCGCCCTTTGTGAAATCGGATGTAGTTATAAAAACACCTTTGTCAGATTGTGCAACTGCTAATGCTCCAACAAATTTTTGAATATCATCTCTCTGAATATTCGAATCAGTCTTATATCTTTTTGCTTGTATATATATTCTTCCAAATCCCAAAATATCTTCTTTGATAACTCCGTCAATACCTTTGTCATTTGTGTACTGTGTTACAAGTCCAGAGTCTTTTATTTCGCCACCATATCCCATTTTTTGTAAAAGCTCTACAACTAATTTTTCAAAATCTCTAGGAGTTTTTGAAAGTATGGTATCAATAAGCTCTCTATATACTGATTTTTTAATACCTTGAAATGAAGTGTAAAGTGATTCTGCAGGTGTGTTTTCATTTTGGGTTACAATCAAATCAGGAGTGATGTGGTTCGTTTTTTTGATTTTTGCAAGATCACGAGATAGTAATTTTGTGTCAATATATTCTCTGAATTTACTAGGATTACTAATAAGCTTTAATCCTTCATCATTTATTTGATAAGTTCCTCTTTTTGGTTTTGTAACTACACCAGCCATGCTCAGATAACTTAATGCCCATTTTACTCTATCATTAAAAACTGGTCCATTTCCGGATTCATACATTTGATTTACTTCTTCTTGAGTTAAATTGAACTCTTTAGAAAGTGGAGTTTCGAATTCATTTGCTTTTCTTTGTTTTCCATCGCTTAATAATTTTAAAGCAGGAAATTGAATTTCATCATACCTAGGTATTGCCATATTATTTGTTTTTATAGTTTGCCCCTAACTAGTTTATATGTTATATTACTTAAAATTTATTCGATTGATGTAGGATGTATCTGTATTACAAT
>CAILUD010000194.1 GCA_903837285.1 uncultured Bacteroidota bacterium | reverse complement strand
TTTGTTGATATAGATTAATAAAAAATAGAAAATCTTAATAGATATTTTTTTATTTATTTGTATAATTGTTAAAATTTTCTGAAATAAACTGAACTATGAGCGAATCCATTTTAAAAGCATTAATGAGGCTTTTTGCAATAATAGCCGACGTAGAAATTGGCGAAAACGGTGAAATAAATAATCCCGGAAGAATTATTGTTACATCATACTTAAAACAACAACTTAATCAGGAACTTGTAGATGAATACCTAAAACTTTTTGACGAATACATAGCTCAACATCATAGCAAAAAAGGAAAAAAACGTATGTCGGCAAATAGTGTAAAAGTTTTAGCTATTTGTTCACAGGTTAACGACGAACTTCGCCAGGAACAGAAAATGCTGGTACTTCTAAAGCTTTTTGAATTTATTAATCATGGAAGTGATATCAAAGAAGAAGAGCTGGAATTTGTAAAAACGGTTGCCGATACTTTTAACATTAACGAATTAGAATACAATAATTGTAAATCATTAATTCTAGAAACACCAGATAAAATTCCACATAAAGAAAACCTGCTTCTAATTGATGGCGTTAAAGATTTTTCGAATACAGAAGTTAAACACATTTTCATTGAGCATTTCTCTGGACAGCTGGTTATTTTACATATCGAAAGCACAAACATGTATGCATTCGGATATGTTGGCGAAGAAACATTTTACTTAAACAGTCAGGTTATAAATCCTTCAAGGGTTTATGTTTTAGTAAAAGGTTCCTCAATAAGAAGCAGAAAAACCAGTCCAATTTATTATAGCGATATAGTAGGTGCATTTCTTAGCCAATCAAAAGCAGAAAAAATTGTTTTCACTGCTAAAAACGTTGAATTCAGATTTAAAAATTCTGATAACGGATTACATTTCTTCAACTTTAGCGAAGAAACTGGTCAACTTATTGGAGTTATGGGTGGAAGTGGCGCTGGAAAATCGACACTATTAAATATTTTAAATGGTAACATTCAACCACAAAAAGGTGATGTTCTTATAAATGGTCACAATATATACACTGAAAAAGAAGCCATTAAAGGTGTTGTAGGTTTTGTTCCACAAGACGATTTACTTATTGAAGAGCTTACAGTTTATCAAAATTTATATTATAATTCTAAACTTTGTTTTAGCGGATACTCCGAAGCTCAAATTGATGAAGCTGTAACAAAAGTTTTGCAAGATCTGGATCTTTACGAAATAAGAAATTTAAAAGTTGGTGGTCCTTTAAATAAATATATCAGCGGTGGTCAGCGCAAACGTTTAAATATTGCACTTGAATTAATTCGCGAACCAGATGTTATGTTCGTTGACGAACCAACTTCAGGGCTTTCTTCAATGGACTCTGAAATGGTAATGGATTTACTTAAAGAAATTACTCTTAAAGGAAAACTTGCGATAATTAACATACACCAGCCATCATCTGATATTTTTAAATTATTTGATAAAATATTAATACTTGATAAAGGCGGCCATCCTATTTATTTTGGAAATCCAACAGAATCAATTGTATATTTTAAGAAAGCCACAAACCACATAAACGCTAACGAAGGCGAGTGTAATACTTGCGGAAATGTTAATCCAGAACAAGTACTTCAGATTATTGAATCGAAAGTAGTAGATGAGTATGGTAAATTAACAAAGAGCAGAAAAGTTTCGGCAAAAGAATGGAACAAACATTACATGGAAACGCTTGATGTTAATTTTAAAGAAAAAACATATTCAAGTAAAATTCCAAAAAACAATTTTAAAATACCCAGTAAAATTAATCAGTTTAGAATATTTACTGTTCGTGATGTACTTTCTAAACTTACCAATAGGCAATACATTTTATTAAATTTCTTCGAAGCTCCTGTATTGGCCTTTATTCTTGGTTATTTTACAAAATATGTTGCAGGCGAAAGATTTTTATTCAGCGAGAACGAAAACTTGTACGCATATTTATTTATGGCAATAGTTGTTTCTCTTTTCTTAGGATTAACAGTAAGTGCTGAAGAAATAATAAGAGACAGAAAAATACTACAAAGAGAGCGATTTTTAAGTTTGAGCCGCTTTAGCTACATTAACTCCAAGGTATTGATAATGTTTGTGTTATCAGCAATTCAAATGTTAAGTTTTGTTTTAATTGGTAACTATATTTTAGGAATACAAGGATTAACATTTAATTATTTTGTTGTTCTTTACAGTACATCTTGTTTTGCAAATATGCTTGGTTTAAATATCTCATCAGCATTAAACTCTGTTGTAACAATCTACATTCTTATTCCATTTATTTTAGTTCCACAATTACTTTTGAGTGGTGTTATTGTAAAGTTTGATAAACTACATAAATCATTTGCTTCACATAAATTTGTGCCTTTTGTTGGAGATTTAATGACTTCACGGTGGGCTTTTGAAGCACTGGCTGTAACACAATATAAAGATAACAAATGGGAAAAAAACTTTTTTGATATAGAAAAAAAGAAATGCTATGCTGAATTCAGATTTAATTATCTTATTCCTGAATTAATAAACAAACTTGATGACTGTCAGAGATACACAGCACAGCCAACAAAAGAAATTGACATAAATAAGAGCCTGCTTATTCTTAAAAATGAAATTGAACTATTAGATAAAAGTTTTTCTAAAAAGACTTTTAAAAAATTAGATCAATTAAATAAAAAATCATTTAACAGTGAAGTTGGAGAATACACACTTAATTATCTTGAAACAAAGAAGAAATATTTTAATAAAAAATACAACGAATCTACCGTAGAAGCAGATAAAAAATATACAGAGCTTTCTAAAATTTATCCTAAAAACGAGTTAATTACCTTGAAAGAAGATTATTTTAGTATTGGCTTATCTGATCTGGTAACAAATAAAAACAGCTTTCAAACTATATACGAAACTGACGAAAGGTTAATTCAAATGACTAAACCAATTTATAAGGACCCTGAATCTAATTATGGTAGAGCTCATTTTTATGCTCCTTACAAAAATTTATTTGGAAAGAAAATTGACACATTATGGTTTAACACTGGATTTATATGGTTTACCACATTATTCTTGTATATCGCTTTAATATTCGACTGGCTTAAAAAACTTTTGAATGTAGGAGATAAAATCAAATTTGGTCGTAAAAAAGATCGTGATTAATGAGTATGACTATCAGCGGTTTTACAATGGTGAGAAACGCCACCCGCTTTTATTTTCCTATAAAAGAATCCATTCTCAGTATACTGCCTATTGTTGATGAATTTGTAATTGCATTGGGTAAAGGCGATGAAAACGATAAAACAGAAGAAGAAATTCTTTCTATCGGCTCACCTAAAATAAAAATTATACATCGCATTTGGGACGAGTCAAGATTTTTAAATTCAGCAGTTTTCAGAGATGAAACAAATGCAGCACTAAAAGAATGCACTGGAGATTGGTGTTTTTATATTCAAGCAGATGAAGTTGTTCACGAAAACGATCTAAAGGAAATAAAAGATGTTTGTCAAAAACACCTCTATAATAAAGAAGTAGAAGGAATACTATTTAACTATTTACATTTTTGGGGCGATTACAATCATTACTTACCATTTCATGGGTGGTATAAAAATGAAATGCGAATAATAAGAAATAACCCTGAAATTATTTCATATAAGGATGCTCAATCGTTTAGGAAAAAAGATAATAGCAAACTTAAGGTAGCTCGCTCAAATGCTCATATTTATCATTACGGTTGGGTAAGACCACCTGATAGAATGAAAAGCAAAAAGAAAGAGCACGACTCAATTCACAGAGGCAAAACAAATACCGAACAAATTATTACTTATCAAGGCTTTGATTATGGACCTTTAGGTAGAATACCATTATTTAAAGGAACACACCCTAAAGTAATGAATGAAAAAATTAAAGAATTTTTCTGGAGCGACAAACTAAATTATGGTAAAACATTAACAAATGACCATGATTTATACAAACACGAAAAAATTAAATATCGTTTAATTTCATGGTTTGAACGCAATGTATTTGGAGGCAAGCAACTTTTTGGCTATAAAAACTGGAAAATTGTAAAATAAAAAAAGAGGCGATTAAGCCTCTTTCATTATTTTATGTTATACAACAATTATAATCTAGGTTTTAACGAAACAGTTTCAAATCCTTTTTCGGAATATGAATTACCTGTTGTTGAAGAACCATTAGTAATTGTAGCAGTTTGAACAACATCATCAATATTACGCTCCATTACAATTTTCTTATCGCGTAATTCTTTTAATACCCATATTTGAGCAAATTCACCATTTGAGTATTTTCTTTCACTACTAGTTACAAATGTATTAAAAGTATTTCCTGGAAGTGTAATACCATTCTCATCAACTTGCCAAAACGTTAATACTGTTGTTTGAGTGATGTTATTTGATTCAAAAATAAGAGATAATCTTTCTTTATTCTTGTATTTATTTACACCATGTTTTTCAATATTGCTTATAAAATTCCATGATCCAGCCGCTCTTTCAAGATAGGTGTAAACCATTTTATTATAAGTTATAATATTTGTAGCCTCATCAATTTCAGTCCATAATTTCGACATTTCATAATGAAATAGATATTCCATCTTACTATTCTTATCAAAACTATATTTATTGTCCTTTACAACACCATTAGTAGTAACAACAGTATCATGTGAAGTATTAACAGAATCTACAATTTCAGCAATTTTATCATTGCCTACCTTAAAATTAATTTTTGCAGTTGTACCATCGTTTAACAATTGTGTAACATTACGTTCCATTGTTTCAATGGCCCAGTCACCAGTAACTCTTGCTTTTCGACTGCGAATAGAGAAAAACGGATCATCATCTCCTCTTTTACAACCGTCAAATACCAGAATGCTACTTAATACGATTAAAATTACTGCGTATCCAGATAGTCTTTTCATAGTTTAATCCTTTTAATATTAGGCAATTCTATGTTAGTGTTTAAAATCTTTTGAAAAACGTAAAATTATTCTATTTCTCTAATTAAACAAAAAAAAACAAATATTTTTCAACAATTAATTAACAAATAATTCACAATTCTACATTTACTTGGTGCAAATATAACAATTAAATATTTATACTAGTGTTATTTAAAATTTATTTTCTGGATTAAAAAAAAGTTCACTTTTTTTTTAATTTTCATTGCTAATTTTGAAATTCTAAATAAATAAACCTTGAGATTAAGTCAAAAATCAAAGAAATCGCATCAATAAAAGGTTATAAATTACAAATAAATTCGCAATACAGGTAAATATGAAACCAGAAAAGTTGTTTACTTTTATCACGGTTAAATTATTTAAATAATGAAGTATTAAGTATGAAATTAGACAACAAAGACTCATATGATAGAATTAGGGGGCAATTCGTAATAGCAATATTTATTGCAGCAACATTAATTTCTATTTCAATGTTTTACGATTTTTTTACAAATTATTTTATACCAATAAGCAGAGGCGCATATGCTGGTATATTCAGTGGAATATTACTATTATATATAGTATATAGATTTGGGCTAAAATACCATTTTATAATTTACGATGATGAATCTGACAAGATATTATTAAGATATTACCCTGTATCTTCTTTTATGACAAAATATACTTCGATAGAAATACCATTTAATGCATTATATCAAATTGAAATTCAAAAAGCATTTTTTAATCAGAGAGAAGAATTAATAATTCATCAGGTTGTAAAAAAAGGAATTGCAAAATACAAACCCATTCCATTATCTGCATTATCTAACAAGCAAAAAAAAGATTTAATAAATGCCTTAAATTCTTTTGCAAAAGTTAAAATGCAATGAGCGAGAATTCTGATCTGAATAAAATTGCAATAAAGCTTATTCCTCATGTTGGCGATATAGTTGCAAAACGAATAATAAGTTACTGCGGTAGTCTTGATGCTGTATTTAAAGAAAAAGAAAGGAATCTTGCAAAAATTCCAGGTATTGGAACTATTGTAGCTGCTTCAATTGCAAATAACACAAAAAAGAAAGAAATATTTATTATCGCTGAAAAAGAAGTTGAATTCAACTTAAAATTCGGAGTAAAAACCATTTTTTTTCTTGATGAAGATTATCCTAGAAGATTAATTCATTGCGAGGATTCACCTATTACTTTTTTTGCTTTAGGAAATATAGATTTTAATCATCAAAAAGTTTTGAGCGTTGTTGGAACAAGGAAAGCGTCGCAATACGGAAAAGATTTTTGTTTTAAATTGATTTCTGATTTTAAAGAAAAAGGTATTAACGTGCAAATTATTAGCGGACTTGCATTTGGAATTGATATTTCGGCCCATAAAGCAGCAATGGATAATGATATAACAACTGTAGGAATTTTAGCTCATGGTTTAGATACTATTTACCCTGCTTTGCATAGAAAACATGCAAAACAAATGATAGAAAAAGGAGGATTAATTACAGAATTTCTTACAAACACAAATCCAGATAAACAAAATTTTGTTAAACGAAATAGAATTATTGCTGGACTATCTGACGCCACGCTAGTTGTAGAATCAGGAAAAAAAGGAGGATCTCTTATTACTGCAGATATTGCTAATTCATATAACAGAGATGTATTTGCTGTACCAGGCAGAACGAATGATGCATGGTCGACAGGAACAAATTATCTAATTAAAACAAACCGCGCTGCACTTGTCGAATCAGCAACAGATATTGCTAATAACTTAAACTGGGAAACAATATCAAACTCAAAAGCAGTTCAATCACCTCTTTTTATTGATTTTGAACCAGACGAAATGATTATTTCACAACAATTAGAAAAACAAGGTAATATATCAATTGATATTTTATCTTTACTTTGTAAAATGCCAGTAAGCAAAATTTCTGCAACCCTTTTAGGAATGGAATTTAAAGGTATAGTAAAATGTTTACCCGGAAAAGTTTTTCATTTATGTGTAAGTCTTCCTAAAATCTAAAAAAATACCATTTTCTATTTATGCTTATTGATACACATACACATATTTATGCCGAGCAATTTGATATTGACAGAACCGAAGCAATTCAAAGAGCAATTAATAATGGTATTAATTTATTGCTTCTTCCAGCAATCGATAAAAGTACACAAAACTCATTATTAGATTGTGTCACAAAATTTCCAAAAAATTGCTTGCCAATGATTGGGCTTCATCCAACATCTGTAAAAGAAAATTATCGAGAAGAACTTGATTTCGTTAAAAATGAAATTAAAAATAACAAATATTACGGAATTGGCGAAACCGGATTAGATTACTACTGGGATAAAACATTTTTAAAAGAACAAGAAATTGCTTTACGCGAACAAATTGAATTAGCGATAGAATATTCACTCCCTATAGTTCTTCATTCACGCAAATCTTTAAATGAGCTTTTTAATATTTTAAAGGATTACAAAAAAACTTCTTTAACAGGCGTATTTCATTGCTTTCCAGGGAATGTTATTGAAGCAAAAAAAGCAATTGATTTTGGATTTTTTATAGGAATTGGTGGTGTTGTTACTTATAAAAATTCGGACATGGCAGAAGTTGTAAAAAATATTTCACTTAATAACATTATACTCGAAACCGATTCGCCATATTTAACACCAGTTCCTTATAGAGGAAAAAGAAATGAAAGTGCATATATAAAAGATATTGCAGAAGCAATTGCGATAATTAAAAATGTCTCATTATTAGAAGTAGCAGATATTACAACTAAAAACGCAAAACAATTATTCAAGATTAATTGATTTATGAAAGAACATAAGCCATCAATATTAATAGTTTACACAGGTGGAACCATTGGCATGATTAGAGATCATGAAACAAATTCGTTGCAACCATTCGACTTTTCGGGAATTGAAAACAAAGTGCCTGAAATTAAAAAGTTCGGATATCTGATTGATTCAATATCATTGAAACCACTTATTGATTCTTCAAATATTAATATTAGCTCATGGGTAAAAATTGCAAACATTATTCAAGAAAACTATAACGATTATGATGGATTTGTGGTTTTACACGGAACAGATACTATGTCATATTCAGCATCTGCACTTAGCTTTATGGTTGAAAATCTTGAAAAACCAATAATTTTTACAGGTTCACAATTACCAATTGGAACACTAAGAACAGATGGAAAAGAAAATTTAATTACAGCTATTGAAATTGCAGCAGCAAAACTAAACGGATCTGCTATTGTTCCTGAAGTTTGTATTTATTTTGAGAATAAACTTTTCCGCGGAAACAGAACCACAAAACATAGTACAAGAAACTTTAGCGCTTTTATTTCAGACAACTATCCCCCATTAGCATTAGCTGGAATAGAAATAGATTACAATTTAAGTGTTATACATTATCCTACTTCAACAGGTAAATTTAAAACACATAACAAATTAAACGAAAATGTTATTATTCTAAAATTATTTCCCGGATTAAGTAAAGAAGCTTTATCATCAATACTTTCAATTCCTAATTTAAAAGGAGTAATATTAGAAACATATGGTTCGGGTAATGCACCTACAATAAAGTGGTTTTTAACGTTGTTAAAACAAGCTATCGATAATGAAATAATCATTTTAAATATTACCCAATGCGATTCGGGTGGAATTAACATGGGCAAATATGAAACAAGTCGCGAATTACTAAAAATGGGTGTTGTAAATGGAGCCGATTTAACTACAGAGGCTGCTTCAACAAAGCTTATGTTCATTTTAGAACAAGGTTTATCTTATCACGAAATAAGAGATCAATTACAGCATTCATTAAGAGGAGAAATGAGTGAAACCTAAACTTTCACAATCCAACTATCAAAAAAACAATCAAATAAAATAAATTTTTAAGGTTGATATTATTTTGTACTTTTGCACTCCAAATAAAATGGTTCTTTTAATATTTTTTCAAAGGAGAGGTGTCAGAGTGGTCGAATGAGCACGCCTGGAAAGTGTGTATACCTCATAAGGGTATCGGGGGTTCGAATCCCTTCCTCTCCGCAAATGAAAAGCAAAAATCCCGCAATAGCGGGATTTTATTTTTTTCAAGAGATCATACAAACTTGTTTGTAATAATCAATTGAAAAAAATATAATTTGAACGTAGTGAAAATTTGCTTTTCATTTTAGCCTCCCCCTTTGGGATCACGACCGAGCGTAGCGAAGGAGTAATCATAAATACAAAATATTATTTTGGTTTAATATTAATTTATCAAGCGAGGACGCTTTATAGATATTTCTAAAATACAAACTAGTTTTAAATTATCAATTGAAAAAAATATAATTTGAACGTAGTGAAAATTTGCTTTTCATTTTAGCACCCCCTTCGGGATCACAACTGAGTTAGCGTAGGAGTATTCCAAATAACTCTTTAATTTTGAAAACAACGCCAACTAGGAACAAAAAATGCGTCACTCAATAAACCATTTAGTGACAAAAATCGCCTATTGGGAGATATATTCAAGCTATTAAGTGATTCTATTTTTTTGAGCTTTGCGGTTGGCCTACTTTTGAGCTAATATTCACAATTATATAAAATAGTTCATGGAAAAAACTTTTAAAAAATTAATCGCAGCCAAGGTTATTACGATAATTAGTATTATAGTAATGGCAAATTTAGCAGGATTTAGCCAAACCTATTCAATTGTTGAAACAGGTCAGACAATTTCTTACGATACAACTGGTGTAATAACAATACCCACTATAGGGCAATCATTCTACGGACAGAATTCAAATCATCCGGGAAACCTGCGGTCTTATACCAACAATGGTAATGGCACAGTAACCGACAATTTAACCGGGTTAATGTGGCAGCAAACTGAGGATAGAACCGGTGACGGGGTAATTGATTTCTATGATAAACTGACCTATGCTGAAGCATTGGCTGGTGCTTCAACATGTAACACGGGCGGTTATAATGATTGGCGTTTACCAACTATTAAAGAGCTATATTCTCTTGCCATGTTTTTTGGAGCAGAACCAGGCCCAGGGCAGTCTACTTGCACAAAATATATTGATACAACTTATTTTTCAGTTGGTTATGGCGATGTAAACTCTTTATCACACGGCGATTTAGGAACTGAGCGGATTATTGATGGACAAATTGCATCGTCTACCTTATATGTAAGCACGACATTTGGGATGTTGGAAACTATGTTTGGGTTCAATTTTATTGATGGACGAATTAAAGGATATCCTACTACTTACACTGTTCCAGAAGATGGACAAACAAAGCATTATTATGTATTATATGTTCGCGGCAATACAGCTTATGGAACCAATCAATTCATTAATAACGGAAACGGAACCATTACCGATAATGCTACCGGTTTGATGTGGATGCAAAACGATAACGGGACTGGTGTTTTATGGAAGGATGCATTAAGTTATGCTGAAAATCTCACTTTTGCCGGATATTCCGATTGGCGATTACCTGATACAAAAGAATTGCAAAGTATAGTTGACTATACCCGTTCACCGGCAACAACTAGTTCTGCAGCAATAAATCCATTATTCAATTGCACACAAATTACCAATGAAAAAGGTGTTGCAGATTATCCATGGTACTGGAGTAGCACTACTTTTTCTTCTTCATCACCAACGAATGGAGCAAGTGCCAGCTATTTTTGCTTCGGAAGAGCTATGGGCTATTTCTCTGGTTTCGGTTTAGGATGGACTGATATTCATGGTGCTGGATGTCAGCGTAGCGATCCAAAACCCCGAAGTTTTACAGGATACACTCAAAATGGTACAGGATATTACAATGCTAATTCTCCTCAGGGCGATGCTGTAAGGATTTATAATTATGCAAGATTGGTAAGAAATGTAGCATCAACAGGGATTAATGAAAACATAAACGAGAATAACTTTAATATCTATCCGAATCCTGTTTCGGATGAACTTAATATTGAATTAAACGGAAATACAGAAGAGTTAACCTTTGACATTTTCAATTCTATTGGACAAATTGTTTATACAAGCAGTGTAATTGAAAAAGCTATTGTAGAAACAAGAAAATTTAATCCAGGTGTTTATTTAATAAAGCTTAACGGTGAGAAGACACAAGGTTATAAAAAGTTCATTAAAAATTAAATATCAATATGTCGACAAGAATATATATTTTACTTTGTTTTATATTAACTGCTAATTTATTATTTGCTCAAAACAACAAACAAAAAATTAGAGGTGTTATTATTGACAAACTTTCACAAACAACACTTCCTGGTGCTTCGGTTCAAATAGTAAATAAAAGAGAGATAAAAGGGACTATTACAGATGAAAAAGGGAACTATGTTCTTACTGATATTTCTCCAGACAGATATGAAATAAAAATCTCTTTTATTGGATATAAAGATGTAATTGTGCCCAATGTTATTGTTGTTTCGGGAAAAGAAACCATATTGGATATTACAATGGAAGAAAATGTTACAAGCTTAAATGAAGTTGAAGTAACTGCAAATAGTAAAGACAAAACAATAAATAACTTAGCAACAATTAGTGCACGTACATTTTCTACCGAGGAAGTGAACCGCTATTCTGGTGGGCGAAGTGATGCAGCTAGACTAGTTGCTAACTTTGCCGGAGTTAGTGCACCAGATGATTCAAGAAATGATATTGTAATACGAGGAAATTCGCCAGTAGGTGTTTTGTGGCGAATTAATGGAATGAACGTAACAAATCCTAATCATTTTGCTTCTGTAGGAACTACGGGAGGCGCTGTAAGTGCCTTAAATACTAACATGTTGAAAAGTTCTGATTTTTTCACATCTGCTTTTCCAGCAGAGTATGGAAATGCAACTGCTGGTGTTTTCGATTTGGGATTCAGAAACGGGAACTCACAAAAAAGAGAAACCACATTACAAGTTGGTGTTATAACAGGTATAGAGGCAACAACAGAGGGCCCGATCAGCAAAGCAAACAGTTCGTCATATTTAGTAGGTTATCGTTATGCTCTGGCAGGTGTAGCGCAGGCTCTGGGTGTTAACATTGGCACAACAGCAACACCTACATATCAGGATTTATCATTCAATGTAAACAGTGGGAATGGAAAATTGGGAAGGTTTACTTTGTTTGGTATTTTAGCAACAAGTAGTATAAGTATATCAAGTGGAAGTTCGGGTTCTATGTATGGGGGCAGAGATGGACATGATTTGAGCAGTAAAATTGGCATAATTGGTTTAAACCATTTTAAACAGTTAAACAAAAAATCATATTTCAGTTCCACAATAGGCTTAAACTATTCACAAACAGATCAGACCGACTATAGCTTTGACCGTTTCACAAACTCCAACTATACCAGGGAAGAAAATAATGTTGCTAAAACAGGATATAATTTTGCAACAAGTTTTAACTCAAAAATAAATGCAAGGCTGTTTGTAAAAGTTGGGGTTCAGGACGAGCTTATAGGGCTTAGTTTATATTACAGAATGAAAGAAAGAATTATTGATGACTGGAAACAGATTTGGGATTATGATAGTTATACAAACCTGGCACAAGCTTATATTCACGCAAAATATAGTTTCAATGAAAAGCTTACTTTAAATACTGGCATACATTCGCAAATGTTTTTGTTAAATAATTCGTTATCTGTAGAACCACGTTTAGGGTTAAAATATGACTTAAATAATAAAAGCAGTTTTAATTTCGGATATGGACTTCATTCGCAGATGCAACCTATAAATGTATATTTTTCGCAAACACAAAATGTAGATAGTACTTATAGTTATAACAATAAGAATCTGGACTTCACTAAAAGTCATCATTTTGTCTTAGGCTATGATCTAAAACCATTTACCGATTGGCGTTTAAAAGCTGAAGTATATTATCAATATTTGTTTAATGTACCTATAAATACATTTTCGAGCAGCTATTCAATGCTTAATACTGGTGCAGGTTTTAAAACAGACTTAGAAGACAGTCTTACAAATGGAGGCACAGGACAAAATTATGGTATAGAATTAACTATTGAAAAGTTTTTCAGTAAAGGATATTATGTATTGTTTACTTCTTCACTTTATAGTTCAAAATATATAGCCAGTGACGGCATAGAAAGAAATACTGCATTTAATGGAAGATATGTGTTTAATGTTCTGGGAGGTAAAGAATGGAAAGTTGGCAGCGATAAAAGAAATAAAATATCTGCTGATTTAAAATTAACTAATGCAGGTGGAAGAGCATATACTCCAATAGATTTAACAGCATCAGAGGCAATTGGTCGCGGTGTTTATTCCACCGATATTTTTTCTGATTATTATGACTCGTATTTCAGAATGGACTTTAAAATTGGTTTTACTCTTAATGGTAGAAGTAAAAAAATATCACAATCAGTTTCTTTAGATTTACAAAATGTAACAAATAATAAAAACGTTTTTTCACAAGAGTATGATGATAGATCGAGATCAATACAAACAACCTACCAACTCGGATTTTTTCCTAATTTTATTTATAAATTGCAGTTCTAATTTTTAAACTATGTTTAAAACAAAAAAAGTTTTTCATCTGCTTTTCTTTTTTATATGGGCACTCGTCTTTTTAGGCCCATATTTAAAAAACATGCAGAATAACGACTATCTCGCAGTTAATAGAATGATTGGAGAATGGATTTTTCTTTTTATTTTATTTCTTGTTTTCCTGATAAATTTATTCGTTTTAGTTCCAAAATTTCTTTTTAACGATAAACGATTACGTTATGTATTAATACTTAGCATTACAATATTTGCAGGTATTGTTGCGGATGTACTCTTGCATCAGTGGCTAGTGCCACGTGAAATTATAAACATTTCTGATCGCTCATATAATTTTAATAATAATGCTCCTTTTGAGCAATTTTCACTAATTGGAACTATTTTTAATAGTTTGATTCTTTCATTTCTAATAATTGGATCCAGCACCGCCTTCGAACTGTTTTATAAATGGCTGAACGAAGAAAATACACGTAAATACCTTGAAAAAGAACAACTCAAAACAAACTTAGCATTACTAAGACATCAGGTAAGTCCTCATTTTTTTATGAACACACTTAACAACATACACGCTCTAATTGAAATAAACTCAGAAAAAGCTCAGAATGCTATTGAAAGGCTCTCTATTCTAATGAGATATTTACTCTATGATTCTGCTCAAAATAAAATAGAATTAAAAAAAGAGGTTGAATTTTTAAAAAGCTTTATTTCTTTAATGCAGCTAAGGCATTCAGATGAAGTGGAGGTTACAATAGTCATCCCCGAACAAATTCCAGAAGCAAAAATCCCTCCCATGCTGTTTATATCATTGCTCGAAAATGCCTTTAAGCACGGTGTTAATTATCCTTTTAAGTCATATATTTATTTTGAACTAACAATTATTGAAAATACAATAAGTTGCATAATTAAAAACAGTAAACATAATAAGGTTTCGAAAAATCAGGACGAATATTCCGGATTAGGTCTCAGTAACATTAAAGAAAGTTTAAAGTTAATATATGGAGATCAATTTAAATTAAATATACTTGACAATGAAAATGAATTTGAAATAAATCTAAAAATTCAATTATGAGCAATACAAGTGTTATAGATAATGAAGATTCTAATTACCATACAAAAATGAAAGTTGAAAATGACATTAAAAAATATTTTCCTGAATTAATGGTTGAATGCATGACTGCTTTTGAAACAATTGAATTAATTAATTGTTTTATTTCATTAATGGAACAAAGGAATTCGAATTTGATTAAAGTTACTTCAGTAATTCCAGCACAAATCCCACATGTTAAATTGCCTCCTATGCCTTTTATATCTTTACTTGAAAATTCATATAAATATTGCAATAGTTATAAATCAAAGTCGTATATTTATATTGAGTTTATATTTAATGAAACTTTCTTGAACTGTGTTATTAGAAATAGTAGATTTACAATTGATAAAAAATGCAATAATGAACAGTCAAATATCAGTCTTAATAATATCAAAGAAAGTTTAAGTTTATTATATAAAGATAATTTTCAAATAAATATCTTTGATAAAGAAAGTGAATTTGAAGTAAACCTAAAAATTCCAATATGAAGATACAATGTATTGCCATTGATGATGAGCCTTTGGCAGTAAAAAAAATAGCAAGTTATATACTTAAAACTCCATTTTTGGAATTAAAAGGTGAGTGCAGAAGTGCATTTGAGGCAATGGATTTTATTACCAATAACAATATTCAACTTATATTTATCGATATTAATATGCCAGACTTAAATGGGATGGAATTTGTGAAATCGTTAAAAGAAAAACCATACGTTGTATTTACAACTGCTTATAGCGAATATGCATTAGAAGGTTTTCAAGTTGATGCTATTGATTATTTGTTAAAACCTATAACATATAGCAATTTTTTAAAAGCTGCTAACAAAGTAAAAAATATTATTGAATTAACATCTGATAAACAAAAAGAAAGTATCAAGACAACAGCGGATCATTTATTTGTTAAATCAGAATATAAATTAATTAGAATAGAACTTGATGATATTAAATTTATCGAAAGTCAACATGAATATATTAAAATTCACTTGATTAATAGCAGTCCTGTTCTTACTCAGTTGAGTATAAAAAGCGTTGAAGAAATATTGCCATCTGATAGATTTATGAGAGTTCACCGCTCGTTTATTGTAAATCTTAAAAAAGTTTCAGTAATTGAACGGAACAGAATTGTTTTCGATGGTAAAGTGTTTATCCCAATTAGCGATCAATATAAAGATAATTTTCAGAAATATATTGATGGAAATTTTATTTGATAAAATACTTTTCTATTATTTCATTAAGTGTTGCTTCGCCATATGGTTTTGATATATAATCGTTACAGCCAGCTTCGATGGCTTTGTCTCTGTCTTCAGCAAAAGCATAAGCTGTTTGGGCAATAATGATAATATCTTTGTTAAATGTTCTAATTCGTTTAGCAGCTTCCATTCCATTCAATTTTGGCATTTTAATATCCATCAGAATTAAATCAATATCTTTGTAATTTCGACACATTTGAACTGCATCAATTCCATTATCTACTGTAATAATATTTGTAGTAAATGTTTCTGTTACTAATAAAATTAACTTTGCTGTAGTTTCATCATCTTCAGCTATTAATATTCGCAAAGGTTTAACTTTAACATTCTTCATTGTTTCTGTGTATACAGGAATAACATGAATTTCTTCTTTCACTTTGTTATAACATGGAATTGTGAAATAAAAAGTGGAACCTTTTCCAACTATACTTTCAACCCAAATGTTACCACCTAGCATTTCTACATAAGATTTTGAAATAGATAATCCAAGGCCAGCTCCTTCATACCCTCTGGCAAACTCTTCGCTACCTTGCCTAAATCTTTCAAAAATTAGTTCAACTTTTTCAGATAGAATTCCTGCTCCTGAATCTTTTACATAAAATTCAAAAAAATCATTTTTTCTATCATTACCAATTTCTATAAAGCCTTTATCGGTAAACTTTAATGCATTTTTAACTAAGTTGGTTAAAATAGCAAAAACCTTTTCTTTATCAGTTTCAAATTGAGCTTCTATAGTATTTAATTTGTTATTTAAAATAAGTTCAATTCCCTTTTGTTCAGCTTCTAATTTAAAATAATTAAAAATATAATCAGTCTGTTCATTGGCATTTGATGTGGAGATTTTAACTTCAGTCATTCCTGACTCTATTTTTGAAATGTTAATAATGTCATTAATAATGTTTAACATTCGTTTGCCACTATTCTCAATCAGGCTGATAAATTCTTGTTGTTTTTCTCCCGATAAACCTGGTGTTTTAAGCAAATCAGAAAATCCTATAATACCATTCATTGGTGTGCGAATTTCGTGACTCATATTAGCAAGAAATGCTGATTTTAAACGATCACTTTCTTCGGCTTTTTCTTTAGCTTTAATTAATTCAAATTCGGATAATTTTTGTTCGGTAATATCTTTTGCAATACCTGTTAAAAACATAGGGTTTCCATTTTTATCAAATGTTGTTTCACTTGCACTTGCCCAAATATATCGGATTGATTTATCGGGCATTATTATACGATATTCAATTGGTTTTTTATTTGCAATTTCTTGAGCGTTTGATGGCAAAACAAGCTGCAAATCATCGGGATGAATTACTTTTGAAATAACACCTCCAAGTTGTTCGGCGTAGGTGCTTTTGTCTACACCAAAAATATTATACATTTCATCGGACCAAGTAACTTCAGCGGTTTTTAAATTCCACTTCCAGTTTCCAAGATGTGCAATTGACTGGGCATTTTTTAAATCAGATTCAGAAATACGATATTTATTTTCGCTAGCTCTTATTGAAAATTCTGCTTCTTTTTGTATAGTAATATCAGTTGCAATTCCTTCAATAGCTGTTGGATTTCCCGATTCGTCGAAGATTAATGCATTGCGTTGTTCTGTCCAAATTGTTTGACCGTCTTTTTTTACCCACCGCAATATTACAGGTTCGCCGTGAGTTTTATTTGCAGCGTTTTCCAAAATTATTTTATCATCAGGATGCACCAATTTGTATCCTAAATTTGGATCGGCATAATGATCTTCTGGTGTATATCCGGTAATTCTTGTTGCTGCCGGACTAACATAATCAAATTTGAGTTCGGGTTTAAGTAATAATCTGTAAATTATTGCCGGAGAGTTTTCGGCTAAATTTCTAAATTTACTCTCACTTTCTTCAGTTTTTATTTTTGCTCTGGTTAGCTCATCATTGGCTTGTTTTAATTCTTCATTTATTGTTTCGTATTCTTCTGTTTTAAATTTCAAATTGGTTTCGCTTTCTTCAACTTTATCCTTTTCTATTTTTAAATCATTATATGCCAGTAAAAGATTTTCCTCAGTTTTTATTTTCTCTGTTACATCATTGGCAAAAACTAATTTTGATTTTTTTCCTTCAAAAGTTATTTCGCACCTTATAATTTCAACCTGAATTATTTCTCCATTTTTCTTTTTATGAGTATATATGCCTGCATTAACAAGACCTTCATCAATTGCCTTGACTGCCTGTTTTGTTTTTTCTATTTCAGAAGTGGGCCTTATATCCAAAATAGTCATATTTAAAAATTCCTCTCTTGTGTAGCCATACTTTTGAACAAAAGCATTGTTTACCGAAAGAAATTTTAAAGTATCAGCTTCAAAAATTGAGATTGGCATTTGATTCGACTCATACAGTATCTTATACTTTTCTTCACTTATTTTAAGCTTTTCTTCGGCTATTTTACGTTTGGTAATATCAATAAATGAACAAATTGCCTGTTCTACCTCTCCTTTTGAATTTAACTGAGGTGTTGCGCTTACTAACAACCAAATTCTATCTTTAATATCCGGCCTATATACCCCCATTATTATATTCTCTACAGGTTTACGAGTTTCAATTGCCTGAGCTATAGGATGGGTAGTTCCTGGAAAATCTGAGCCATCTTCATGTATTACCTTCCAATATGGATCAAAAGATGTTTTACCTAATAGTTGTTCTTCAGTTAAACCAAGTAATTCTAATGCTTTGTTATTACATAATAACATTTCAGTTTTTGGTCCTTGTATTAATAAACCTACTTGAGTATCGCGCACCAAATTACTGTATTTTGTTTTGCTATTAATAAGGGCCTCTTCTGCAATTTTTTGATCAGTGATATCAAGCGTGGAGCCTATATACCTAACTAGCTTACCATTTTTATCTAAATACGGAATAGCGCGTTCATATACCCACCTTATGCTACCATCAGGACGCACGATTCTGTGTTTTAATTCGTAGGCAGAACAACTTTGAATGGACGAAGTAAAGGTTTGGTGAAGCAGTTCTGCATCATCAGGATGTATAGATTTTGCAAGCATAACATCATACTCAGGAGAAGGCCCATTAGGATCTAATCCATAAATGTAGTATTCCTGTTCGGACCAAATTGTTGTTTTTGTTTCGGCCAGGTATTCAAATGTGCCCATTTGTGCAATCTTCTCACCTTCCATCAAAATGTTTTTCATTTTCTTTAATTCTTCCTCTTTCAACTTGCGTTCAGTGATATCGGAAAAAACAGTTGAAAACATTCCTTGTGCAGGTTGTGAAGCAGTTATTTGTAAATAAATACTAGAAGGTTCAAAGAAAGATTCAAACGACTCGGAAATACCAGTTTCGGCAACTTTTGCATATATATCAAAAAACGGAATAATATCTGTTTTGTATATTTCTGAGGCTAATTTTCCAATAACATCTTCTTTCTTGATTCCAAGAATTTTTTCATATGCAGGATTCACATCTAAAATTTGATAATCAATAGGAATTCCATCTTTATAAATAATCTTATCAAAACAACTTCCCGATGCCATATTTTCAAATATTGACCGGAATCTATCTTCGCTTATTTTTAATTTTTCTTCGGCAAGCTTACGTTTTGTAATATCCTTTGAAATAACTATAACTCCAATAATATTTTCGTTTTCATCACGTATTGGTTCTAATGAGTTTTCTATATAATAGCCTCCATTTTCCATAATAGATTCTCTTTCAACCACAAACTTTTCGCCAGATAAACATCTGTCATAATTTTCTTTCCAAAACTTAAGTTCATCCTTAGAATATTTGTCAATTAAAACAGATTGTCCGATTTCAATATTTTCGCCACCTGTTGCTATTAAAGCATTATTGTATGCTTTATTTGCAAACAATAGGCAATATTTGCAGTCAACTACCCAAATTATTTCCTGGGTATTATTCATTATTAATTGCAATATTTCTATTTGATCTTTCATTAAAATTTAATTTATTAATTAAAATTTATATTGTAGAAATTGTCTTTTTCAAGTTTTTTATAGATGATCTTTTTTTCAATAAAAAAAACAATTTACTATACTGTTTAAAGCTATGATTACAATAGTTTTAAAACTGTGTAAGATACGATTGTAAGGAAAAAACAATTATAAGGTAAATAATGATTTTATTGTAGTTGTTTGCCCTACAAAAAAGAAAGGATAGTATTAGGTCATTGCACTATAAATCTATTTCGGTAAATATAGATTTAAAGGAATAAATCCCTATAAAAATTTATTCTACAAGGTGATTTTTAATAGCGTAAAATATGATATCTGTATTTTTTTTCATTCCCATTTTCTGTAGTATTCGAATACGATGTGTGCTCACTGTTTTATCGCTGATAAAAAGATCTGTGGCAATATCTTTAACTGATTTTCCTCTGGCTATCATGCACATTACTTGGAATTCTCTTGCAGATAATTTTTTATGAGGAACTTTGTTAAGGTCTATATCATAATTTAAAATTAATATTTCGGCTAAAGCAGAGGAGATATACTTTCCACCTGCTAATATTTTATTAATAGCAATGGCCAATTCTTCGTACAAAGAATTTTTACAAAGATAACCAGATGCTCCCAGTTTAAAGGCACGAATAGCATACTGCTCTTGCGGATGAACACTTAAGATTAAAACTGGTATTTTTATATTTTTGTTTTTCATTTCAATCAATACGTCCAAACCACTTTTGCCTGGCATAGAAATATCGAGAATAACAAGGTCGTATTCATTATTCATTATTTTTGTTAAAGCTTCATCACCATTTACTGCTTCATCAATAACTGAGCATAACGTAGCTTTTTCTGTTATCAGTTTTAATCCCTCCCTAACAACAGTATGATCATCGGCAATAAGTATTTTCATGCTATTTCGTTTTTATCAAAAGGTAATTCAAAAATCAATTCGGTTCCTTTGCCTTTAGCGGATGTAATATGGAGTTTACCATTAAACTGGCTTGCTCTTTCACGCATACCCAAAATTCCAAGCGACAAGCCCGAGTTAATTTTTTCGGTGTCAATGCCTGTTCCATTATCCATAATTTTTAGAAAAATAGCATCTTTTTTCTTATAATAATTAACCTGAACTTCGTTAGCGGCAGAATGACGTATAACATTGGTCAGTGTTTCTTGTAAAACCCGGTATAAAGTAAGTTTCAAATTGTTATTACACAATAAAATATCGGCGGATTTAAAGCTGCATTTTATATTGGTTCTTTTTTCAAATTCCTGACAATACCATTCCATTGCGGGAATTAGTCCAAGATCGTCGAGTATGCCCGGGCGCAATTCGGCCGAGATTCGCTGAACATTGCTAATAGTGTTGCTTACAATATCAATCATACTATTTATTTTTTTATTGATAATAATGTTACCATTAACATTGTCTTTAACAAAACCCAAATCTATTTTAAGGGCAGATAAGGATTGCCCAAGCTCATCATGAATTTCACGTGATATATTTTTCCTTTCGCTTTCGCGTATTTCGAACTCATGATGTAATAATTGTTTTAATTGTTCATGCACTTTTGACAATTCAATTTCTGCTAGTTTGCGTTCAGTTATATCAATTGCTGTAATGAAGCAATCTTTATAATTTTCAGATCTAATTCCTGATAAATGAACAAAGGTTTCGCTTATACTATTTGTATAAATTGTTACGTCACAAGTTTCTTTATTAGAAGAGCTAAATATTTTTTCTAAAAATTGAATAAAAATCGGTTTTGTTTCATCTGAAATAAAAAAAGTAAAATTGCTGTTTATTAATTCTGACCGCGATTTGTTAAGAATTTTAGCTCCTTGCAGATTCAATTCGGAAATAATACCCTCATTAGATAATGTGTAATAACCAGAGGCAGAAAAATCATATAAGTCGGTATATTTTTCAGCATTTAATTCTAATTTTTCATTTACAATTTGTAATTCTTCATTTATTAATTCAAGTTCTATTTGATGCACTTCCAGTTCATATATAAGTTTTAATGAATCAAGCTTAGTAAATTTTCGTGAAGCCTTTAGTTGTTTATCTTTCAACAATTCAGTTGCCTTTTGGCGAATATTCACTGCAATTTGTTTTAAGTCTTCATTTTTCATGTTTACCTATTATGAATTGCTAAAATATAAATCAGTTATTTCTTCTTAATTTTTTCGTTTATTTTTTTAAGTTCCATTTCGAGTTTTTTTGAAATTGTAATATCTATAAAAGTAATTACCAAGCCATCTATGCGGTCATCGAAAGTACGATATGGCATTATTCTTACAGTAAACCATCTTTTATCATTTGTTGAAATTACAGATTCAAAAGTTATCAAGGTTTTTATTACTTTTCTCGCATGATTATCTATTTCCGGGTATTGTAAATCGGAAACCAGATCTGTAAAAGGTCGGCCAATATCTGAATCGCGAAGCTTTACTATTTTAGTTACCTGCTCAGTAAACCTGCGTATATTTAATTCTTTGTCGAGAAAAAGAGTTGCTATTTCGGTACTATTCAACAAATTTTTCATGTCGTTATTTATACTCTCATAATCATTTACCTTATTTTGCAATTCTACATTAACAGTTTGCAGTTCTTCGTTCATACTCTGCATTTCTTCTTTAGATGTTGTTAATTCTTCATTAGTTGATTGCAATTCTTCATTAGTCGACTGAAGTTCTTCATTAGTCGATTTCAACTCCTCCTGCGAAGTTTGCATCTCTTCCCGTGTGCTTTGAAGGTCTTCATAACACCTTTGTAATTCGATTTCAATTTCGCTATACTTTTCAGTTGATTTTTTCTTACCCGTTTTTAATTTGTCAGAATTATTTTCAATAATTGAAGACATATCATTAAAAACAATAATAATCATACCTTTTAAGGCGTCTGGATTTTCGATACGTTGAACAGTAACATCAACATATTGAGTACCTCCATTAGTTCCAACCTTAATGTTTTTTAAAATTATTGGGTCAATATTCTGCATTGCTTTGCGTAATGCCCCAGGTAATACTTGGCGTAAACCTTCTCGTGCCATAGCATGAACGTTCCAGTTAGCTTTACCTGCAACAGGTTCTAAGTATTTTCCGGTACGTCCGGTAATATAAATGATATCGCCTTTATCATTTATTAAAACGCTTGCCGGAGCATACCTTTGAATTAATACCTGATCAGCAAGGGTCTGAATATTTTCTACAACTTTCATTGGCACTACATTTTCTTTTGTTATTGTTTTTGATTGAGTAAAGGAACTTGGAAAATTTATGAATTCAGATGGTTGTAATATTCCTGAACGTTTGAATATTTTTAATTTAGAATCAAGTACGTTAAAACCAGCATTTTTATTACCCAGAGTTTCAGCTGTACCAAGAATCATAATACCACCCGGATTTAGAGAATAATTAAAAAGATTGATAAGTTTTTTTTGCAATTCGGGTTCTATATATATTAAAAAGTTACGACAGAACAAGAAATCGAGCTTTGTAAATGGAGGGTCTTTAATAACATTTTGTGGAGCAAATACAACCATTTCGCGAATGGTGTTATTAATACGGAAGCCCTTTTCTTCAATTTTAAAAAAACGTTTAAGCCTTTCAGGCGATACATCCTCCTTTATTTTAACTGGAAAATATCCTTTACGGGCTTTTTCTATTGCATCACGGTCAAGATCGGTGGCAAATATCTGAAGCGTTATTTTTTTATGATTTTTATTTTTTTCTAAAACCTCTTTAAAAATAATGGCTAATGAATATGCTTCTTCACCTGTTGAACATGCTGGTATCCATGCACGCAATAAATGACCATTTGGTAATTCATCAATTATTTCAGGAATAATCTTTTCTTCTAATAATGCCCAAACCGTTTTATCTCTAAAAAAACTTGTAACACCAATGAGCATTTCTTTAAAAAGAATTTCAATTTCTTTTGGATTTTCTTGTAAAAAACGAACGTAGTTTTGAATCTTTTCAATTTGATGTACTTCTTTTCGTCTTTCAATTCGGCGGAAAAATGTGTTTTTTTTATACAACGAAAAATCGTGCCCGGTATGTTCTCTTAACAGTATTATTATTTTATCAAGGCTTGTATTGGTTTTACTTTCAATTTCATATTCGGTTTTTATCTGAGGTATACGTTTTACAAAAGCTATTAATTTTTCAGGTAACTGCTCGGCAATTGCAACAATATCTACATTTGCAGAAGCTATTGCAGCTCGTGGCATGCTGGCATACTTGGCAGAATCAGGCTCCTGTACCAGAACTATTCCGTTTTTCTCTTTTATAGATTTTACTCCAAGACTGCCATCAGATCCCATTCCTGAAAGAACAATACCAAAGCTCTTTTCCTGCTTTTCATTTGCTAAAGAGGAGAAAAAGAAATCAATAGGTAAATGTAAACCATTCGATTTAACTATTTCAAAAAGATGCAACGTTCCATCCAATATTGACATGCTTCTATTAGGTGGAATAACATAAATATGATTTGGTTTAATTTTAAGGTTATCACTTACTTGTAAAACCTTCATTGCGGTAATTCTTTGTAAAATCTCAGGTAAAATGTCTTTTTGGTTTGGATCGAGGTGTTGAATCACGACAAATGCCATCCCATTGTTAGCCGGCATTTTTTTAAAAAATAATTCCAATGCTTCAAGTCCGCCTGCAGAAGCCCCAATGCCAACAATAGGAAAATCGTTTAGATTTATTTTGGTTGTCTTATGAGGCTTGATATTGTATTCTTTCATTTATAATATTTCAAATTATTTAGGATAATCAAATATAGAAATATTAATTATTAAATTATAAACTGTTACCAAACATTTAATTTTTAACAAGTCTTTAGAAAAAGAAATTAAAAATAGAACGATTTTCAATTAAAACAACAAATACAAATTTGCATTTTGTTAAGTGTAACCGTTCTTTAAAAAAGCACATTTGCAGCGCAAAAATTCAACTTAACTATTTTACCTTCTATTGAAAGTATAATATAACTTAATGGAGCAAAATAGTAGAGATTAGCAAACAGTTTTTTTGCATATTTATTTTTTCTTAGAGCCAAGATAATTTTACATTTTGCACATTTACATTAAACTGCTTAATAATGCAAACTTGTTCTTGATTTTTTTTGAACGTAGCAATTTTAAACGATGATATGAGTGGAGGTATTTAAAGAGATAAGCAAAAAAGGATAAAATATAATTTTATTATTTTCACTTATCATTTGCTTTAAAATCTAAGGGGATGATAATCTTAAAACTAATATTTCTTCCCATATTATATACTCCGGTACGTTTGGTAACATTATTTACATCTACATATTTTAAACGGCTTAAATGACTTTGATAAGCAACATCAGTTAAATTATCGATGTTAATATATATGGAAAATAATGTTTTGTTTTTGGAGGTTATATCCGCTCCTATTCCAAAATTAAAAAGCATATAACCCTGAGTTTCAGTTTCTGTTTTATAAGCTGCATAAAATTTATTTTGGGTAAAATAATTATCCATTTCAATTTTAACATATGCGTTAACTATATTATTTCCAAGCTTCTTTTTTATAACCTTAAGTTCAGAACTTAATTTAGGTGCAGGAGTAAATGGTAAATATTTGGTTGAATCAGGTTGATTCTTCTGAGTTGAGTTAACAATTGAAAAAGAATTTTCAAAATGTAACCAATCTAACATATGAAAATCCACAGATGTTTCGCCACCTATTAAGTTTGCATCACCTGATACAAACTTGAATGTACTATATCCCTGATTTAGTGAATCACCACCAAAAGCACTTTCAAGTTTACGAGAGAAAATAAAGTGCTTAATGTTATTATTAAATAAATCAACCTCTATTGAAATATGTTTTGAATTTAATCCAATTGCATAATCCAGTTGCAAACTATTTTCAGCTTTAAGTTTTGAATCACCTATTTCGTAGCGTATTGTTCCATCATGAACACCGTTTGATCCGGCTTCTCCAATGCTAGGTGCACGAAATCCACGCGATACATTTAGTTTGGTATAAACTCTTTCCGAAAACTGATATGTTGCTCCTATACTTCCAGAAATTCCTGTAAAAATAGAATTAAATGCAGTAAATTGATGGATTGAATTTATGGTTGGTTCATTTATTTTTATTCCATCTTCGTTTAAATATAAATCTTTTCCATGTTCTGACCTATAATCATATCTCAAACCACCGCTAAAATCAAAGTTACCTAACGATTTTTTGAATATAACAAATGCTCCAATATCAAAAAGAGTGTATTCCGGCACTAAAAATTCTGTCCCCTTATTTTGTGATATTTGTTCCATACCATTTGTACCAAAAGAAATATTAAGATTGTTTTTCTCAGGCAAAACATATCTCACATCAAAATTGAGAGTGTTTAAAAGAAAGAAAAGTCCATAATTATTTTGATTAAGTATATCTCCGTATTCTTGACGTTGATTTTGCTGCCAACCAATGATTGATTTTAAACTTCCTTTACCTACTACAAAACTATTATTCAAAACAGCTTTATAGTGATGAACTTTCTGATAAGGGGTTAAAGGCTTATAAGATTTAAAATCGTTTTTTGTTGCAATTAAATAATCTTCAGTTGAATCATTTAGTGCAATTGGTTTTACAAACGCACCAGTTATGCTATCACGCATTCCCTCAACAATACCAGGCATAATGTTATAAGCACTAAAATGCAAATGGGAATATCCCCATGATTTGTTTAAGCCAATAATTCCGCTTGTTGTATTCTCTTTGTATCCAGAATTCAAAACGTAACCATCATATTTATTCTGATATGAATGTGCCATTTTATTACTATAACGAATATTCCAGATAAATCCTTTTTTATTCCCTTCAATATTTGTAGAATAAGCAATTAATCCGTTATTAGTTTGATAATTTGCTAAAATATTACCTGATATTTTTCCATCAGGCAGAGTTGGGGCGGATATAAGATTGATAACCCCTGCCATAGCATCTGAACCATATGATAAACTTGCTGGACCTTTTAATATCTCTACTTTACTTACAGAATATTCATCGATTTCTATTCCATGTTCGTCGCCCCATTGTTGCCCCTCTTGTCTTATACCATCATTTACCGTTACTACTCTGTTAAAACCCAAACCACGAATCACTGGTTTTGAAATACCCGAGCCTGTTGTTACTTGCGAAATGCCGGGCTTGGTTGCTATTGCATCAATAATATTTGATGAAGAATTTTGAAAAAGCTGAATAGAAGGTATTGTAGTGATAGGCGAAGGAGTTCTATTTATTTCTGCTCCTTTTGATAAGCCTGTTAAAACTATTTCGTTTAACTCAACAACTGATTCCTCCATAATAAAATCTTTTGTGTATGTTGTTGCTAAATCAATATTTTCGGCTATTAAGTTATATCCTATAAAAGTTACTTGTACTAAAACTTTAATTTTTGGAAGATTATCTATTTTATAATATCCCTTGGAGTCACTTATAGTTCCAGTTTTTAAATCGGGCAAATAAATACTTACTCCGGGAATAGCATCACCCGTTTTCTTGTCAGTAACTTTTCCAGATAAAGTTGCTTTGTTATTTGTTAAGTTATATTTTGCTGAAGAAGTGTTTGAAATAAATAATATTATTCCAAACATTAAAAATAATGTTTTAATCATTTTGCTAAAAATTTGAAATTTTACAAATAAGTTGTTTTACATCCGTAAGAGATGTTTAAATACTTTTTGTAAAAACCGGAGGGGCACGCAGTAATGCAGAG
>CAILUD010000193.1 GCA_903837285.1 uncultured Bacteroidota bacterium | reverse complement strand
TGTTTTCTGCATTTGAATACTCAGGTTTATTTCCTGTTAATTTATATGACTTTTCAGGTTCAATTTCAAATTCGTAGAAACCATCTTTACCTGTTGTTATTTCAGCTATTTTTTCTTCATTTTCTCCCATCAACATAACCTTAGTTTCTGATAAAGGTTGACTATTTTGTTTATCTATTGCGGTTCCTGTTACATTTAATGTAGTTCTGAAAGGTTTTCTAACATTTATCAGATAAATATCGTCGTCACCTTTACCTCCCGGACGATTTGATGCAAAATAAGCTATATTTCCAGCATTATTTAAAATAAATCCGAAATCATCGCCCATCGAATTAACCGGATAACTTATTGTTTTAATTTTTCCTGTTTTTCCATTTTTAAATGAAGTAAAATAAACATCTAGACCACCTAATCCTTCTTTGCCATCTGAAGAATAGAAAAGCGTATTTCCTGTTGCCAAATATGGAAATATTTCATTCCCTTTTGTGTTAATTTCTGCTCCAAGATTTACTGGTGAAGACCATGAACCATTCAATAATTCAGTTGCCCATAAGTCCATCCCACCAGAGCCACCAGGCATATCAGAAGAGAACACCATCCAGTTTCCATCTGGACTTATAGCTGGATGAGCAACGTTGTAATCTTTGTTGTTATAAGGAAAGGAAACTTCATCTGTCCATTCCTCATTTTCTTGGTTATATTTATAAGAATAGATCCTTAGTTTTATTTGATCATCGTTTCCTTTTATTGCTTTTCCGTTTTCAATCTGATTACGAGTAAGAAATAATACTTTATTTTTATAATCGTAACAAATTGGACCAACATTATATTTGGTTTGAACATCATTTGTGAATTTAACTATATCACTAATGTTTTCTTCATCTGCTTTAAATAGTTTATAAAAATCCTTGCCTGTCCAAGAATGACTATTATCAACAGCATCAAACTTATATCTGTTAGAAGAAAATAAAATCGATTTTCCGAAAAAAGACGGACCCATATCGCTTGATGACGAATTTATCTCTGTAAGATTTTTAACAGTATATTGAGCACTATCTTTAAAAAAACTATTTAAATTATTGATTCCCTCTGCTTGAATTTTTCCTCTATCGTCATCTCGATACGCATCAAGCCATGGCTTTGCATTATCATAATCACCACTCATCATTAAAGCCTGCCCATAATAGTATTTCTCTATTGGTTTTACATCATTTAGGAGTACTACTTTTGCATAATATTTAAGACTTTTCTCAACATTACTAACTTCTCGATAACAACTTGCAAGTTTTCTTAACGCATCTGAATTTGTTGAATCAGACTTTAAAGTATTCTCAAAATAAGGTAAAGCCTGACTATATGCCAACTGACTATAAAGCTTAATCCCAAATTTATAATTTCCCATTTGTGCATATAATGTATTAAACAATATGCAACTGGTAACTATTAGAAAAAATATTTTTTTCATAATCTTCATTTAATTAGAAAACTCTTGGTGAAACAATTTTTGATTTGCCAATCCAGAAATCGTAGCCAATACAAATTTCATGTGAGCCACTATTAATTTTTTGAAGTTTTGTAACAGTGTAATCGTATGAATAACCTATCCTAAGATTTGGATTAATTTGTAGCCCTATTAAAAGCGATACAGCATCGCCACTTCTATATGCAAAACCAGTCCAAACCGTTTCTTTGATAAATGCATTAAAACTTAAATCAAATTCTAATGGAGCCGCGTAAACAGATTTAACTAAAATGGTTGGTTTAATCTTTACCTCACTCGAAACATTAAACACATAACCTGCAGTTAAAAAGTAATGAAGATTTTTTGCCTCAAATGTATTTTTTGCTGTATAGCTTCCAATATCTGGTACAATCTGATTATTTATTAAACGTGGAACAGAAAGTCCAATATAGTATTTATCATTATAATAATACAAACCGAAACTTCCGTTAGGCATGCTCATTCTTGGCGAATTTAATGTAAAGTTTACATCTGCTGGCTGATCGGTTTGAACATTAGAAAACATATCTTTCTTATTTAAAATACCTAAAGAAAGTCCCATTGACAACTTCCCTGCTCCTAATTTAAATCGATATGCAAAAGTTCCCATAAAATATGTTTGCTTTGTTATACCAATGGTTTCGCGCATTCCGCTTAAACCAATTCCTGCCTGATTATCTAAAAAAGGACTATGAATTGTTAATGTTTGTGTCATTGGTGCACCGTCAATTCCAACCCACTGATCACGAAATAAGCCAGTAGTTGAAATAGCTTCACGCGAACCTGCATATCCTGGATTAATAAACATTTCATTCCACATATAATTGGTAAACATTGCATCATATTGTGCCTTTACCTGACTTCCACTGAATAATATTATCAAAAATATTAATAGTGAATATTGTTTTTTTAATTGTATCATGATTTCTATTTTTTTCTTTTTTTAAACTATCGTTTTAGAATTACATAGCCACTCATTGGTTTTTCATCGTTATTCAAATCCAGCATGTAGAAGTATGTTCCTTCAGGTAAATTTGACCCGAATAACACTCCACCTACGTTACTTGTTCCTTCCCATTTATTATCATAAGGAACTTTTTCATAAACCAGATTTCCCCAACGATTATATATCTGTAACCCTGCGTCAGGATAAGCTTCTAATCCTTGTATTACGAAGGTCTCGTTTACACCATCGCCATCGGGTGAGAAACCATTCGGCACAGACAGTTTATTAGGTTCAATTACAATTGTTACAAGAGCTGTATCGCTTGATGGAATAACGTCATTATCCCAGATTCTATAGATATAATGATCAATCCCTACATATCCTGCATCAGGAGTATAAATATTTGTTCCATCTATAAAAGTTTGAACTGTTCCATGTAACGGATTCTGAGTTATTACAACTGATGCAATATTTATAGTACCATCTGTGTCGTAATCATTAAGTGTTACTGGAATTGTAACTGGAGTCGCAATTTTAGTTGTAGCATAATCTGGAACTGCCACTGGAGGTAAATTTCCTGGTGGTGTAACAACTACTACAATATTAGACGTATCACATAAACCTGCTCCGTCGCAAATAACCAGACATAGACTGTCTGTTCCAATATAACCAGCATTTGGAACAAATGTTACACAAACTATATTTCCTGTTACAACGGCACTTGTTGTTCCATTATTGGCACAACCTATGGTTGCTGTATACGGACCATTCCCTTGTACATCAACTATGGGAACACAGACTGTAATAGTACTGTCCATTGGGGTATACACCAGCGTGTCGTTAACTAACGGTGGAGTATTTGTAGGTGTAACAACAATTACAATATTCGACGAATCGCATGCGTTTGCAGCATCACAAACCACTAGACACAGACTGTCTGTTCCTATGTAACTAAGAGCAGGAACAAAAGTTACACACACTGTATTCCCACTTACAACCGCACTTACTGTTCCGTTATCAGCACAGCTTATTGTTGCAGTATATGGACCATTCCCTTCTGCATTAACTATTGGAACACAAACTGTAATAGTGCTATCCATAGGAGTATAAACCAGTGTGTCATTTACCAATGGCGGCGTATTAGGAGGTGTAACAACTATCACAACATTTGACGTATTACATGCATTTGCAGCATCACAAACCACTAAACATAGACTGTCTGTTCCAACGTAACCTGGGGTTGGAACAAAAGTTACACAAACTGTATTCCCAGTTACAACCACACTTGCTGTTCCATTATCGGCACAACCTATAGTTGCAGTATATGGACCATTTCCTTCTGCATCAACTATAGGAACACATACTGTAATAGTGCTATCCATAGGAGTATAAACCAGTGTATCATTTACCAATGGCGGCGTATTAGGAGGTGTAACAATAATTATAATATTTGATGTATCGCATGAACCAACGGCATTGCAAAATATTAAACAAAGACTGTCAATACCTACAAAGCCTGTATTTGGAGTAAAAGTAACACACACAGTATTTCCGTTTATAATTGCATTTGCATTTCCGTTATCTTCACAACCAATATTTACCGAATAATTACCTGTATTATTGTTATCAATAAATGGAATACAAATAACGATTACACTATCCATATGAATAATAACAGTTGTATCTGGAACTATTGGAGGGTTATTAATAGTTAATATTAGTGTTATAATACTATCGCAGTTAGCTGCATTTACTATAGTTTGAGAATATGTACCAGAAAGTGTGTATTCTAAATTATTTAAAATGTAATTATTAACTGCAGAAATAATTATTGTTGTATCGCTACTGCTATTTACAGTCAAATGAAGTGTAACCAAAGAATCACAACCTAATGAATTTGTTAAAACATGAGTTGCAGTGCCTGATGTTACATAATTTGTACCATACCAGTTAAATTGATTACATGCAATTGCGGTTGTATCACCGGTATTACTATTATTTATAGTCAAATGTAAAGTAATAGTTGAATCGCAACCAGCAGAATTTGTTAAAACATGAGTTGCTGTACCCGATGTTACATAGCTTGTTCCATACCAATTAAATTGATTACATGCAATTGCTGTTGTGTCCCCTGTATTACTAAAATTTACGATTAAATTTAAAGTTATAATACTAGAACAACCTGGTACATTTTG
>CAILUD010000192.1 GCA_903837285.1 uncultured Bacteroidota bacterium | reverse complement strand
GACACTTGCATTGTTGCTTCAACATATTGCAATAGCTGGGTATTTGACGACTTAGATCCAAAAGATCCTTTTGAATCTTCTGCAATTGCTTATTGCAAATTATTTATTGTAAGATCTGATGACGCAAAACAAAACGTTCTGGAAAAATTAATGACTGAGTTTTCAATTGATGGTATTATTTATCATGACGCTAAAACCTGTGGACGAAATTCAAATAATCGCTTTGGTTTGCAAAACAGATTAAATGACAAAAATAAAATTCCATACTTGGAAATCAATGGTGATTTATGTGATTCGCGTTGCTATAGCGAGGAACAAAGTTTAATTGCTATCGAAACATTTATTAAACAATTATCTATTAGAAAATGAATCTTTCAACACAAAGACACGAAGCCACAATGGTCACAGAGGAATATTACAATAATTTGTCGCATAAAATTATTGAGTGCTGTATTGAAGTTCACAACGAATTGGGACCTGGACTACTGGAATCAGTTTATGAAGCGTGTGTTGAAAAAGAAATGAAAAATGCAGGGTTAAAAGTACAACGTCAAGTTTCACTTCCTGTATTTTATAAAAAAGAAATTTTAGATAAAGAATTTATCATTGATATGTTAGTTGAAGATTTGATTGTTTTAGAATTTAAAACTGTTGAAACTTTATTGCCAGTTCATGAAGCACAACTTGTATCATATCTTAAATTATCAAATAAAAAATTAGGACTATTAATTAACTTTAATGTAAAATTATTAAAAGAAGGCATAAGAAGAAGAATAAATGGAAATTTAAACTCTTAAAATGATTATTTCAACACAAAGACACGAAGCCAAAGTGGCCACAGAAGAATATTACAATAATAATCTCTGCGTTCTCTTTAAACTTTATATCTCTGTGTTAAAAAAAAACTTTGTGAACTCTTTAAATTTTGTGTCTCTGTGTTAAAAATGTTTTTATGTATAAAATAGGCATCGATCTTGGCTCTTCATTCACCAAAGGCGTTTTGGTTGATGAAAACAATAAAATTATTGATTATCATTTAACACGTACTGGATTCGATTTCAATAAAGCAGCGCAAAAAATAATTGACAAATTTTCGGTTAATCATGAAATTCAATATCCGGTTTATACTTGTGGATATGGACGTGAAGAATTAAAAATTCCTTTTGTTTCAAACTCAGAAATTATTGCTTTAGCAAAATCAGTTTTCAAACATTACAATAAAAAATGTTCAATCATTGACATTGGCGGACAAGACACTAAATATGTTACAGTTAGCAAAACAGGTCAAGTTGACAAATTTAAAATGAATCGCAAATGTGCTGCTGGTACAGGCTCTTTTATTGAAGAAATTGCATTCAGATTAGATATCTCTGCAGAAGAATTTACTTCATTAGCTAAACAAGCTACAGAAGAAACAAAAATAAATAGTTACTGCACAGTGTTTGCAGTTTCAGAAATTGTTGGAATGATTAAAAAGGGCTCTACAATGCCAAATATAATACTTGGCATATACAATTCTGTAATAGACAGAAGTGTAGAATTATCTCCAGTAGAAGATTTTTTAATAATTACTGGTGGAATTCCAGATAATCATCCATTAATAGTGGATTTATTCAAAAAAAGATTTCCAAATTGTGAAAGTCCTGAAAAATCTCAGTTCATGGCAGCATATGGATGCATACTACTTAATCAAGATAATTAAATTTAACAACAATCAAGAATAATAAACAAATAACAATAGGAGGCACAAAATGAAAGTAGTTGAATCAATGTTTCCAAACGCCAGAATTCCATACGGAACATGGGGAAGTAGTTACTTTCCAGCATGGCAGGCATCACCATTGGCAGAAGTAAATATAGGTCAGTTTGCAGGTGAAGCAATGGCTAATATTTTAGGGAAAAGAAAAGTTTCTCGTAAAGAACTTGAGTATCTTGTTATTGGTTCAACAATTCCTTGGCACTGGAAATTTTGGAACGGACCAGCTGTTGCAAGCTGCATGGGACAAAGAATACCTGGATTTCAAATGGAACAAGCATGTGCTACCGGATTAAGTTCAGTAATTCTTGCTGGTTCAGAAGTAAACTCAAAATCATATGATGTTGCGGGTGTTTTAACATTTGACAGAACAAGTGACTCACCTGTTGGAGTTTTTCCAGAACGTCGTTCATACAGAAGAACAGAAGTTCTTGCTGATGTCTGGGATAATTTTAATTTTGATCCTTCAACTGGCGGAACAATGATGGCTACTGCAGGTCTTGCTGCACGAAAATATAAAATAGACAAAAAAGAAGTTGACGAGTTAACATATCTCAGATACAAACAGTATTTTAATGCAAAGAATTCTGGTTTTCTTGACAAAGTATTATTCTCATTCGATGTATTAAATGTTCAGGGAAAATCTCTTGGTATAATCAGCGAAGATGTTGGAGTACGTGAAATTTCATTACAATCACTAAACGATCAAAGAGAATTAGACACTTGTGTAACATCAGGCACACAAACTCACGCTGCTGATGGAATGGCTACATTGCTTGTTGCTTCCCCTGCAAAATCAAAAGAATTAAGCTCTAGACCAGAAATAAATATTGAATTTATTGCTAAGGTTGATGTTCGTACATTGCCAGGATTAATGCCAGAAGCACCAGGTATGGCAGTTCAAAAATTACTTCAACGCACAGGATTAACAATGAATGATATGAAAGTTGTTAAAAACCATAATCCTTTTGCTGTAAACGATGCTATTTTTGCAAAAACAATGAATTACGATTGGGCCAAAATGAATAATACTGGTTGTTCCTTAGTCTGGGGACATCCACAAGCCCCAACCTTAACAAGAATTATAATCGAAGCATTAGAAGAAGCTGTTGATTTGGGTGGTGGTTATGTATTAGTTTTTGGTTGTGCTGCTGGCGATGTTGGTACTGCAGGTATTTTTAGAGTTTCATAACAAAGAATCGGAGGAAAAATTATGATAAATCAAATGAGATCGTCAACATTACAGACCTTAGGATTAGGCTCTGTATTTGAAATATTTCAGAATGGAAAATTACCTGTAACAGCAGAAGAATTAGTAGAACAAATTTTTGGAAAAGCTGATAACAGAGGAGCATTGGTAATTTCCGGAGCAAATGGAATAGTTGGAGCAGGAAAAACAATGCAACTTGGTTCAAGACTTGAGCCATTCGGCATTCCTATTGTTGCCCTTGATTTTCCTGGTGTTCCAGATGGTATTGCAAAACAGTATCCAGGACTTGTAAAAGCATTTGGAAAAGGAAATGCAAATAAAGTTATGGGTAACATTATAAAATATTCTTATGATGGGAAAACTCTCCCTAAAGGATTGGCAGCTCACAACCCAAAATTCTTACTCGAAGCAATTCCAGAAATACTTGACATTAAAAAAGAACATTATAAAACTTTCAGAGAAAATTTTCCGGATATTGATATCTGGTCTGTTACATCTGGATTTCCAAGTTCTCAATTAGGTGTAGGAATTGCCCATCCAGCATTTCCTCACGAAGTAAATAAAATTTGGGAAATTGTTGAACCAACTCCTTCAGCTAGTTCAAAACTGCTTTGGGCATTAGGTTTAATTCCTATGCAGGTTAGCGATAACTGGGCATTTGTGCTCGATGTTTTATTCTGCGGATTAACTTTAGCTGGATCAAGATTTAATGAGGCTACCAATATGCCTTTCTGGAAAGCAGATAAATATATTCGAAAATATTACGGACCAAATCCATTCAGAGCACATGATGCAATCGGTGCAGCTGGTGCAAATTTCCTAACATGGTCTTGTTTACATCATTTAAGTCAGCATTACGGTGAATTATTTACACCAACAGATATTTTAAATGAAAAGAAAGATAGTGGAATGAACTGGTATCCATTAGATCATTTCAGACCAATGGTTGACTGGTCAATGAACGAAGAAGAAACTGCTGAATTTAACGCATGGATACTTGGTCCACTTTTCCAAATGACAAGTATGATGTTACATGAAAATCGTTCACATCTTTCACAAATGAATTTGATTGGTGAATTATGTGCACAATTCAGCAAAGGAGTTCTTGCAGTTACACGTAATTTGGGTGCTAAGGAAGTAAAAAAGATTGTTGGTGATTATCATAAACTTCATCCAGAAGCTGCAAAACAAGCATGGTATCCTGAAGTATTTGATAAAATTGATTCGCCTGAATGGCAACAATTATATGTAAATGCAGAACATGATGGAAAAGTTGGTGTTATTTCAATTAATCGCGAAAGTTACAACCATGATGTAAATGCAGAACTTAACAGAGCTATTGATTGGTTAAAATCTAACAAAATAGAAAATATAATAGTTACAGGCGATTTCCATATTTCAACACAAATGGTTGGTGCCGATACAACTGAATTTTTCCCAGCAATTGAAGATGCAAATATTGGAATTGAACTTAGTAAAGCATGGTCGGTTACAGCACGCCGTTTAAATTCTGATTTTAAAACTTCTGTAGGTTTTATTAATGGCAAACGTTGTTTGGGTGGATTCTTAGAACTAATGGTACATTGCCATTACATAGTTGCTGAAGAAAACGCTTCACTTGGAATGCCAGAAGTTACACTTCCTGTAATACCTGGAATGGAAGGTTGTCACTGGCCATTAAGGAAAATGAATTCTACTAACTATAAAGATTTCCTACATTTTATTTTGTCAGGAAAATCAGTAAAATCTAAAGATTCTGTTGGTTGGTTAATTGACTATGCTGGTAACATGGAAAATTCAATAAAAATGGCTTGGAAATTAGCTTCAAATGCTGATCATGGATTGAAAAAACGTGAACTAAACGAAAAGAGTATTTCTGATATTCCAACTGAAGTTTCCGGACTTGCTAATACTGAAGATGAAACAATTACTGAAGCACGTAAAGCTATAATGGCATGTATTCAAAATTCTTGTAAAGCAACTTTAGTTGATGCGATTTCAGTACAAGCAAAACATTCAGGTGATTTTATGACAACAAAACTTTGTAAAAAAGGTGTAGTTGGCTCTGCTTATACAAAGACATGGAAAGTGTAAAATAAAAACTTAGTCATCCTGAGGGATTGTCCTGAGCTCGACGAAGGACTCGAAGGATGATGTTGTTTTTATGAAATTAGACATAAAAATAGTCGCCCTTCGAATACCTCAGGGTGACTATTTTTTTAGTTATAATTATTATTGATTTTAACTATTTCAGTTAAGCTACATCAGCAATTATTTAAATCAGGATTCAAGCTATTTTCACGTCCAAAAGAGTAAATTCCGATTGGCATATTTTATTCCGATTTGGCGGAGTTAAATTATATTTATTATTTTTTTGTTGGTTGCAATCAACATTTTTTAATATATTTGTAGATTATATTTTACATTTTATGGAAAAATTAATTGATAAATCGGAACGTATTCTTAGATCGGTAAACCTTACTTTTTGCCGTTACCTGCTTGACATTATTGATTGGAACGAGCGACTGATAGCTATTCGTGGGGCAAGAGGCACTGGAAAAACGACGATGATGCTTCAACATATAAAGAAAAATAAAATAAAAAATACCTTGTATGTCAGTCTCGACGATTTGTATTTTACTAATCACACTTTAACCGAACTTGCCGATCATTTTGTATTAATGGGTGGGCAACATTTATATCTTGATGAAGTACACAAATATCCGGGTTGGTCAAAAGAAATTAAAAATCTGTATGATTCATATCCTGATCTTTCTATTGTCTTTTCTTCCTCTTCGGCTTTGCAGATTGACAAAGGAGAAGCAGACCTGAGTCGCAGATCAGTAAAATATACCCTTCAAGAGCTTTCTTTTCGTGAATACCTGGCGTTGACAAACAAAACAGATTTTGATGTTCTGACGCTAAAAAATATTCTTGAAAATCATAACAATATTGCATCAACAATAGCTAGAAAGATTGTTCCTGTTAAACTTTTTCATGAATATCTCCAGTTTGGCTGTTACCCTTTTATTCAGGAAGGCAAGAATAATTATCTGAATAAAATACGCTGGAGTGCAAGCCATACTGTTGAAACCGATTTGCCTGCCATTGAAAAAATGACCTACGAAACGGTAATTAAACTAAAAAAGTTGCTTATGGTAATAGGTGCGAGCGTTCCTTTTAAACCAAACATTACCGATTTAAGTCAGAAAATTGGCACTAGCAGGGATCAGCTTCTGAAATTTCTATGGCTACTTAACAATGCTGGACTATTACAACTCCTCAGACAAAATACGCTTCCTTCAGGATATCTTACCAAGCCCGAAAAAATTTACTTAAACAACTCTTCATTATTTTATGCTCTTAGTGAAAAAACACCTGAAATTGGAGCTTTAAGAGAAACATTTTTTATGAATCAGGTTGCTAACCAGCATTTGTTGCATTATTCGGGAAAAGCTGATTTTCTTGTCGACCGGAAGTTTCTATTCGAAGTAGGTGGAGCAAACAAAACAAATAAACAAATTAAAGGCTCTAAAAATTCGTTTGTAGTATCAGACAACATTGAAACTGGTTACGGCAATCATATTCCGTTATGGTTGTTTGGATTTTTATATTAACTGCACATTATTATTGTTGGCTGTATACAACGTTTTTTTGTATCTTTTGACACTTACAAACAACATTTATTAAATTTAGTGAACTTTAAAAATTACTATTCAATAGATGTTGGGGATAACTCCAACATCGGCAAAAAAGTATAGAAATTCTTGCTATTGCGGATTTAGATGCACTGGGAATAGCTAAAATCCGCAATTAAATTAATCGGGATTTCAAATCCCGATTAGCTTTTAAAATTATAAAAAGCGACTCATAAGAGGCCGCTTTTAACATGCTCAAAAATTTATTTAAAATCAATAAAAAAATCTTATTTTTGAAAACGAATAAAACCAAAAAATAAATTCTTATGAACCTAACAGAAAAAGAATTAAACGAATTAGCTGAAAAAATTATTGAAGCATGTTTCGATATTTGCATGGAAAAAGAACCAACTCTAATTTCCGGAGAAGTTTTTAGAAGAGTTTTTAAACATGAAAAGCGTGCTGAGATAATGTCAATTTTTAAAGAATTTATAATGAAATCAGAATTTGAATTAACTAATTCAGACAAATGGAAAGAAAAAGTTGATTTAAAGTTTAAAATAGTTGAATTATATTTATCTACCCAAAAATAAGTATGAAAGAACTTGTTAGATGTAGGCCCTGCGGCTTTGTAATCGAAGCCGATAAGCTTGGCGATGTTTGTCCCGCCTGTGGTTTACCAAGGAAAGTTTTTGAACCTTACAGAGAAAAAGTTTCAAGAAACAGGTTAATGCTTTTGGGTATAGACATGCATCCAATTGCAATTCATTTATCACAAACATTTGTAATATTAATTCCTGTATTAATATTTTTCACAAAAGTCTTTCCCAACTTTTATTTCGAAATGTTTTCTAATGTGTTACAATTCTCAATTATTGTTTTTCCCTTTACATTGGTAATTGCAATTTTAACAGGAGTAGTAGATGGATTAACAAGATTTAAGTCATTATCCCCACCATTATTAAAAATTAAAATAATTTTTTCTGCTATAATCATTGTGCTTGCATTTGGAATGTTGTTTTATGCAAAACATGACAATTATGGAATTATAACTATACTGTTAAGTTTAGCTTCTTTGGCATGTGCAATCAGATTAGGATTATGGGGCAAGAAATTAATTGATGTTATACTTCCGGGAACATATCCACAAAAGAAAGGTAACCGAATTAAAGAAAAAGAAGCTGAGGGAAAAGTTAAAGCAGAAACTGCAAATTAGATATACTTCACTTTGTCATTCTGAACAAAGTGAAGAACTATTTTCTTGCGAAGCAAAATCTAAACCCCTAACAAATTAATTTGCTAGTAAAAATAGATGCTTCGATCCGCCGCGGCGGACGCTCAGCATGACAATCATTTTTTCATACATTAAACATAATTATTATAATGCATACAACAAGAAAAGAACATGATTTTTTAGGAGAATTAGATATTCCTGAAGATGTATATTATGGAATTCAGACATTTAGAGCTCTTGAGAATTTCAATATAACAGGCATACAATTATCTAAACAACCAACTTTTATAAAGGCATTAGGTTATGTCAAAAAAGCCGCTGCTCTTGCAAATAAAGACTGTGGAGTTTTAGACGAAAAAACTACTAAAGCAATTTGTTATGGCTGCGATCAATTAATTGCAGGAAATTATCACGAACAATTTGTTACAGATTTAATCCAAGGCGGCGCAGGAACATCTTGTAACATGAATGCTAATGAAGTTATTGCAAACCTCGGTTTAGAATTTCTAGGTCATAAAAAAGGTGATTATCAATTTTTGCATCCCAACAATCATGTAAATTGCTCGCAATCTACTAATGATGCTTATCCAACAGCATTTAGAATTGCACTTTATTTCAAACTTAACAGATATATTGAAGTTCTTTCATTGCTTGAAGATGCTTTCAGAAAGAAAGGGAAAGAATTTAAAAAAGTATTGAAAATGGGTAGAACTCAATTACAGGATGCAGTTCCAATGACTTTAGGTCAGGAATTCCACGCTTATGCAACTACAATTGGAGAAGATATTCACAGACTTAGAGAAGCACAACATTTAATTCTTGAAGTTAATATGGGTGCAACAGCTATTGGTACAATGGTTAATGCACCAAAAGGCTACGGAGAAATTTGCGTTAAGTACCTTGCAAAAGAAAGTGGAGTTCCGGTTAAACTTGCACCAGATTTAATTGAAGCTACCGGTGACACAGGAGCATACGTTCAAATAATGGGAACATTAAAACGTTCTGCAATAAAAATTTCAAAAATCTGTAATGATTTGAGATTATTAAGTTCCGGGCCACGAACAGGATTTCATGAAATAAACCTCCCTCCTCGCCAACCCGGATCTTCAATTATGCCAGGTAAGGTAAATCCAGTAATCCCTGAAGTAGTAAATCAAACCTGTTTTTATGTAATTGGTCAGGATTTAACTGTAACTATGGCAGCAGAAGCAGGGCAATTACAGTTAAATGTTATGGAACCGGTAATTGCATTTGCAATGTTTACTTCTATTCAGTATTTAAAAAATGCAATAATTACTTTAATTGAAAAATGTATAAATGGCATTACTGCAAACGCAGATGCAACATACAATATGGTAATGAATAGTATTGGAATTGTGACACAATTAAGTCCGATTTTGGGATACGAAGAAAGTTCAAGCGTTGCTGGAGAAGCATTAAAAACTGGAAAAAGTATTCATCAGATTGTTGTTATAGAACGAAAACTCATAACACAGGATAAATGGGATGAGATTTATTCTATTGAAAATCTAATAAATCCGAAATTTATTAACAGCTAGCCTCAGTCATACTGAGGCACTCGAAGTATGACATTGTCACTCTTCGAGTACCTCAGAGTGACAAATATTTTTTACCTAACGAATATTTCGCAGCACTTTCTCCAGCAACATAACCTGTAGAAAAAGCTATTTGCAAATTATACCCACCAGTATCAGCATCTAAGTCTAATATCTCACCTGCGATAAAAAGATTCTCAATTATTTTTGATTGCATTGTTTTTGAATCAACCTCATCAAGCGATACGCCACCAGAAGTAACCATTGCTTCTGCAAAAGATCTTGAACCAGAAATTTCAATTTTAAATTCTTTTAACCAGAGTCGTAATTTTTTTCTTTCGTTTGCAGAAATAAGATTGCATATTTTATCGGGCAATATTCCTGTTGCATTAAAGCATACTGGAATTAATTTTGGTGGCAAATACAAGGAAATAAAATTAGAAAACAACTTTTTTCCATGAATACTTATTTGTTTTAACAAATAACTATCAATTTCAGATTCCGGAATATCTGATAACAAATCAAATGCAAAAACTATATTTTTTCCTTTTTGTAGGTCTTCAATAATATGTCTGCTTAATGAATGAACTAGTGGACCAGTAATACCAAAATGTGTAAAAAGCATATCCCCTACTCTCTCGATTTTCTTTTTACCATCAACCCAAACAATTATTTTTGTTTTTGATAATGACAAACCCTGCAATTGTTGAGCAGTATTTCCTTTTGTTTCTAAAGGCACTAATGCAGGACGAATTGGCGTTACTTTATGCCCTAGTGACTTAAACCACTTGTATCCATCACCACTTGATCCAGTAGCTGGATATGATGCACCACCGCAAGTTACTATTATAGTTTTTGAATAATATTTAACATTAGTTTCAGTAACAACATACTCAACACAATTATCTTTTTTAATAATATCTGTAATATTTGAATTACAAATAATCTCAACACCCGATTCTTTATTCCATTTTACTAATGCATTTACTACGTCAATAGCTTTGCAAGATTTAGTAAAAACAAATTCATCATCCTCAACGACAGTAGGAACTCCATTCTTTTCGAGTAAATTCACAATATCTTTAGAAAAGAATTTTGAAAAAGACGGGCGAACAAATTTACTATCAGGACCAATATGTTTTATAAATTCACCAAGCTGCGCGGTATTAGTAACATTACATCTCCCATTACCAGTAATTGTAAGCTTTCTACCAGGTCGGTTCATTTTTTCCAATAGCAGAACTTTTGCGCCACATTCTGCAGCTCTGCCAGCGGCTAAAAGACCTGCTGCACCGGCTCCTACAACTATTACATCATAGTAATATGGCATTTACAATTATTTTAGAAAATATAACAAATTACTTAAAGGCAGGAATTCCTGTAATATCTAGCCCGGTAATAAGTAAATGAACATCATGTGTACCCTCATATGTTATTACAGATTCAAGGTTCATAGAATGTCGCATAATTGGAAAATCATTAGTAATTCCCATTGCTCCGAATACCTGACGCATTTCGCGGGCAATATTTAATGCCATTGCAACATTATTACGTTTAGCCATTGAAATCTGACCTGGCGTTGATTTTCCCTCATTTCTTAATTGACCTAAACGTAAAACTAATAATTGTGCTTTTGTAATTTCTGTTAATGCTTCCGCAAATTTTTTCTGTTGCAATTGAAATCCTGCTATTGGTTTTCCAAATTGTTTTCTTTCCAAAGCATAACGAACTGCAGCATCATAACAATCCATTGCAGCACCAATAACTCCCCAAGCAATACCATATCTAGCGGAATTAAGGCAAGACATTGGACCTTTTAATCCTTTAACATTAGGAAAAACATTTTCTTTTGGAACAATTACATCATCAAAAACAAGTTCACCAGTAACAGATGCACGTAAAGATAATTTACCATGTGTTTCGGGAGCTGTAAAACCTTTTGTTCCTTTTTCAACAAGCATTCCACGAACAATACCTTCTTCATCTTTTGCCCAAACAACAGCAACATCAGCAACTGTAGAATTTGTTATCCACATTTTTGCACCATTCAAAATATAATGATCACCTTTATCTTTAACGTTTGTTATCATACCCCCAGGATCGGAACCATGATTAGGCTCTGTTAATCCAAAACAACCAATTAATTCACCAGTTGCTAATTTTGGCAAATATTTTTTCTTTTGCTCCTCACTTCCAAAAGCATAAATTGGATACATAACTAAAGAAGTCTGAACCGAAGCCATGGAACGAATTCCTGAATCTCCACGCTCTAATTCCTGCATAATAATTCCATATGCAATATAATCTAATCCAGCACCACCATATTCAACAGGAATAAACGGACCAAACATTCCATTTTCACCCATTTCTTTAATAAGATGTGATGGAAATTTAGACTTCTCAAAATATTCTTCAATATCTGGCTTTACTCTTCTGTCAACCCATGCCCTAACAGATTCACGAATAAGTTTGTGTTCTTCTGAAAGCAAATCGTCCATTAAATAATAGTCGGGTGCATTGTATTGTATTTCGCTCATAACTGTATTTTTGTATTTTGTTAATATTTACATTTTTGTTATGTCAAATATATATTTTTTTTTGAAATTTCCTATGAATTAATTCAGGTTTTTGTAAAATACATTAAAAAATCAAACATTATAATGTTTATATACAAAATCAAAGTCCAGTTTGATTTCTGTTTCAGTAAGCCAGAACTTTTCCAATGAATATTCATGTTCGGTTTTATATTTAGACTGTTTTTCAACCTGTAAAGCAATTGCTTCTTCAAGTTCAGGAGTTCTAACAATACTATAAAAATTAATTATCTTATTAAAAGTATTTTGAAAATCTAGGCTAATTTCTTTATGGGTAATAACAAGAATATTTTTATTCTCTTTATTATTAGAAATAATTTCATGCAATTTATGATAATAATAAAGTGAAGTTTTATAGAAATTATTATAAAAACGTTTTTTTAATTCATCATTTAGGGAATCTAAATTATTGAGTTTTCTTTGAACTCCTGAAACCAAGGACATAAAGGAAGGAATTGCATATAAAGGATCACGAATTACCAATAAAACTTTTGCATCAGGAAATTCAGTAACAATATGCTGATAATTAAAAATCAATGCAAATGATTTAGAAAACATTGTTTTATCTGACTTATATATACCTCTATAATGAACTCTTTTCAAGTAGCTTATAAATTTTTTCTGACCTAGTCTTTCATTTAATCCTGCTTCAAAATCTTCTTTGTTTCTAAAAATTTTCCATGTAAAAAAATACATCCACGAAAGTAAACCATCAAAATATCTTAGAAACAAAGCCACATCTTCTGTTTCTGGCATAAAAAATCCAGTTTTATGAATCTTCGGATCATACAATTTATCCAGTTTTGCTTTTTCCATTTTTGGCTTAAAAGAGCGCATCATTCTTTTTGCAGTTAGAGACGGAAACAAAAAATCATATAAGCATAAGCTTTTAAACTGAGGACAGTTTTTCATTATAAACCTATGAGTGAAAGTAGTACCACTTCTGGGATGTCCAATTAAAAAAACAGGAGAAACAATTTTCTTTTTTCTTAAGCCTGGATAAAACAGAAAGTCAAACGATAAAGTTATTTTAATAAATACAGCAACTAACCACCGAAAAAATATTATAACAAAATACTTGAATTTAAAACCAAAAGTTTTTAAAAGCAAATACAAAACAGCAATACTTCTAAACATAAATAACTTTTGATTAATATTTTAATGCTTTATCGGAAAAATAAGTTGGAGGAAGATTCAATTGTAAAACCACTTCGCCTTTTGTATTAATCTCGTTTACAGCAGGAATTGCATAACCCCAGCAAATAAGAGTATTTCCATTTGGCAGGCGTTGCACCGAGCCCATACCTGTTGTACCAAATTTTGCCTTATATTCCCAAACTAACTCTGCGGTTTTATTTATTTCGTCAATTTTATACTCAACTGCTCTTGAAATATGCGTAGGCTTTTCATTTGTGTCAATTATAGTCTTTTTACCTGGAATATTTACAAATTTCGGTTTATCATTATTATGTAAATTACCATTATCAAGCATTAAAATATTTCCATTAGGAAGTATTGTTATAGAATGCTGATGAGAGAATCCATTCATCGGATCATTAATAAATTTAAATTGATTATTCTTGCAATGTTTCCCACCCATGCGCCAAATAATTTTACCAGTTTTTCTATCGATTTTAGTAATCTCATCAAGGTGCCTACTTGAAAGCAAGATATTGCCATCCTTATCAACTGCCATTGAATTAGAATGAAGATTTGGAATAAACAGAGACTTAATATTTATATCAGGTGTTACATCTGTAACCTTAATTTCATTCCAACTTTTCCATGTAAATACAACTTTCCCTTTCGTATCTTGTTCTTCAAGCACTACTCCAAAAACAGTAGCTTTTGAATTTCCACTTAATTGAGTTAAATCCATTAATTTTCTTTCAGAAGCAAGAAAAAGTTTATTTCCATTATTTAAAAGTTGAAATTCATGAGATTCGGTAATACCTTCATTGCTACGATATGTTCCGGTTACATTAAAATCAGAATCCATTATAACAACTTGTCCAAATGCAATACCACCAAATATTGAATCAACAATATTATAAGAATATGTATTATCGGGATGCTTTTTAAAATCCATAGCTGCAATTTTCATCTTCTTATAATAAACAGGCTGACCTTTCTCGTTATATATAAGAATATATCTACCATTTGGCTGAACTTCCGGTTTCTCAAACGAAAAACTAGACAAATAAAGATTAGCTTTAAATGCATCTTTGAAAACTTCTGCACTTAAAAATGGAAAATCTTTAGGTAAAACAGCTATTGTATATTCCTTAACAGAACCATTTGGAGCTGTTACTTGAATTTTTATTTTATCAGTTCTATTAAGAGCATTAACTATAAATGGTTTTCCATTTTCAACTGAATCATTTATTATAATTTTAGCTCTTTTTTTTTCTGCAGTGGCAGAGATTATTATTGGTCGTAAACTATTAAGCGAGCTAACCGAATACTCAGTAATCAGAGGATTAAAAACAGGTATTAATTCTCCAGAAGAAATTTTTAAATCTGAAAGATTATTGTTATTGCTTTTTTCGCAAGAATAAAACAATACTGAGATGCTAATAAAAAAAACAATGAATAAAAAGTAGTTAATCTTTTTCATATGTAAATTACTGTTTATTGTTAGAACTATAATATGCAGCTTTTTGAAAGTTTCCTCTCTCTTTATAATATCCTGATAAATTATTTTGCATAAGATAATTATCCGGATTTTTTTGAAATGCAATTTCCCAATAACTAACTGCAGTAGAAGTATCACCTCTCATTAAATAATAATTACCCATATTAATATATGGCAATTCGGTTGCTGAATTTATCTTAATAATTTGCTGATTCATTCTAATTGCTTCATCAAAATTATTATTTCTAAAACTCCAGTTTGCAAGTTTTGAAATTGCATCAATATAATTTGGAGAAATTTCAATTGTTTTTTTATAACATTTTACAGCTTCTTCAAACTTCTGCATTTTTTCTAAAGCCAAACCATTATAAAAATATGCTTCCGGATAATTTGGATTTAATTCAATTGCTTTATGAAAATAAGGAATTGCTTTTTGATATTCATTATGATACATTAAATAAATATAACCCAGATTATTTTGAGAGCTTGGGTAATCAGGACAAAGTTCAATTGATTTTTTATAATGTTTTTCAGATAAATCAAGCATTTGTTTTAATTGTTGTGGATCTTTAACTTTAAGTAATTCAAATAATAATCTTGTTGCATAAACTCCATTTGCTTTTGCAGAATTTTCAAGATATGGCATATCATTTTCTGCAAGTATGGTATCATTCTCCCAACTGGTATTTCTTGCTATTACTTTAACACTATATGGAATTAAAATAACAATTAATACAACTAATAATTTAGTTCTTGTTTTTGCAGTTATTAAACTTAATTTAGAATCTATTTTTAACAACCTAAAAATAAGCCATGCAATAATAATACAAAAGCCTAAAGAAGCCGAATAAACAAGTCGTTCGGCAATTATACCAGTAACCGGGACATAAATATTTGAGAACATTGATATCGCTATCAAATAATAAAGAATCGCAAAAGATAAAATATTCTTTTCTCTGATTTTTAAAATCGCAAAAACCAATAGCGATATATGTATAACAAATGACAATATAAACCACCCATTTGCATATCCAACAACAGGAATCATATTAAAACCATAGTAATATAATAACGGATGAGGGTAAAACAATAATTTTAAATAATATAACAACGAAACCATTGCTGTAGGAAAACGATGCAACTTACCATGTGTAAAAAACAATGGATTCTCCAAAAAATACTGATCACTTGTGTTTACAGGTAAAAAATAAGACGGAATAGATGCTACAAGGTATCCTGCAAGAATTAAGACTCCCGTAATTATTATAGTCTTCTTTAAGGAAGTATTTGTAAAAAAGTATATTGTTAGAGGAATAATTACTATAAAAGTTAAAATACTTTGCTTAGTTAAATAAGCAAAGACAAACCAAATTACACCAAAAATAAAATACTTAATACGACCATTTTCCGAATATTTAAAAAATGTATATAAAGAAAATAAGCCTGCTAAAAAACTAATTAATTCTTCTCTATTTTTTAAACTATTTACTACTTCGGTATGAATAGGATGTGCAATAAATAAAACAACTATAGTAAACCAAAACAAAGCATTATACTTCCATAAAATTTTTCTTAATAGGAAAAATAAAAAGATACCGGTTAAACAATAAATTAATAAGTTAATTAAATGACTAACAAAAGGATTATTGCCAAAAAACTGGTATTCAACAGCAAAAAAGGATTTTACAATTGGGCGATATCCAAATTTAACTTTACCATTATCATGATATAACGAAGTGAAAATATCAGGAATAGCTTTAATCCCTTTTTGAACTGTTGTATCAATTCCTGTTACAATGTAATCATCAATATTGTATTGATTTTTTAAAGAATTACCATAAAGAACAAATGATAGAATTACAATAGCTAATACAAAGAATTTGTATTGTTTAAGTTTATCAAAGTATGAAGAAATAAAATATTTCACGTTATAAAAATAAGAATTAAACTACAAACTTGACTATTGCATTTTTACATTTCTAATAACATAATTAAAAATACCTGTCTTTTTACCCTAAATTATTCACTTTTTTTTTTAATAAAAGAAAGATTATCATAAGAGTAATTTGGAAAGACAAATAATTAATTGTAAAATTGATACTATGATTATATACTACTATATTATGAGCAAATCAAATAGAATTATAATAGCCTTAGTTACTTTTACTTTAATTTCAAGCATTAACACAAAACTCTCAATTTCACAAAGTACAATCAACATAGCACCGACAGATTCTATAATATGTAATGGAGAATCAGTTAACTTTAATTCTATTCCTTGTGGTCCATATATTTTATATGATGATTTTAACTCGGGTGGCCTTGGGGTTATTTGGTCGGCTAATTGCAATCCGCAGTTTAATAATCCTTGTATTTATACATCTTCGGCAACCAGCGTATATGACGGAACTCCATATTTATGGATTGGCAATTCAGTTAGTTTTCCAAGAGCAATAACTACAGTTCCGTTTGCTATTTCTGCTGCTTGTCAAATTTGTTTTGATATGGTTTATTCCATACAGGGCAATGGTGCACCATGCGAAGGGCCAGATTTATCAGATGAAGGCGTACATGTTCAATATTCGACTAACGGAGGTGCAACTTGGACTGACATTAAATATTACCCACCAGATGATACTTTATGCGTTGGAGGCGGAGGATATGATGCATGTATGACACAATGGAATAACTATTGCCTAACAATTCCCACTTTAGCAGTTGGAAACAACACTCAATTTAGATGGTATCAAGATTTAACAAGTGGCAATAGTTATGATAATTGGGGCATAGATAATGTTACTATTTTCCAGGCGGACACAACAAACAGCTCTTCAGCAACATATAACTGGAGTGATAATGGAGTATTATTCTCTCATAATCAAAACCCAGTATTATACTATCCCAGTGCAGGATATCATGAAATAATTGCATCTTATAACGACAGTAATTCAATAAGTTTTGATACTGTTTATTTAAATGTGGCACTTGCTCCCGAAATAAATTTAGGAAATGACACTATAATCTGTGCAGATCAATTAATCACTTTATCGGTTCCTAATATTTACAGTTCTTACATTTGGTCTAATGGACAAACTAATTATTATACAACATTTGATTCATTAGGAATTGGTATAGGATCAGTAAATATTTATGTGACAGTTACAAACTCTAGCGATTGTTCAAGTACAGATACTTTAATCGTTACATTTCAAAATTGTACTGATATAAGTAATAATGAATCTGATAAAAACATTTTGGTTTACCCCAATCCTGCAAAAAATATTTTCACAATTGATTTTGTTGAGAATTATTTTGAAAACTCTAATTTAATAATCTCAGACATAAGCGGGAAAGTTTTAATACAAGAAAAAATTTCAGCAAAAAGAATAAACTTTAATTCTATTAATTTCTCTTCGGGAGTTTATTTTATAAGTATTACGAATTGCAATACTGTATATAGGAAAAAGCTGATTATTGAGTAAATGCATATATAGCTTTTCGGACACAACACTCAAATTAAAAAAGCAAAAACAGAGGGCTACCCCTCTACTATTTTAATATTCAAATAACTATCATTGTCAGTAAGAATTAAGAAAGTTCAAAATATTTAATAAATATTTCTTTTTTTTAGACAACCAATTTTTAATTTATTCGTCATAAATATATAAACTAAAAAATTTAGTTACATTTAATTGTTTTATATTTAAATAATTTTAACTTTGTACGTATTTGTTAAAATATTCAAAAATACACCAGCATCAATAATTTTCAAATTATGAAAACAAGGATTATTCTACTAGTGCTAATAAACCTTATCTTCTTTGCAAGTGTAGGTTTTTCACAAACCAATCAAAATAATTCAGATTGGAAATTATATATTGAAAGAAACGGTGTTCAGTTTTACACTAAAACTGTAAAATGTCACGATGAAGTTAATGGTATACATAAAGAAGTAGTATTAATTAAAGCTACAAATACAACTTCATATAAATTTGAAATTAAATGGAAAAACGAAATTTGGTATGATAACAATTGTGTGAACTGCAATTCAAAAAGCAAAGAATACCAATTCTCTATGATTTTAGAAGGAGATCAATCAAAAGAAGGAGATTGTATAAACAAAGAACAAGGTTTAAATATTTTTTCAAAATTTTTAAACTATAGCGATAAATCTGTACTCACAAAATTTAATTTAATTGACTTAGAAGTAAACCCATTATTAAACTAACAACCTAGCTTAATTATGAAATCAACCTATAAAAAACAAGTTTTAGTAGTAATAATAAGTTTGCTATCTGCAACTTTATTTACTAATAATATCCTTGCACAATGTACAGTTTCTGCAACCCCGGTAGGTCCATTAACCATTTGCTTAGGAACTGGTGTTGATTTACAAGCAACAGGTTCATGCTCAAATTATCTAATGAACAATGATTTTAATACTTCTACTATTGGCACAGGCTGGGCTTCAAACTGTGACCCTCAATTCAATAATCCTTGTTCATATGTAGGATCTGCAACAAGCGTTTATGACGGCACACCATATTTATGGATAGGTGATGCTGTTGATTTCCCGAGAGCAGTAACAACAGTTCCATATTCTGTTTCTGCTGCTTGCCAAATTTGCTTTGATATGGTATATTCTATTCAGAGTAATGCCGCTCCATGCGAAGGACCCGATTTAACTAACGAAGGTGTACACGTACAATATTCTACTAACGGTGGTGCATCATGGATTGACATTCATTATTATCCTCCTGACGACCCTAATTGTCCAGGTGCTGGCGGATATGATGACTGCATGACTCAATGGAACAATTACTGTTTATCCGTTCCTGCTGCAGCAGCAGGGGCAAGCACACAATTTAGATGGTATCAGGATTTAACAAGTGGTAATAGTTATGATAATTGGGGTTTAGATAACGTTGAAATTTCTTGTCCAATACCAGGTATTGCATATACATGGACAGATAACGGCACTCTTTTTTCAAGTGTTGAGGATCCGGGAATGTACTATCCAACAGTTGGCAATCACTCAATTGTAGTAACAATTTCAAATGGAGGTTTTAATGCAACACAAACCATATTGGTAACAGTATACGACACTCCAACTTCTTCGTTTACAGTAAACCCAAATCCAGTATGTTCCGGATCAAATGCGTTAATTACATATACCGGCAACGGAGTTGCAACAGATACATATACATGGAACTGGGGAGGCGGAACAGTTGTTTCCGGATCGGGTGCTGGTCCATATAATATATCTTGGGCAACAGCAGGCACATATAATGTAACCCTAACAACATCCAGAGGAACATGCACATCTACTATTACAGTACCAGTTACTGTACAAAATTGCGGTTGCATTGTAAATGCCGGATTAGATATTTCGACATGCGGCTTAAGTACTAACATGGCTGCTATAACTCAAGCTGGCGATTATAATTTATTATGGACTGGTCCTGCTGGTATAACAATTAACCCAACAAATTCAGCAACGGCATTAGTTACTGCAACAACTTCCGGAACATATAATTTAACATGGAGCATTACCAATGCCGCTGGAACAACTTGTACAGATATTGCAACAGTAACATTTACTGCAAATCCAACATCAACATTTACTGCAACTCCAATAAATTGTTTTGGACAAAATTCAACTATTACTTATACAGGCATTACAGGTGCAGGATCAACTTATACATGGAACTTTGGTGGTGGAACAATAGTTTCTGGAATTGATGCCGGGCCTTATATAGTAAACTGGGGCAGTTCAGGATTACAAACTATAACATTACAGGTTAGCGACAACCATTGTTTAAGTCCTATAACAACTGTACAAATTAATAACCCTCCTGATTTAACCTACACTATTAATGTTGGAACCTTACCTTGTGCAAGTTCTACCGGACAAGCAAGCCCAGTCCCTGGTGGTGGAACACCACCATATTCATATACATGGTCCAATGTTACCGGACCACCATTTACTGCTGGCAACTATTCAGGAACTGTAACCGATCAACCTGGATGTACAGAAAGCTATTCTTTTACTGTAACTTCTCCAAATAACATTTCGATAGTTCCTAATCAAACTAATTTAACTTGTTATAACAACGGTTCAGGAACAGCACAAGTAACAGTAAGCGGTGGAACTGCACCATATACTTATGCATGGACCGGAGGTGTTAGTAGCGCTTCGTCTGCTTCTAATTTAGCAGCTGGAAATTATACAGTAACCGTAGCCGACTTTAATGGCTGCACAGTTACTAGTCCATTTATTATTACTCAACCTGCTCAAGTAAACTTACAAATTGTTTCAACAACAAACACATCATGTAATGGAATTTGTGATGGAATGGCAACAGTTTCTGCAAATGGAGGTTTACCAGGCGGATATGGCTATTTATGGCCAAGTGGAGCAATGACCGCTAGCGCCATTGGTTTATGTGCTGGCAATTACATCGTAACAACCTCTGATGCAAATATGTGTACATCTACAACAACAGTAATAATAACTCAACCTACTCCAGTTACAGCATCAATTTCAAGTACAACAAATATTAACTGTTTTGGCCAATGCACTGGAAGTGCCACTGCAATTGCATCAAATGGAACTGCACCTTATTCATATTCATGGCCAGGAGGCGCAAACGGAGCAACAACTAATAATCTTTGTGTTGGTTCGTATATTGTTACCATATCTGATAATAACGGATGTACAAATACTACTACTGCTAATATATCACAACCTACACAAGTAACAGCTAGTACAATAAATATTATTGACGCAAATTGCTTTTTTGAATGTAACGGATCGGCAACTGCAGTTCCATCAGGCGGAACACCTCCTTATAGCTATCAATGGAATTCGGGAACATCTAATGCAGCAATTAACAATACACTTTGTAATGGAACACAATATGTAACAATAACTGACATATTTGGGTGTACTGCTACTGCCCAAGCAATAATTGGAGAACCTGCTCAATTAGTTATTTCAAGTTTAACTAAAACTAATCTTACTTGTCATGATGCAAACAATGGAACCTTAACAGTTGAAGCAAATGGCGGGACTCCAACATATCTTTATACTTTGGGTTCTCAAATTGAAACTGTGGGGAGTTTCACTGGTTTACCAGGGGGAATTTATACAGTTTTAGTTACTGATGCCCATGGATGTACAGTTACCGGTTCGACTACTATTTTTGAACCATCTGCAATTATAGTTTCAGCAATTACAACACATTCTATTTGCCCTGGCGAATATGCATACCTAACAGCTAACTCAACAGGTGGAACTCCTGCCTATACTTATTATTGGGATGGAGTTGCATCTAATCCGTCAATTGGCGTGAACCCATTAACCACAACAAATTACACAGTATCTGTAACCGATTCCCGTGGATGTACAAGTAATTCAGTTATTGTTAGCGTTCTGGTTTCGCTACCACTTGTAGTTGATGTTATAGCTTCTCCAACTTCAATTTGCCCCGGAGATACTGCTCAGCTAAGTGTTAGTATTAGTCAGGGAGGCGGTCCTCCATATATGGTTTACAATCCGCAAGGCGATATATTAATTCCACCTGTTTATATTTCACCTGCAACTTCTGGACTTCAATATTTATATGTAAAAGATGGTTGTAACTCAGTTGCTCACGATTCAGTTTACATTACAGTTAATCCAAATCCTCCTGTAAGCTTTGTTAGCGATACCGTATCGGGCTGTGAACCTCTAACAGTTTCTTTTAACTCTGGTTCCTCATTACCTGGACAAACATACTTCTGGAATTTTGGTGATGCTAGTTATAATGCCATTTCGTATGATATGAACCCTATACACGAATTTACCCAGGATGGTATTTTTGATGTTTCATTAACAGTTACCTCTGCTCAAGGCTGTACTAGCTCTTTACTACATCCAGAAATGATTAGTGTTTGGCCAGCACCTAATGCAAGGTTTATTGCCGACCCAACAACTGCTAGTATTATTAAACCTCAGATTGTTTTTACAAACTTATCAGAATTTGCAAGTTCGTATATCTGGTCATTTGGAGATGGTGATTCTTCTAGTATTGAAAACCCAGTTCATTGGTATCCTGGTTTAGGAAACTATATTGTTTACCTGATTGCAATAACCGAAAAGAATTGCACAGACACAGCTAATAATGTAATTGTAATACGTGATGAATATACATTCTATGCACCAAATGCAATATCACCCGACTTTGACGATATTAATGATGTGTTTTATATTATTGGAAATGGTATTAGTGCAAATGATTTTCAACTTTACATATTTGACAGATGGGGTGAAGTAATTTATAAAACTGATAAATATGACGAAGATCAACCTGCAAAATATGGTTGGAATGGCACAGTAAAAGATAGATCAACTGCTCCAATTGGAACTTATACCTGGATGGTTGAATATTATGATGGCGATAAAATTCAACATATAAAATCAGGCATTGTAAATATAATTAGATAAACAAAAACATATCTGAATAATAAAAAAGGGTTAGAACATTTTACTGTTCTAACCCTTTGATTTTCAAGTCGGGGTAGCAGGACTCGAACCTGCGACCCTCTGCTCCCAAAGCAGATACGCTAGCCAACTGCGCTATACCCCGATTAATTAAAGAACGTTTAAAAATCTCTTTTTAAAGAGGTGCAAATATACTAGAGATTTTTAGATTTTTTATTATAAATTAAAATTTTCTTCTTGTGGTACAAGTTGCTGATCTCTTTTACTATAACTCCGATACATTCCTAATAGCATTTTTGAAGCCTTCTCGTAACCGTCGTAAAAATCCATATAAGTCATTTCATCTATCCAACCTAAATCTCTAACGGTTTGAAGAATTGTTGCAGATTCAAAAATATTTCCTCTTGATGAAGTTAGAAAATCTTTTTTCTCATCAGTATTTTTTCTTCCGGTTCCTTCGGCTAAATTAAGAACGCTACTTAAACTAGATTTTTTCCAATAATCTTTTAACAAAGAATCTATTTCGTTATTTGAGCTTAAAAACTGAATAACCTTATTGTTTTGCTCCTTCACTACCTGATATACATCCAACTTTTCGAAATCAAACATGATAATTGTGTTTTTTGCATTGATTAATATTAAAGCCTTTTTTAATTCGCAATTAAATAGTTAAAAAATAATCTTTGAATTAACTAAAGAACCTTTACTTGTTAAGGCTGCAAAGGTAAAATTATTTTCTAAATCACAAATAAACATTAAAGTTTAAACTGAGATCAAGATTTACAAAAACATTAAAAAAAACTTATACTTGTTATGTAACAATCAGTTTAGAAAAGATGAATTAATTATCAATATTAAAAAAACTGTTTTTAAACTTTAAAATATACACTAAAACTTATAAAGTTTTAACATTTGGCAATCTTAAAAAAATCCGAATTAAATACACCAAATATTGTTATCATAATTTTTAGTAACATCTCTTGACAAATATAATCTCTTAATATCAGCCGAAATTAGAAGATTGCCTAATTTTTTAATCGTATAATAAAAATTTCTTTCTAACTTCCTTAAAATTTTCCAAATCAGTTTGCCATAAAGCTTTTATTTCCTCTTCTGTTTTACCTGCTTTAATCAATGGAATAACCTCATCGGTTCCAATAAGTTTTTGAAAAAAAGGATTAAAAAATGCTTCTTTATTTGATGATAGATTATACATTTTAATAATGTATTTTAAAGTAAATACAGTATCTGAAGAATTTCTTAGATCAAAGCCATAACATTTTTTGTTTTGATAGATTGGATTTTTTGCTCCAATTGTTGATTTAGGAATAAAATAAAAAAGTGTAGAATCAATGAAAGGATTTCCTATTACCTGAAAAGGAAATGGCGTTCCTCTTCCAACACTTACATTGGTTCCTTCAAATAATCCAAGACTAGGATACAAATAAACTGATTGCATATTCGGCAAATTTGGAGAGGGCTTTACAAGCAAATTGTATTTTTTTGAATGTGAGTAATTTCTACATTTAACAATTTGCATGTTGCATTTTATTTTTTTTGAAAGCCACCCTTCTCCATTAATCATTTGGGCATATTCGGCAATTGTCATTCCATATACTAATGGAACTTTATGCATGCCAACAAATGAATGAAAATCCTTTTTTAAAACCGGACCATCGATATAATTTGCATTAGGATTTGGACGATCAAGAATTAAAAGCAGTATATTATTCTCTGCACAGGCTTCCATTACATAATGCAAAGTTGAAATATAAGTATAGAACCTTACCCCAACATCCTGAATGTCAAAAACCACAACATCTAGCCCCTGTAAATCTGCGGGATATGGTTTTTTATTTTTTCCATATAAAGATATAACAGGTAATCCTGTTTTAGAATCTTTAGAGGTTTGAACATTCTCACCAGCATCGGCATTACCTCTAAAACCATGCTCTGGACAAAATATTCTTTTTACGCAAATCCCAGATGATAACAGAGAATCAATTAAATGCGTATTCCCTATTAATGAGGTCTGATTTGCTACTACTCCAATATTTTTATTTTTCAGTAAACTAAAATAATCGAAAGTTAATTCTGCCGCCGGTATAACCTGAGAAGAAGCAGAAAAAGAAAAAAAAAATAACAATATTAAAGTTAAAAATCTCATGATTTTACATAATTAAATTCAAGATTAATTTAATTGTAAAATTACATTTTATGAATGAGATTGCATAATACTAATATGTTGGTTTAATATTTCACTATTTTATAATTGCTTTCAAATAAACAGTTTATTTATTTGGGAATTAGACAAAATAATTTTATTCGTCAATAAATAAACAACTTAAAGATTAATGAAATTTTTGTTTGATATTGTTAATTATTAAAACTACTTTTGCACCCACATTGCGGGGTAGAGCAGTGGTAGCTCGTCGGGCTCATAACCCGGAGGTCATAGGTTCGAACCCTGTCCCCGCTACAAAAAAAGAGATAAGTTGAAAAACTTGTCTCTTTTTTATTTAGAGACTTATTGGAATTTCAGTATACTTTTTAGAATCGAGTTTAATTTCCTAAAGCAAAATAATCGAAATAAAAGTTCAAAAAATGATTATACCAACCAGTGAAAATTAAATAAGTTTAAAAAATTGAAGATTTGAAATTACAATTGGATCGAAACAGTTTAAATCAATTGTTAGCTATCAAAATTCAAAAAATTAATTACAATTTCTTTTAATTGCTAACTCAGCCTTTTCATGACCTAACTCACCAGATTTGTTTAAATCCAGACAACCACTTTCCTTTTGTTTTAAAAGAACTTTAGCAAGTCCTCTATTATAAAATGCATCGGCATCTTTAGAGTTTTTTTCAATATGTTTACTAAAGTCATCAACTGCGCTTTTGTAGTCTAGTTGTCTAATTTCTGCAAGCCCTCGGTTTTTATATACATCTATAATGTTAGGATTAATTTCAATTGCTTTACTATAATCAGCTATTGCACCTTTATAATCTTTAAGATTATATTTTTCAAATCCTTTATTAAAGAAATCTTCACCTGTTTGGGAATAACAATTTATAAATAAAATATTAACAAATAGTAAAATTAAAATGCATTTCATGTTAAATTTATTATTTACATTTAGTTTAGGTACTTTTTATTTGCAATACTTTTGAAGAGATTCATTAACATCTGTAATTCCTAATTCGCTTGCTTTAGTCCAGTCGGCACAGGCACCCTCTATATCTTCAATTAAATATTTTGCATATCCTCTATTTGCAAATGCAATAGAATAATCGGGTTTAATTTCAAGTGATTTGTTATAATCTTCAATTGCACTTTGGTATGCTTCTAAATAATCAAAAGCTAAACCTCTGTTATTGTATGCCTGATAGGAAGAAGGATCTAATTTAATGGCAATATTATAATCCTCGATAGCCCCTTTATAATCTTCAAGTTCACTCTTTGCAAATCCACGATTATTATATGTTAATGCACTCTTAGGATCGAGTTTAATTGATTTGTTATAATCTTCTATTGCACCTTGTATATCATTTAATTCATCTTTCACACTTCCACGATTATAGTATGCAAGTGCATAATCGGGGTTAATCTCTATTGCTTTAGTATAATCGGCAATAGCTTCTTTATTATCACCCAGATTATTTTTTGCCAATCCTCGATTATTAAATGCAGTTGCAAACAAAGGATCTATTTCAATTGCCTTATTGTAATCTGCAATTGCACTTTCAAATTCATTCAACGAATTCATTGCAAAACCTCTGTTGTTATATGCTTCCACTAATTTGGGATCGAGTTCAATAGCCTTAGTATAATCTTCAATGGCTCCTTTATAATCGCCCAAATCATCTTTTGTCAGGCCTCTTTCATAGTATGCATCAACATTATCGGGATTATCTTTTATAGCCTGACTATATTCAAGAATTGCACCTTGCAAATCGCCTTTCTCATATTTTTCTTTTCCTGAAATAACATTTTTATCGCCGTTAGATTGACACGAAAATAAAAATAAAGCAAGAAACAAATAAAAAAATGTAGTTTTCATTTAAAAAATATTTATTTCATTTAATGTATTTTTTGTTACTAACAATATTCAGATTAGTTGCAATATTGTTTTATTAAATCATATGCTTTCATAAATCCTAACTCACCAGCCTTACTTAAATCTATACAACAACCTTCTTTGTCGTTTAAATAATAATAAACAAGTCCTCTGTTATAATACGCATTTGAGTTTTTGGGATTCAGTTCTATTGCTTTATTTAAATCAGTAATTGCTTCTGAATAACTTTTAATTTGTGTTTTAACAGATCCTCTATTTGTATATGCATCAGAATATTTTGAATCTAATTTAATAGCATTGTCATAATCAAGAATTGCAGCATTATAATCCTGCATTTTATGCTTAGCTAAGCCACGATTATAATATGCACTTGCACTATTTTTATCAATTTTAATAGCTTTATCAAAATCAGGAATTGCTCCTTTATAATCATTTAGGTTTTCTTTTGCAATACCACGGTTATAATATCCATTTGCAGAATCGGGTTTTAATTCAATTACCTTATTATAATCTTGTATTGCACCTCTGTAATCCTCAAGTTGAAATTTAGCATTACCTCTATTTAAATAGGCAATATCATCATTTGGGTTTTGTTCTATTGCTTTGTTAAAATCCTGCATAGTACCAGCTTTCGATGAAGGCAATGCTTTTGAGTGAATGCTATAATACATACTTTGATCAACCTGCGAAAGGGTAATTAAAAATGAAAAAGAAAATATAAAAAAAAAGAAAATATTCTTCATAAAAATGAATTTTAAAATCGAAGTGCAATTTATGAATATTTAAATTAATATGTTTAAAAGCAATTATAACTATCGACAAAATTATTACTTTATTTTTTTGTGGTTATATAATTTCTGCCATTTAATTATCGAGCTGCACTTAGTATTTTTATAAAAACACTTTTAAGCTTTTTTAAATTAACTTCTACTTTTTTACCTTGATATTGAACACACAATATATATAGATATTGATATGTGTTGATATATATTATCATTTATTTTTTCTTTAAAAACGCTGTTTGAAATTCATAATAATTTATTATTCTATTGATTACATGTTAAATTATTTTTTATTACACATTTGTATTTATTAATTAAAAGCAAATAACCTTGTAATAACATGTTGAACAACAGTATTTTTTCTGTTGCAAAACACAATATCAAATACGCGAACATATATTTTACTGTTATTTAGCATTTTAATACAACTAATCATTCGAAAAAACACTGTTATTTCGATTAAAAATAGCTTCGCATTACACTTATTACCATATAATTACGCGGTTAGGAGTTATGATACTTCATGTTTTAAATCATATATTTATATTGGCTTACTTTTACATATTAAAATTTTAAAACAGAAATATTAGTATGAAAACATTTTTACTGAAAAACTTATTTGCAGCTATAGCGTTTTTTTCAAGCGCTTTATTTACTTCAAGTGTTTGCGCCCAAACACCTGGCACTTTAACATTTACAGTAACTCCAACTTCACATAGCGCAAGCTACGGATTGGATCATTATCTTGTAATCTGGATTGAAAACAGTTCTAATGTTTTTGTTAAAACAAAACTTAAACGTGCCGACTCGCATGCTACAGGATCACACAATCACCTTCCTTTATGGAAAGCAAGCTCTGCTTTAAACGTAGTTGATGCAACAACAGGAGCTTCCTTAACAAGTTACGGAACACCTTCTGCAATTACATGGAACGCAACCGATGTATCATCAGCAGTAGTAGCAGACGGAATATATAATGTACGCATTGAATTTACCTGGGGAACAACAACCAATACAGCTAACACAACTGTTTCGTTCAATAAAGGAACCTCTGCTGTTCATTTAACACCTGCCGATGTGGCTGGATTATTTACAGGTATGGTTCTCGATTGGGTTCCTTCAGTTGCTGCACCGGTTGCTAGTTTTAGCGCTAACAATACTTCTATTTGTCCAAATGGCAGCACAACATTTACTGATCAAAGTACTAACACTCCAACTTCATGGTCATGGACATTTGCAGGCGGAACTCCAGCTACGTCAACATTACAAAATCCAGTTGTAACTTTTGCAACTGCCGGAACCCACACCGTTGCCTTAACAGCATCAAATGCTGGTGGACCAAATACTTCTACTATGACTAATTACATAACAGTTAATCCTGCAGTTGTGCCTTCTGTTGTAATTTCTCCAAGCGCAACAACTGTTTGCCCAGGAACTTCAGTATTACTTACTGCAACTCCTACTAACGGTGGAACTCCTGTTTATTCGTGGACAGTTGATGGAAATATTGTTGGAACAAATAGCACATATTCTTCTGTTTTCACAAACGGACAAGCAGTTGTTTGTACCATGACATCAAATGCAGCTTGCGCAAACCCAACCTCAGCAACTTCTTCTACTTTTAATACAGGCGTTTATACAGTTGCTCCAGTTACCATTACTGAAACAACGGGAACTTTAAGCTCAACAGCTACATTAGGCAATCAATGGTATGAGCAATCATCTGGAATTATTGCATCGGCAACAGCTGCCACTTATGCTCCAACAACAAATGGAAATTACTATTCAATAGTTACAGATGCCAATGGCTGTACTTCTACTTCAAATACTTTATCGTATATATATATAGGTGTAAATGAAATTTCTGCAAACTCTGCAATTAAAGTATACCCAAATCCAACAAAGGGAGTAGTAAATATTTCATTTGAGAATTCTATTAATGATAATTTATCAATTGAAGATTTTACCGGAAAAGTTATTTATAATGAAAATTTAAATCAGAAAAATGGCTCGGTAAAAACAATTGATTTAAGTAACTATTCAAATGGTGTTTATTTTATCAAAATAAATAATCAGAAACATAAAATAGTACTTGTAAAATAAATTAAAAGAATTTTTAAACTTTTCAATTTTTTAAACCTTAATAAAACAAACCTTTTAACTATGACAAAAACAATTTTCGTGATTTGTTGTCTGCTGGGATTGGGAACTGTTCTCTTTGCCCAAAAAGGCACGGTTAGTACTGGTGGAACTGCAACCGGAGCCGGAGGCTCGGTTACTTATACCATTGGTGAAACTAACTACATTACTGCTACTGGCGCAGGCCAGGTTACTCAAGGGCTTCAACAACCTTATGAAATTTTCACAATCATTGCAACAGCAAATGAGTTGAACGTTAACTTATCTCTTTACCCAAATCCAACAACCGAGAATGTTGTAATTAGAGTTGAGGGTAGTAGTGTTGAAAATTTAAGGTATGAGCTTTATGACATTGACGGTAGGCTTTTGGCTACAAGTAAAATGGAGTCGAACGAAACCAGTATTTTAATGAGAGACTTAGCAAGTGCCACTTATTTCGTTAAAGTAATTAACGAAAAAAATGAATCTAAAAATTTTAAAATCAACAAAAACTAATAAACAATGAAAAAAACAGTACGTAATTTAAGTATAGCTGCAACGCTATTTTTGTCCTGCATGTTTTCAACAGCATTCGGACAAGCTCCTCAAAAAATTGGATATCAGGGTGTAATTCGTAACACTAGTAATGCACTTATTACAAACACAACAGTAGGAATGCAAATTAGTATTCTTGATGGCGCTACTCCAGTTTATGTTGAAACTCAAACTTTAACAACAGACATTAACGGATTAGTAACAATGCAGATTGGTGCAGGAACACCAGTTTCTGGTACAATGGCTGCTATTACATGGGGAACAGGTCTTTATTCAATTAAAACAGAAACTGATCCTTTAGGTGGAACAGCTTATACAATTACATCAACAGGATTACTTTCAAGTGTTCCTTATGCTTTATTTGCTGCAAATAGCGCAGTTGGCCCAGCTGGTCCAGCAGGTGCTGACGGTGCAGTAGGTCCAGCAGGTCCAGTAGGTCCTGCAGGTGCTGACGGTGCAGTAGGCCCACAAGGTCCAGCAGGTGTTTTATCAGTAAACTGTTTAGAATGTCATGATCATAATTCAGCTACATCTGGTTCTGCATTAGGTAATTCAGTTGCTTCTGCTCAATATTCAATTGAATTTTCAAAACATGCTGAAGGCGCTGAACTAGCTGCTGGAGAAGGTTTTTCTACAGGTTGTGCAGGTTGTCACTCAAACGAAGGTTTCCACTCAGTAGTTGACGCTGCTGTTGTTCCATCATATACATACAGCGCTACTTCAGGAACATTTACATATGCATATGCTGCAAGTGCTGCTGCTTCATCAGGCATGCAAGATATTCCTGGTAAAATTTCATGTTTCACATGCCATAAAGGCGCTGCTTCAGATTCAATGCATTTATATACAGTTGCTCCAGTTCCAATGGCATTATATCCAGCTGTAACTAGTGGAACTCCTCCAGCATTATGGGTTCCTAAAACAATTAACGCAGCTCAGGATGGCGGTTCAAGTAATCTTTGTATCAAATGTCATCAACCACGTCCTTTAGCAACTAATACTTTAGGTACTTTACCAAACAAAAACAACGGATTCTCTGTTGATTATTATGACTTAGCAGCTAATCCAACTCAGATATATTATGATAGTACAGTTGGTAATGCATATCCAAATAAATATATTCCTTCAACATCTTCTCCTTTCCATTATGGTCCTGCAGGTGCTATATTTTCTGGCCAAGGTGGTGTTCAGTTCGGATATACTGCAACTATGTCACAGGTTTCTGCACATGCTGTAGATGCAACATGTAAAAGCTGTCATATGGCTGCTCCAACTGAATTTGTAGGCGGTCACTCATTTGCAGTTGCAATGTATGACACTTCAGCAGGAGGTACTTCTTATTCAAAAATTATTAACTACAAAGGATGTAATGTTGCTGGTTGCCATAGTACTCCAATGGCAAATGCAAATGCAACTTTAGTTGCATTTAAAGCAGAAATTAATGCAAAATTAGATTCATTGTATCGTATGTTACAAAGAAATAATGTTTCATTATTGAAAAAAGATAATGATTACACTACAAACAAAAGATATTTTGCAACTACAACTTCAGGTTATAATGGTAGTTTTAATATTTACAATACAAGCGGAGTTAACTTAACAGGTCAGTTCAGAAATATAGCTCCAGGCGGAACATGGACACCAGCACAGATTGCAACAAACAATGCATTACCAAAATTCCCATCATTAACTAAGGGTGAAATGGGTGCATATTTTAACTTTGTTTTAGCAGTTAAAGATTACAGTTGCGGTATGCATAATCCTGAATATGTAAGAGCTCTTTTAAGATGTTCAATTCAGGAATTAATAAATGAAGGAAAAACATATAATTCTTTGGTTCCTTAATTTATAAGAATTAATACTTCTATATGGAAGCTGCCTCAAAAGGGCAGCTTCTTTATTTTATTATTTTCACAATTAAGGATTTTGATAATTGATTTAGAAATTAGAACTTTGTAAAAAAAGCAATTTTATTAAAATGAAACTGTCAGCTTTAATATTGATTTTACTTTTTTCGTTGAACTCTTTTTCTCAAACAAAAGAAGGGTTTAAAAAAGATGAAGCTAGAGATATGATAGCTTTATGCTGCAGTTTTACATTTTTAGATTTTTACAAAACAGATACAGTTATAATTCCAGCTAATTATAAAAAGGTATTTACTTCGGGCACGATAGGTATGGATAACAAATACCAGATATATGTAAATAGCAGTAAAACGGCAGTAATTAATTTACGTGGTTCAACAGAAAACATATTAAGCTGGATGGAAAATATTCATTCTGCCATGATTCCGGCAAAAGGAAAAATAAAAATTTCTGAAATTAATTTTGACTATTGTTTTGCAAAAGATACTGCTGCTGCTGTCCATGCCGGATATGCACTGGCAATAGGTTATCTACATAAAGAAATATTACAAATAATTAATACATTTAACAAAAAAGGTATTTATAAATTTATAATTACCGGACATAGTCAGGGAGGTGCATTAGCTAATTTGTTACGGGCATATCTTGAAAATCTTAGTAACAGCGAAATTTCAAAAGATAACATATTTAAAACGTATTCTTTTGGAGCACCAATGGTTGGAAATAAAGAGTTTTCGAAAGAATATAATTTAAAATTCTGCACAAATAATACTTCATTTAACATTGTTAATCCATTAGATAAAGTTCCATTACTTCCTTTAAGTTATAATGATACAAATTACTTTAAGAAGAATTTTGCTGGATTAATTTCAGAGAATGAAAGTATAAATATTAGAAATGCAGTTTCGGATGGAATTTTAAATGTTTTTGAAAATAATTTATCCGAATACATAAAAATATTTGGCGAATCGACTTCTAAACAAATTGCAAATAATTTAGGGAAAATTGAATTTCCAAAATACTCAACAGATATAAATTACAGCAAATTAGGAAATACAATTGAAGTTACGCCAGTAATATATCCTAAAATTTTAAGAAATCCAGAAATATTAAAAAACGATTCGCTAATGAAAGTTTATAAAAAAGCACCTGATGGTAGTTTTATAAATAAAGAATTATATAAAAAAGAGCCGCTGGTTTTCCAGCATAGGCCATATAATTATTACAATTCTATTTTAAAAGGGTATTTCCCTGAAGAGTATAAATTATTAAAAGTTAAATTTCTTCCAGAAAATTTGTAATAAACAAATTGCAGGAGATAAGCCGTGCAGAAGCGAAAGCATCCTCGTTGAAAACGAGGACGAGGATATTTAATATACAAATTGCAGGAGATTATTACTGCAATGGCGGAATGATTTTGTTATTCTGAGCATCGCGAAGTACTTTTTCACCGAAGGTAACTATTTTCTTGCGCAGCAAAATCTATACAAGAATAGATTTTGCTTGGTAAAAAACTATGCCGAGAAATGATATTATTAGTAATAATATGGCGAATAATAGTTACGCGTTGCCAGCCAAACCATAAAAACAATACTTTGATGTCAGGTCTTTCGACCTGACATTGTTAAAACAACAAAATTGAGATTTTGTACTTTATTAGTGGCAGTCAGGTCGAAAGACCATGACTGCAAGAAACGTGATAAGAACATCCTCGTTGAAAACGAGGACGAGGATATTTAAATCTTTGCTTTGTTAAAAACTAAGCTGAGAAATGATATTATTAGTAATAATATGGCGAATAATAATTACGCGTTGCCATCCAAACCATAAAAACAATATACAACACTAATATTATTGTAGAAAAAATTGAAACAAATAAACCTATCATACTACATGTTTTTGCGGTACGTAAAATGCTTAACGATTTTTCGCTATACATTGAAGGGTTTTCTTCATATAATTTTAATGCAGCAGAACGTTTTGAAAATCCGACAATTGAAGCTACCCATCCAAACATATACATTGCCATAATTGATGAGATGCCCCAAAACATTGCAGAAAATGCTCCAGGTACTATTTGCTTTTTTACTTTTTGTTCTTCCATATTATATTAATTTTTTAATAATAACTATTAGACATTGAGATTAAATAAACAATAAGTACAATATAAGCTATCCATATAAATGTAAAAATTATTGAAGCAATTAGCCCAATTGTTCCGCATGTTTTTGCTGTTCGCAAAATATTAAGCGACTTTTCATTATAATTAGCCGGATTTTCGTTATAAAGTGCAAATGCTCTTCGTCTTTTTGAAAAAGCTACAAAAGAAGCGATAAAACCAAACATAGCCATTGTGGCCAAAGAAACTATTCCCCAAATCATTGCAGACATAGCTTCAGGAACAATTTGTTTTTTTCCAACCGTTCCACCAAAATTTGAATTTTGTTCTTCCATAATAATGTAATTAATTTGTTATGCCATTTATGCGCCGCAGCTGATTATAAAATAGCCCAATTTTTTTATTCTTCTCCCTACCCTCTTCAAAAAAGAGGGACAATTGGTGGGCTATTTTATTATCAAAATTGGTATTAATAGCTAATTTACAAGTCAAAGTTATTTAATTAAATATTGAAAATCAAAAAATGAACTGTTAAATTATATTATTATAAAACATAAAAAAAATGAGAGTTAAGGCCTTAAGCTTTAACTCTCATCACAATAAATTTAATCTTTAATTATAATCCTGCAACTAAAACTATAATTACTAAATAATATAAGGTAAATAAAGCGGATACAATTAGTCCAATTATGCTAAAAGTTTTAGCCATTTTTAAAATACTTAATGATTTTGGGCTATACTCAGTTGGATTACTTTCATAAAGATTTAAAGCTTTTTTACGTTTTCCAAATGCTACAATTGCAGCAATCCATCCAAAAGCAGCCATTGCAGCTAAAGACATTATACCCCAGATCATTGCAGAAATTGCACCTGGTACCATTTTCTTTTTTTGTTCTTCCATAATTATTTTTTTAAATTGTAAGTGATTAATTAATATGTCATATATAAATCAAAGATATTAAAAAAAATGAAAGTCAAAAAAAATTACTGTCTTCTAAAATTTCTTTTATGTCCAAAACCTGATTTTCCGAAACTTCTACGACTATCGTTTTGTGTATTTTTTTTAGGGTTATATTCTGGTGTTTTTCCAAATCTTTCAGGCACTTCCATTTTTGGAACTTCATTACCTAACAAATCTTCTATTTCAGAAAATTTGCCTTGTTCTTTCTCGCTAACTAATGTCATTGCCAATCCATCATTTTCTGCACGGGCAGTACGACCAATACGATGAACATAATCTTCGCCATCATTAGGTACATCATAATTTATTACCAAATCAATATCTTCAATATCAATTCCGCGAGAAAGGATATCTGTTGCAACAAGAATATTTAGAGTTCTGTTTTTAAAATTCAATAATACTTTTTCTCTTTCGTGTTGTTCAAGATCAGAATGAATTTCAGATACCGAAAATCTTGCTCTTTTTAATTCTCTTGTTAAATCTTTTACACCTTGTTTTGTGGAACAAAAAACGATTACGCTTCTTAATTTTCTTTCGCTTAATATATAACTTACTAAAGGTATTTTTTGAGAATTATATACAATGTAT
>CAILUD010000191.1 GCA_903837285.1 uncultured Bacteroidota bacterium | reverse complement strand
GGCATTTGAACAACATTTACAACAACCGAATCTACAGCAACACACGTACCTGAAGTAACAGTTACAATATAAGTTGTTGTGATAATGGGAGTAACTATAATTGTTGATGTATTTCCGCTATTACTCCATAAATAAGTACCTCCATTTGTTGCAGAAAGAGAGGCACCATTTCCACTACAAATAATTTGATCATTACCAGCATTTGTAGTTAAACTGGATATTGTTACTATCTGACTTCCCGTTGCTGTTGAACCACATAAATCGGTAACAGTTACAATATAAGTTGTGGTAACAGTGGGAGTGACAGTTGCTGAGCTATTATTTCCTGCACTATTATTCCAGGAATATGTATATGGAAAAGTTCCACTGTTAGGTGTTACAGAAATATTTACAGAGCCACCTATGCATGTTGTTACATTATTTCCCATTGATATATTAACTGGAACTTTATCAATAATATAAATAGTATCTGACTGGGGTGTGCAACCATTCATATAATTCAGAATAACAGTTTCAGTCCCTTCTGATAAAGCATCATTTGAAGGCGAGATAGTAATTATTCCTGAACTTTGCCCAGCAGTAATTGTAATACTATGTGGAATAAGTGAGTAATCTGTCCCATTTACAGCAGATCCAGAAATAGTATAATTAATAGTGACAGGTGTTGTTGCTACAGAAGATAATGAAAAAGTAAACAAACCATTTGAGCAGCTCTCTACTGCATTATTACCTAATGAAGGATTAGAATAAGTTTCAGCTAAAGAATAAGAAGTTGATGTAAAACTATTAGCTTCAAGAAATACTCCAGAATCATACAAACCATTAAAACCATCAGCAATTGCTAATTTCATATGATAAGTCTGACAAGGGGTAACTTTACACCATGCAGTTAAAGGTGTTGTAAATCCATTAAAAGCAATAGTTGAACCGGAATTAGCTACATATAAACTTGAGTATGCAAGCGAAATACATCCTCCTGCACCAGTATTAACACTGGTACCAACACTTCCGTTATTCACACTATTTACAGAAACTGGTAATGAAGTTCCGGGTATTAAAGCAATATTATAATTTGTATAATTTCCTCCAGCAGGGTTTGGTCCGTTTACAAAAAACGCAAAAATATCTTGGTATTGAGAACAAACCCAATTTGGATATTCCTCTGATCCAAAAACATATCTAAATTTTACAGTGTCCGATAGCGGAACAAAATCAAATTCTAGAATACAAGCATCAAATGTAGAAGTACCATTATTAATAGCATTAAGTTGAGCATTACCAGCCAGCCCAAGATTTACATTCATAAAATAAGTAGCAGCATTGGCAGTTTGAGTAACTGTACCAGTAGTAAGTACAATTCCACTTCCTAAACCAAGATTTGTAGTTGCACCATTTGTAAATGATCCTTTAGAATTTGCACCACCTGTATAAGTTACATTTGAAATTGTTACCCCACCCCCTACTAATACATTTTGTACAAGTTGAGTTGGCGTCATAGTATTAGTAACAGCTAACTGAGCATGAGTATTTGAAATAAATACACAAAAAACAAAGATAATTAATGCAAAAAATGCCTTCCACGCATTTAAGAATGTGGAAACTACAGTATTTTTTAGAAAAGAAATTAAATACCTCATTATCGCAAAACTATTTTTTAAATAATCTACACGAAATCGGCTTCAGCTATATCGCTATATATCAAGCAACATACATCAAGGTACTCAACTTCAGAAAATAAAAATTAAAAGAACTAAAAAGTCAATAAATATAATTTATTTTTTTCAAATAAAGTTTAATTTTTCTTTAATAAAAAATGAATTTTTGTTAACAGATTAAATCTAGTTATTATACCAAAATGGATTACAAACTAGTCCAATATACGGAGTCATGTTGAGGCTCTCGAAACATGTGTGAGGGGTTGTGGGCAAATCCTTCGAGAACCTCAGGATGACTGTGGTTTGTGATGTTACAAATTGGACTAAGTATTATTTCACTTTGGTATTAAACAAAAAAAGCCATACATTTCTGTATGGCTTTAAAAAGAACTATTAATATTTATTTTGCAATAATTATCCTTGCAGTATAAACATCTTTATTTGTTGAAACTTTAACAATATACATTCCCTCACCTTCAATATGTATTGATTGTTTAAATTCAATGGTTGAAATTTGTTCAACTTGTTTATTCAAAATCTGCTTTCCTAAAATATCAGTTACTTCAATTGAAACTATTCCAGTATTATTTAAATTACAAGCAATTAGAAAATCTCCATTTGAAGGATTAGGCCATACATTAAGAATATTTTTAGATATTTCAGAATATGTTACAGACTGATATTGTTCAATCATTGTTGAAACAGTATTAGTCATAACAGGCAAATTAAAATCAAAATAAATAAAAGCAGTATTTTCAATTTCAGCTCCTATTGAAAGTGTACTTTTTGGTTTTATTTTGTATTGAACATAACCATTACTACCCGGCTCGTTTACTCCACTATCAGGAAGCTGTATATTGTTAAAAACAAAGTCCACTATTCCAATATCGTGAATATTAAAATTACATGGATGACTTGATGCAACCAACTCAAAACTTGAAATATTTAAATTCTGACTTAATGTATCAATTATATGAATATTAAAAGCAGTATCTGTTCCTGTATTCTGGAATCTAATTGTATAATTTAGATAATTACCTGCTGCTACTAAAGCTGGAGGAAAAACACCACTAGGGGAAACCGCTTTATCATTTGGATCCCATGAACCAGATACAATTCTTACATCTGTAGAATAATTATTTGCAGGTAATGTATCGCTAACAACGGGAAGTATTGTAGCTTGTGAAGTAACAACAGTTCCTAAGGTTGTTGCCACTGGAATCATTGTACTTACATAAATATAAGAATAACTATTTGGTGCCATTCCATTAATATCCCAAGTTATAGAATCACCTAATATCGAAGTATATGCTTGAGATGCCGATACAAAATTAGGTACAGCATCCAATTTTAAAATTACAGTAGCGTTAGTTGTGTCAGTTCCAAAATTATAGTATGTTAAATAATAACCTGAAGCAAATCCAGGACGCATTGCAGTACTACTTATGTATACACGAAGATCTCCGTGTGATTCAACATATACACCAAAATTATTTAAAGCATCAGTTTCATATGCATTGTACATAACTGCCTGTTGAGTTGCAGGACTGATAACAGTATATGTTGAGTTATTTATAGGTGTTATAATAAAGTTACCAGTATCAACAAGAAATTCATAATACCCAATACTATTTGTAGTTGCATAATAAGAACCAGGAGTAATCATTACCACTATATTAGGCAAAGGATTTTCGCCTAAATCCTGCACACCGTCATTATCCAAATCCTGATAAAAAATACCCGAAATAGTATTACAATGCTGAACGAGATTTACATTAATATTATCGGTTGATGAACATCCAAACGCATCGGTAACAGTAACTGAATAATTTGAATTACCAGCTGGACAAACAATAAGTGAATCATTTGTTGACATATTACTCCAAATATACGATACCGGAGTTGACCCACCAATTGGATGAACAGTAATTGTATCGCATATTCCTGTACAAATAGAATAATCTACACCAAGATTTGCAGAAGGAGCTAAATTATTTACTACTGTCATAGCAACTGCAGTACAACCATTCGACTCAGTTGCAGTAACAGAATACAAACCAGCTGTAAGACTTGAAATTGAAATGGAATTACTACCAGTACTCCAATTTACCATAAATGGCATAGTACCACCAGTAATATTAACTGTTGCAGAACCATGGCCTTGATTACATGTATCAGGAATTGACAAAGCAGAAGCTTGAAAAAATTGTGGTTCTGTTATAACAGTTGCTGCTGTTGCAGTGCAACCAGTTATATCAGTAACCGTTAAACTATAAAACCCTACACATGCTGTGAAAATATTTGGACTTGACATTGCATTATTCCATTGATAGTTATATGCAGGTGTTCCTCCCATTACTGATGTAGAAATTACCCCATTACAGGCACCCCAACAAGTAACATTTACCGTTGAAAGATTAATTATAATCGGCGAAGGCTGAGTAATTGAAACAGTTGCAGTAGAAGTTAAAGAGGCATTATCTGTTACTGTTACTGTATAAGTACCTGCGCAAAGATTGGTTACCTGAGCAGTTGTTTGAACAGGAACAGTATTCCATGAATATGTGTATGGTGCGGTTCCTCCAGTTGCTGCAACTGTTGCAGTACCAGTGCACATTCCATTACAAAAAAGATTAGTCTGATTTGAAATCGTTGCATTTAGTTGGGCAAATCCGCTTATAGTTATTACCATAACAATAAGAGAAAGAAATATTTTTTTCATAGTTAATCGGTTTTGCAATTAAGACGAAGAATAATTTTACAGGTTGCCTTTTATTCGCTACTTAACTATGACACAAATCATTAACATATTACAACATATACATATACGGATATACAAATACAAAAATAATGAAAAACATTACCTTGTAAAACATCTATTTCTAATTAGAACCGACTATACTAATGAACCATTTGTTTTCATTATTATAAAAAATTCAATTTTAAAGCAATTTCTTTTCCTTTTAAAGTTTAAAATAATAAGTGTATTTTTGTATTTATAATATTTAACAACAGATTCCCATTTCATATAATAAAAACTGCTGGTACTTATTAATGAATATTAAACTTTTCATATTAAGCCTAACACTTCTGTTATTTTCAATTACTGTTATTTCTCAGGAAAGAGTAATAGATAGTTTAGAAAATAAATTAAAAACAACTTCTATAGATAGTGTTAAAGTAGAAATTTTAAATACTTTAGGTTTTCAATATAGAAATAAATTTCCAAAAAAATCTCTTAGTTATGCTAACGATGCCCTTAATTTAAGTATCTCAATAAAATTTTTAAAAGGAGAAGTAAATGCTCATAATTTAATGGGGATTATTAATAAAAATCTTGGCAAATTTGATGAAGCAATTGATCATTATTTTAAAGCCCTTAAAATTGCCGAAAAGAATAACGATCTAGAAACAAAGTCTTCATGCTTAAATAATATAGGAAGCGTATATCAGGTTCAGGGCGATTACAAAAAAGCATTATCATATTTTAAAGAATCTCAAATTCTGGAAGAAAAAACTGGTAACAAAAAACAATTATCTATTCGCTTATATAATATAGGTTTAATATATGATAACATTGACAGCCTTGATCTGGCTTATTCATATTATTACAACTCTTTACTTATCGAACAACAAATAAAAAATAAAGAAGGTATTTATTATGCTTTATATGGTATTGCGGGAGTTGACACTAAAAGAGGCAGATATGATAAAGCTATGGAAAGCATTACGGAAGCAATTGGAATAGCTAAACAAATAAATGATATTGCAGGAGTTTCAGTGTGTTATAGCGAATTGGGCAAATTATTTCAAGCAAAAAACGATATTGCAAAATCAGTACAATATTTTGATTCTAGCTTATTTTACGCTACAAAAATTGATTTTAAAAACAGTATAATTCAAGGCTTTAAAGATTTATCCGAAACATGGTTTAAGCTTGGAAATAAAGACAAAGCATACAGTTATCTTAAAAAATATGTAGCACTAAACGATTCAACTAACAGTGTTGAAATAAGTAATAAAATAGCTGAAATTGAAACAAGGTTTGAAATTGAAAAAAAGGAAAAACAAATTCAATTTTTAAAAGCAACCAATGCTCTCGAAACCCAGAAAGCTAAAACAGAAAAACGAAACAGATATTTTCTTTTAATTACGTTTGTACTTTCGTTAGTTCTAGCTATAAGCAATCTAAGAAGAATTGTAGAACAAACCAGACAAATAGTTTTATATGTAGCAATAATTATTGCATCCTTATTAATTGTTTCATTTATAATGTTAGTTAGTGGTTTATTTGATTACGAAATTTCATTTTTTAATTTCTTTTCTGTATTTGTTGATGTATTAACTATAGCCATACTACCTATTTTTATTACAGTTCTAATTTTAGAAAGAGTTTTATTAAATTCTCATTTAAAAACAGCAGAAGAAGTTTCTGAACAAATAAACACCTCTGTACCTTTACTTTTGAATGAAACTAAATTATCCCTTCATTTTGAAAACGAAACAGATTTATCTTTTGCATTAAAAGACTTAATATGCATTGAAGCAAATGATAATTATTCGGCTATATTTTATAATAAAGACGGAAAGCTAAAAAAAGAATTATATAGAGTTACGTTAAAAAAGCTAGAAGAACAACTAGCACAATATGAAGATATTTTAAGATGTCATAAATCTTATATAATTAACATTACGCATATTAAAAGAGTTTCTGGAAATGCTCAGGGATTTAGATTACATTTTCAAGACCTTAGTTTTGACATTCCAGTATCACGAAAAATACCTCGTGAAATTATAGAAAAAATAAAATCGAGGTTATAAATTCATAATTTTACCATTGCATTTCACCCCTATTCTTGTCATTTTACCTAATTGTTATAGTTATTATCCCTAATAGCTACAATAGGCCACATACAAGACACACAAGGCAGTTTTCAATACTAACTTTGGACAAAACCAACGTCTATATTGAAATTTTAAACCTTGCTTATCGTGAAAAAAATTACTTTGGCTTTAACCAAAATTACACTTTCAATATCTTTGATATTTTGTGTAATAGATTCTTTTGGGCAGATTCTTATTAGCACAGGCGGAACTGTTGCAGTTAATGACGGAGATATGTTTTATGATGCAGGAGGATCAGCAGGTGTAGATGGAAACACAAATTACACAATTACATTAACTCCAGCTATTGCAGGAGAAAGTATTTGCCTAGATTTTACAACATTTAATACATATTACAATTCGTCAACAGAGAAAGGCGATTCAGTTTGCATATTTGATGGCTCAAGTATAGCAGCAAATAAAATTGCTTCATTAATGGGGAATTATTCAGTAAAATGGAGTAACGCCAGCGCACCAACTCCTGTAGGTATAGGCCCAACACCAACTGGTGGAATACCTGCAGTATATACACCAACAATATTTTGTTCAACCAATGCTAATGGAAGTTTAACTATAAGTTTTTACAACGTAAATACTGCTACTTCACCAGGTTGGGTTGCCAGGATAACAACGTATAAACCATTAGGTGCTCCAGGATGTAATATTAATTTAACTGCTAACCCAAATCCAGTTTGTAGTGGCCAACCAGTTACCCTTACAGCAATTGGCGACGTTGTTACAGCAGCAATCAATAATAATTTTAATGCTTCAACAGTTGGTACTGGATGGGCAGGAACTGCATCTGCAACTTTTACAAGCAATAATTGCTCTCAGTCAAGTTTGGATGGATCGGTATATTTATGGATGGCAAATGCTGCAGGACCTAGAACTTTAACAACTAACTCAATGGATGTTACTAATGGTGGTACCGTAAGTTTTGAATACCGTCAGGCTGCTCTAAATTCTGCTGCTAGTCCTTGCGAGTCTCCTGATATTAATATGAGTGGAAGTACTCCTGAAGCAGTTTACGTACAATACTCTACAAACGGAGGAACAACATGGACTACTTTTAAAGCAATGTATCCAGTTAATTTTAATAATGCAAATGCATCTTCTGATTCATATTATGGATGCGGTTACGAAGTAATAAACTGGAATAAAGTAGTATTACCAATTCCTACTCCAGCTAAAACAGCTAATACAATGTTCAGATGGCATCAGCAAATGGTAACAAGCGCCACAACAGATAATTGGGGATTAGATAATGTTGTTATTGGCTCACCTCAACCTATGACAATAACATTAACCAATCAAACCGCAGGCGGTACGGTAATTGGAACTTCATTAACTTCACCATATTCCGTTTCGATTACCCCTGCAGCAACAACAACATATCGCGCAACCATAACATCTGGTGCTACAAGTTGTTACCAAGACTTAGTTGTAACAGTAAATAATTGCGGTTGTATACCACCTACTATTAATACCCAGCCAATAGCACAATCAGTTTGTTCAGGATCAAACACAAGTTTTACGGTTTCTGCAAATGGAACTGCCACAGGATATCAATGGCAGGTAAATACAGGTTCGGGCTGGACAAACATCTCAAATGGAGGAGTTTATTCTGGAGCAACTACTGCTACTTTAAATATTACAGGTGCAAACACTACAATGACAACATATCAATATCAATGTGTTATAAGTGAAGCTACTAGTACTTGTCCAGCAACTTCTTTAGCAGTTACATTAACTGTAAACACAGGAACTCCTCCTACTTATACTAGTAATTCGACTAATGTTACATGCGCAGGTGCCAACACAGGATCTATAACAATAACCCCAACATCAGCCGGACAAACTTACAATTGGATTAGCGGACCTATTGTATCTCCAATTCCTGCAGGCAATAAACCTGGTGGAGCTACAGATGAAAGAGCTTTAATTAATTTACCAGCCGGAACTTATTGTGTTGATATATCCGGACCATCTTCTGGTACAACAACACAAACATTATTTACTGAAGAATGGGAAACAGGTGGAACAAACTGGACTATTAACAATACAGGAGGCCCAAATATTTTTGTAATAAACAATGATTATATTGGTGGTAGCTGCGTTACTGGGTTAGGTACTTTTACAGTGCCCATTGTTCCTAATGAACCAGCTGCAGTTCCAGGAAATCCTACAAGTAAATATCTTCATATAAAAGCAACTACTACCACAGGTGCAACTTGTGGTGCTGGTTCTGTTAATTTCATTCCATTAAATGCAAATTTTGATGGAGTAGCATCTGATCAGACTACAACTTTAAATACACCTATTGTAACAACAGGATTAACAAATGTTATTTTAAGTTTTTATTGGTTAGGTAAAGGCGATGCATCCGGAAATGATTATGGCGCTATTGAATATAGTTTAAACGGAGGAACAACATGGATTCAGGCCGGAGCAAAATTATTTAACAAAACAACATGGTTTGCAGATTCAAGGACAGATCCTAGTTGGAGTAATCTTGCAAATTTAAAATTTAGAATAAGATGGTCAAATAATGCATCATCAAGTATCGATCCTCCAATAGCAATTGATCATATTGTTATAACTGCCGACTTAATAACGACTTGTTCATCTACAGTTCAACAATGCTTTACAATAAATCCTCCAGCCTCAAGTATAACACCGACTTTTACCGCGATTTCTCCAATTTGTAATGGTGCGGCTGCACCCATGTTACCAACAAATTCAACAAATAGTCCAGCTATTACAGGAACATGGAGTCCAGCAGTAAGCAATACAACAACTGGCACATACACTTTTACTCCAACTGCTGGTCAATGTGCTTTAACAACTACCTTATCTGTAACAGTAACCCCAAATATCACCCCTGCCTTTGCAGCAGTTTCTCCAATTTGCTCAGGTTCTGCCTTATCTGCTTTACCAACAACATCAACAAATGGTATAACAGGTACGTGGTCGCCAGCGCTTAGTAATACAGCGACAACAACTTATACCTTTACCCCAACGGCTGGTCAATGTGCAACCACCACTACTTTAACAATTACAGTAAACCCAAATATTACCCCAACTTTTGCAGCAGTAGGATCATATTGCACAGGCTCAGTAATACCAGCTTTACCTACATCTTCAACAAATGGAATAAATGGAACATGGAGTCCTTCAATCAACAATACAAGCACAACAACATACACTTTTACACCAACTGCTGGTCAATGCGCTACCACTACTACCTTAACAATAAATATTAGTTCAAGTATAACCCCAACTTTTACTGCAGTTGGTCCATATTGTACCGGCACCGTAATACCAGCTTTACCAACAACTTCTTTAAATGGAATAACTGGCACATGGTCACCTGCATTGACTAATACAACTACAACAACGTACACTTTTACTCCAACTTTAGGCCAATGTGCAACAACTACAACTCTTGTAATTACTATAACTCCTCAAACTATTCCAAATTTTGCTACAATACCAGCTTTTTGTTCAGGCTCGGCAGCTCCAATGTTAGGAACAACATCACCAAACGGAATAACAGGTAACTGGAGCCCTGCAACAATAAATAATACAACCACAGGAACATATTTATTTACTCCAAATGCCGGACAGTGTGCAACAACCCAGTCGTTAACTGTAACTGTAAATTCATTACCAACTGCATTAGCAGGTTCTGATCAGGTTATTACATGTTCAACAACTACTGCAACAATAAATGGTTCGGGTTCTAGCTCAGGCGTGAATTTCTCGTATACATGGTTAACAACGGGAGGTAATTTCGTTTCTGGTAATACAACATCTTCGCCAGTGGTGAATCAGGCAGGCACATATAATGTAACAGTAACAAATACAACAACAGGCTGCATAGCAACAGACCAAATGTTTGTAACTAGTAATACAACTTTACCAGCAGCATCAGCAGGAACAGATTTAATGCTATCGTGTACAACTTCAAATGTAAACCTTGATGGTTCTGGTTCAAGTTCGGGTGTTAGCTTTAATTATTTATGGTCAACAACTGGTGGAAATATAGTTTCTGGTGGAAGCACAACAAGCCCGACAATAAACCAGGCAGGAACATATACAATTACTGTTACAAATACCACAAATGGCTGCACTGCTACTGATGTAATGACTGTAACAAATAACAGTTCAGCCCCTATAGCTTCAGGAGGAATAGACAAAGTACTTACATGCACAACAACAAGTGTAATTTTAGATGGCTCTGCATCTTCTTCAGGAGCTGGCATAACTTATAACTGGTCAACAGTAGGAGGTAATATTGTTTCAGGAGGAAGTACCACAAGTCCTACAGTAAATCAGGCAGGAGCCTATACTTTAACAGTAACAAATACTTCAAATGGCTGTTCAACCACAGATGTTGTAAATGTAACTTCAAATACAACTTTGCCAACAGCATCGGCAGGAATAGATAAAGTATTAACCTGTACAACAACATCAGTAGCAATTGATGGTTCGGGTTCAAGCTCAGGTGTAAATTATACATACACCTGGTTAACAACAGGAGGTAATATAGTTTCCGGGAATACAACTGCATCACCAGTAGTTAATCAGGCAGGAACTTATAATGTAACTATAACAAATACAACTAATGGTTGTACTGCTACCGATCAGATGTTTGTAACAAATAATACAACATTACCGACTGCGTCTGCAGGTGCTGATCAGATATTAACTTGTATAGTAAATTTCACAACGATTAATGGAACAGGCTCTTCAGCAGGAGCTAATATTACTTATGATTGGTCAACTGTAGGAGGTAATATTATTTCTGGCCATACAACTGCATCACCTTTAGTAGACCAGACAGGTACTTATACAGTTACCGTAACAAATATTACTAATGGGTGTAATTCAAACGATCAGATGGCTGTATCAAGCAATACTGTTATGCCAGTAGCATCAGCCGGAGCTGATCAGACAATAACATGTACAACACCATCAATTACTATAAATGGATCCGGCTCAAGTTCTGGTTCCAATTTCACTTATATCTGGTCAACAACAGGAGGTAGTATTGTTTCTGGAAATACAACAGCATCACCTTTGGTAAATCAAGCAGGAACATATAATGTAACAGTTACAAATACTTTAAATGGTTGTTTTGCAACCGACCAGATGGTAGTGTCAAGTAATTCGGTTTTGCCAATAGCTTCAGCAGGTAGTGATCAGATATTAACTTGCACAACAACTTCTGTAACAGTAAATGGATCAGGCTCTAGTTCTGGAGCAAATTATACTTATACATGGATAACAACCGGCGGAAATATTGTTTCTGGAAATACAACATCATCGCCAAGCGTAAATCAGGCAGGAACTTATTTCTTAACAGTTACCAATTCAACAACCGGGTGTATTTCTACTGATCAGGTTATTGTAACAAATAATACTACCTTACCAATAGCTTCGGCAGGATCTGATTTGATTTTAACTTGTACAACTACTTCAACAACGATTGATGGTTCAGGTTCTTCATCAGGAGCAAATTATAGTTATTCATGGTCAACAACTGGTGGTAGTTTTGTGTCTGGAAATAATATTGCTTCACCAACAATTAATCAAGTTGGAACTTATAATTTAACTGTTACAAATATTACTAATGGGTGTTCTTCAACTGATCAAATGATGGTAACAAATAACACAACATTGCCAGTTGCTTCTATTGCACATACTGATTTACTTTGTAATGGACAGTTAAATGGAAATGTAAATTTAACAGTTACTAGTGGGAATCCACCATTTCAATTTTTATGGTCTAATTTTGCTACAACAGAAGATTTAACTGGTGTGGGAGCTGGTGTTTATTCTGTATTGGTTACAGATGTTTATGGTTGTACAGCTGCAACAGGAACAACAATTCAAGAACCATCTGTTTTTCATATTAGTACTAATCCAAGTTTATCAACTTGTTATAATCAACCAGTAAATTTAACCGTAAGTGCAACTGGTGGAACTGGTCCTGGATATAACTTTATTTGGTCAAATGGATCTTCAGGAAGTACCATAAATATAACACCAATATCATCAACTTTATATACCGTAACAGCAACTGACCAAAACGGATGTTCATCAACTGCTAATGTTAATGTTAATGTATCATTACCAATAAATGTAAATTTAATTTCAAATGCAGATAGTGTTTGTCCTGGCGAAGCAGTTTTACTTACTCCAATAATTACTGGTGGTGTTGGACCACCTTATACTATAATTAATCAAGATGGCAACATTGTTACACCTCCAATTTATGTTTATCCTCAAACTTCAGGAAATTATTCAGTTTCAATTCTTGATGCTTGTGGCACTCAGGATATAGCAAATGTTTTTATTAAAGTATTGCCTTTACCTTTAGCTGGATTCCATTCAGATGTATTAACAGGTTGTCAACCATTAACAGTTCATTTTAATGAATTATATCCTATAGATGGAAGAACTTTTGTTTGGAATTTTGGTGATAATGAAAATCTTTCACTGGCTCATAATCCAGTTCATACTTATACAAACTCAGGAGTTTTTACAGTAACATTAACTGTTACATCACAATGGGGATGTAAAACAATTTTACAAAATGAAAATATGATAACAGTATATCCAAAACCTATTGCACAATTTACATCAACACCTGAATTTGCAACAGTAATTAAACCAATTATTGAATTTAATAATCATACATCGGGTGCAAATTCATATATGTGGACATTTGGAGATGGCGATTCAACAAATCAGATTAATCCTGAGCATCGTTTTCCAGGTGCAGGTTCATGGAGTGTTCAACTTGTAGCAATTTCAAATTTTGGCTGCCGAGATACTGTAATTTATCCAATTGAAATCGAAGAAGAAAACACATTATATGCTCCCACTGCATTTTCACCAGATAACGATAACGTAAACGATTATTTCTTTGTTACCGGCACTGGAATAGATAAAGACAATTTTCTTTTGAATATTTATGACCGTTGGGGAGAAATAATATTTACTTCAACCGATATTGAAAGAACATGGAATGGTTGTGCAAAAAACACAATGAATCCAGTTCCGGTTGGAACATATACCTGGCTTGTAATATACAGAGATTCAAAAGGAATAAAGCGAGAAAGATCAGGGCCATTGACTGTAATTAGATAGTAAGATATTTTTACTATAAGGGGTAAAATGCTTTAAAATAATATTGCATTTTACCCCTTATTTTGTGTTTTTACCCCAAATATTGACATATATCCCAATATCAAACTTGATATCCCACAAAGGATATCAATCAGCATTTTACGATGTAAATTAGCTAAAGAATTAATATCACAAATTTTCGTAAAAAAATACTTTATGAAGAAAAACACTCCCAAAACCAGACTTTCATTTTTTCAATTTGGAATTTTTACAATTACATTTTTTGTGTTAACATTCTCAGTATTTATTGTTGAAGCAACAAATTATTATGTAAATGATAATTCTACTTCTGGGGATGTTTTTTGCTCAGCTGTTGGTAATAATTCAAATAATGGAACAACTATTTCAACTCCAAAGCTGACTTTATCTAATCTTTTAACAACTTATTCAGCGACAATGGTAAGTGGTGATACTGTTAAAATTGATGCTGGCACATATAACAATGAAGTTAGAATTAACTTTACATTATCTGGGATCACCTTTATTGGAGCGGGAAATAATAGCACTATAATTGATAATCTAGGTGCAGGTTTAGCAACAAATTATTTTATGTATGTAACAGGTAATAATGTTACAATTAAAAACATGAAAATAAAAGGATATGAAAATAATGGAACACAAACTCCAGGTCATTGCGGACAAGCTTTAACCATAGGCGGTGGAGCCACTGGAATTTTAATTGAAAATGTAATAATGTCTACAAATGGAGCAAGTGGCGGCAATCCTTCAATTGTTATTCTTGCAAATTGCTCAGTAAATATTAAAGGTGGAGGTAGTTTATGTAATGTATGGAAAACCGCATACACTGGAGGAGTAGAAGTCTTTGGTGATGGAATTACATTAAATATTCAAGATTATATTCTTGCTTATAATTTTAAAACTGGAGCTTATGACGGAGGTGCATTATTAATGAATAATTATTCTGGAGGTACTGAAAATCCTATGACGAATACAAAGGTATTTGTAACTAACACAAGATTTTTTAATAATGAAGCATCTGACGGAGGAGCAATCTCGCAAAGAGGAGGAGTTTTAACTGTTACAGATTGCATAATCGATGGAAATATGGCAGGACAAACCTCTACACCAATTTATGGTGGTGGAATTAGAATGACTGGAGGAACAGCAACTTATACGAGAACAAAGTTTACTAATAATATTTTGGGTTCATCAGGAGGCACATTAAGAGGAGCTGCAATTGGGCTCTATTCATTAAATACAAATATTAGTCTAACATTAGATAATTGTTTCTTTTCGGGTAATGTAGGAGCTGAAGGTGATGATTTGTATGCAGATAAAAATTCGTCTAAAACCGTAAATGTTTTTGCTACAAATACAACATTTTCATCTTCTGCTAAATCCATATATAATAAAGATGCCGATTTAATTCAGTTAACTGACTGTGGTAATCCAACAATTCAGGCAGGTTGTTCTAATTCACCTGCTGTTATTAAGGTAAATACTACCTTACCATCATCTATACCAACACCAAATCCTCAAATTATTTTGTCTGGTGATTGTAGCTCTACAATTGTGCTTCCAATTGAACTTACAACATTTAAAGGGATGTGTTTAAAAAATAAGATTGAATTATTTTGGCAGACAGCATCTGAAACAAACAATGATTATTTTATAATTGAAAAGTCAATAAATGGAATTAATTATACGCAAATTGGAACAGTTGAAGGAAATGGTAACTCTAATACTTTAAAGAATTATATTTATAGTGATTCTGATGTTTCAAATAAAAACAATTTTTATAGATTAACACAAGTTGATTTTGATGGTAAATTTTCACAAAGCGAAATAATAGCTGTATCAAATTCATGTAACGAAATTGGTTTTGAGTTTAGTAACGCATACTATAATTCATCTAATAACAAAATAAGTCTATCTTTTCTTGCAAGCTTATCTGGCAATATTAATATTTCTATTACAGACATTCTAGGTCGGGATATATATAACAACATAATAGAAGTTCAGGAAGGAATAAACAATAACAATATTCAATTAAATTCATTGTCAAATTCTGTTTATATTATTTCTTTATACAACGAAGAATTTAGAGTACATAAAAAGATTTATGTAAACATTAATTAAAAATAAAAAAGCATGAAGAAAATATTAACCTTAGCTTTAACAGCTTTTATAATAAATACTGGATATTCTTTTAATTGTCTAGATAATTTAAAGCTTGAAAAAAATAAAGAGAACAAATTTAACTTAAAACATTCTAAGCCAAAAAGAGGATATAAAAAAGGCATTAAAAACGTAACTGATGATGGTTTTTTTATAAATGCAGGCACTTCATTTTATTCTAAGAATTTTTTTATGCAAAAAGGCTTAACAAATGACTCAAAATACAGATTTGGATTAGGTCCTAATTTAGAAGTTGGAAATATGTTCAGAGCATTTTGGTCAGATAATGCAGTTCTGGGAATTCGAGTTTCTTGGTTAACTTTAAATTATTCTTGCTTAAAAGCAGAAAACAAATCTCAATATCAGGTATTACAAGCAAGCTTATTAAAATTTGGACCCTATTTTACAGCAGCTTTAAGCAACGAAATGGGTTTTGATATTTTTGCTCAAATAAGTCCAACATATTTATATAACACGAAAGACACTACCGGCAATAATGGTTATGCAGGATTCCCATACGTATTAGGCTTTGACATCAGATACGAAGGTATAACAATTGGCACCGACTTCAACATTGGAACAGCGAGCCTTGTTGACGAACATGCCAACAATTTATTTACAAAACCACAAATTGGATATTTAAGAATATTTATTGGTTATAAATTTTAATTTCTACTTTTTTTAATCCAATACTTTTCTAGAATTCTTAGGTTTACTTAATTCCATTCCTAACATTACTTCATGTGATCCATATGTGTATGTCGACAAATTACTAGCGGTATAGTCAAAAGCATAACCAATCTTAAATCTATCATACTTTAAGCCTAACATAACAACTATGGCATCATCGGTTCTATAAGAGAATCCTAACCAATAATTCTTTAAATAATAAATTTTAGCATTAATATCCACTTGCAAAGGATTATATTCAGTCATTTTTACTAAAATTGATGGTTCAACATCGATACTTTTACTTACCTCAAATTTATAGCCCGACAATAAATAATAATGTCTTGTAACATTACTCAAATTATAAGCATCGTTTATATTTAATTTCGTAGACAATATTTGAGTTGAAGATAAACCAGCAAAAAATTTCTTATGATACAAATACATTCCAAAATTAGCATCTGGTGCCAATGCAGCTTCAGTTTTTCCGGTAATTGCTACATCGTTTGAATTTATAATATTTAATCCACCCTCACTAATTTTATATTGAAACACAGATAACGATAAACCAAATGCAAGTTTTGTATTAGCTGAAACATTCATATGATATGCAAAAGCACCATGAATACCTATTCGACTAACCGGACCAAATTTGTCATTATATAAATACCCCCCTACTCCAATTGATTCCTTTAATCCTAATGATGTATGTCCGCTTATAGCCTGAGTAGATGGCGCTCCATCTATTCCTGCCCATTGTTCTCTTGCTGTCAATTGAATTGGTGTGTTAACATCACTTCCTGCAATAGCTGGGTTTATTAAAAAACCATTAAACAAATACTGACTAAAAAGTGATTGCTGTTGCGAATTACTAATTATCGTAATTGAAATAAGCAATATTGACATTATTATTGTTTTCATATTAAAACTTATTTAACTATTGTTACTATTCCTTGAATTGGTTCTTTATCATTATAAAGATTCACTATAAATATAAATGAATTTATAGGCAAATCTTTTCCTTCATATTTTCCATTCCATTGATTATCTATATCTGCATAACTATCTCCAGTACCAGAAAACTCGAACATTAATTGCCCCCAACGATTATATATTTCAATTGAAACTTCAGAATATAAATTAATGTGTTCTATTTCCCATGTATCATTAACTCCATCATTGTTTGGCGAAAATGCAGTTGGAATATTTAAACATCCTTCTCTGTTTATATTTACATCATCGTTACTATTTCCAGCTAACGAACATCCATTTGAAGCAATAGAATAAGATACAGTATAAATTCCAGGTATGCTTGATAATAAATTTATTTCACCAGTAATTGCATCAATTGTCAAACCTGATGGTAATGACGAATACGATCCGCCAATAGTAAAACCTGAATTTGTAATTGGATTTGGCTTAATAGCATCAACACATTCTGGTATCTCATAAATAAATCCAGTAACTGGTGTTATTGTTTGATCAATGGTAATAGTTGAAGTAGTATTTCCAGCTAACATACAGCCTGATTGTGCTATTGAATAAGTTACAGAATAAGTTCCCGGAATAGTATTCACTAAATTAATTACTCCGGAATTTACATCAAGATTTAATCCTGAAGTGGAAGTATAAGCACCGCCACTTGTAAAGTTTGCTATTGTAAGAGGAATTGGATTTGATCCGTTAGAACATACTGGTGTATTGTAATTAAATACAGTTACTGGCAATACCGATTTAACAATTTCAATATTTGCGTATGATATTACATCCGAACAACCTCCAGAAGCAGCAATTGTGTATGTTATAGTATAATTTCCTTCATTACTTAATGAAGGATTTATAGAACCCGTATTCGCTTCAATATTTAAACCAGAGGTGGAAGTATAAAGGCCACCTGTTGTTCCAGTAAAAATTACAGATTGCAAATTGTTATTGTTTGTGCAAAATGGTGAACCAGCATAAGAAATACTCGCACTTGGTAACGTTGTTATTGTAACATTAGATATTGCGTTTACCAAAGGACAACCACCTGATGCAGCAATTGTATATGTAATATTATAATTACCAGCTGTGCTCAATCCCGGATTAATGGAACCTGAACCAGAATTAATATTTAAACCTAAAGGAGCTGTGTAAACCCCTCCATTATTTCCAGTTAAGCTAACTGCTTGTTCGGTTACTAAAGAAGAACAGAATGGTCCATTGTATGATATAGCAGCAACAGGTAATTCTGTAATTGTAACATTTGAAGTTGATATCACTGCAGGACAACCAGCAGAAGAACTAATAGTATATATAACATTATAGTTCCCTGCAGTACTTAATCCTGGATTAATTGAGCCCGTTGTTAAATTTAAATTCAAACCTAAAGTTGAAGAATAAATACCTCCACTATTTCCGGTTAAATTAACTGATTGTGCGTTTACTTCCGACGAGCAAAATGGACCATTGTAACTAATGTTTGCAGTTGGCAATGTGGTTATTGTAACAGCAGTTGTTGATGATACTAATGGGCATCCGTTTGCAGCAGGAATTAGATAAGTAACAGAGTAATTTCCCGCAATACTTGTATTCGGAGTAACTTCTCCGTTTGTTGTGTTCAATGTTAAGCCTGCTGGTGCAGAATAAGCACCACCAATTGTTCCTGTTAAATTGACATTTTGTATTGCTGTTAAATCAGAACAAAATGGCGAACCATTATAAATAATATTTGCAGTTGGCAGTAAAGTTATTTCAATTGTGTCTTTTGCTGTAACTGTAGCACATCCACCTGCTGCTGCTATAGTATATGTAACAATATATGTTCCTGCTGTACTTGATGAAGGTGTTATTTCCCCATTTGATGTGTTTAATGTTAATCCTGCAATATTTGAAGAAAATACACCACCTCCAGTTCCTACTTGACTTACAGATTGTGCATTTGTGTTTGAAGAACAAAATGGAGTAAAATATGAAATTGATGAAGTTGGTAACGTTGTTACGGTAACCGTAGTTGATGAAGATGATCCCGTACAACCTGAAAGAGTTGACTGTGTAGAATATGATCCTGCGTCAGAAAGTGAAGCATTTGAAATTGTTATAGATGTTCCTGTGCCAAGTGATCCTGATGGGCCAGTCCATGAGTAACTTGCTAAAGCATTAGGATTGTTTATTGATAATGTAAACGGACTTCCTTCACAAACAGGTCCTGCCAAAATGTTTATTGTTGGTGCCGCTGGTGCTCCCGGATCTGAAAGTGAATATGGTCCTGCAGAAGAAACACAACCGTTACCATCAGTTGCAACTAATGTATATGCACCTGCTGTAACGCCAGTTAAATTTGGCGATAATTGGTTTGCTCCTCCATTCCATGAATATTGAATTATTGGTGCGCCCGTTACTGTTATTCCTGTAATTTGACCATCAACCCCTAAACAAGCTGTTGGATTGTTTAAGCTTAATCCTGAAATTGAAATATTTGGTAAAGAATTTACAGTTACAGTAATTTGCGCGCTATTCTGACATGTGTTAATGTCAGTACCAATTACAGTATAAGTATTTGTTGTTATTGGAGTAAATGAAACTCCATTTGTTATTCCACCCGACCAACTATATGAATTTGCACCTCCGCCAGTTAATGTTACATTTCCACCATTACAAACAGAGTTTAAAGTAACATTACTTGTTGCCGTAACATTTGGTAATGGATTTACAGTTAATGTTTGCGTTGCAGTATTTACACAACCTCCAGATGTTGTTACAGAATATGTAATAGTAGAAGCGCCTGATGAAACTGCTAAAATAAGTCCTGAAGTTGAATTAATTGTTGCGACTCCTGTTGTTCCACTTGACCAGATACCACCGGTAGTTGGGCTTATTGTGTAATTTGCTGTAGCGCCTGAACATATTTGCGAGGCACCAGTAATTGTTTGAGAAACAGGATTTGTAACTGTTAAACTTTGTGTTGCAGTATTAACACATCCACCAGTTGTTGTAACAGTATATGTAATATTTGTTGAACCAGAAGAAATTCCTGTTACTAATCCTGTTGAAGAATTAACAGTAGCTACTCCTGTGGCTGAACTTGCCCATACTCCTCCCGATGAAGGGCTTACGCTAAAGGAATTTGTTAAGCCATTACAAAGTTGAGATACTCCTGTAATTGTTTGTGAAACAGGTGCTGAAATTGTTACGTTTTGTGTTGCTGTGTTTACGCATCCACCTGAAGTAGTTACACTATAAGTTATTAATGAAGTTCCTGCTGAAATTCCGGTTACCAAACCAGTTGAAGAATTTACTGTTGCAAAACCCGGTACTGAACTTGTCCAGTTGCCACCTACAGTTGGGCTATTTGTAAATGTGTTTGTTGAACCCGTACATAATTGTGAAACACCGGTAATAGATTGACTCACAGGAGAAGTTATTGTTAAGTTTTGTGTGGCATTGTTTACACAACCTCCTGTTGTAACGCTATATGAAATTATTGTTGAGCCTGCTGAAACACTAGTTACTAGTCCAGTTGATGGATTTACCGTAGCAACTCCTGTTGCTGAACTGGACCAGGCACCTCCTGTAGTTGGACTTACCGTGAAAGTGTTTGTTAGTCCAGTACAAAGCTGAGAAACTCCACTAATGGTTTGACTTACTGGTGACGAAATTGAAACATTTGAGTTTGCTGTTACAGCACTACACCCTCCGGAAGCTGCTATAGTATAAGTGACAGTATATGGGCCACCAGCAGTGCTAGAGCTTGGAGTTATTTCTCCTGTTGATGCATTTATTGTTAAACCTGGTGTAGCTGAATATGCCCCACCAGTATATGCATTTGTTCCAGTTAAATTTATACTTACAGGTGAAACCAAAGTGCAAAATGGAGAACCAGTATATGAAATTGATGCTGTTGGTAAAGGTGTTACTGTTACTATTACACTTCCAACAGATGTAGTAGCAGTTGGTAAATGATTATCTACAACTGTTACAGTATAAGTTGATGTTGATCCAGGTGAAACTAAAATAGAATCAGTCGGATTAGGACTATTTAAATGTGTTACACCATTACTCCATGTGTAATTATATGGTGCTGTTCCGCTAGCAACAACGGTTTTAGCATATGTGCTATTGCCAGAACAAATAGTTGAAGGGGTAGCAGAAGTGGTTAAAGTAGCAGTTGGACTAGTAAAACTTCCAGCTTCTATATAAACTACAGCATCATAAGCTCCATCTTGAGCATCAGAAACTAATAAACGAATATGATAAGTACCACCGGGCGTTAGCCCTGTTTGTGAAGCTGTTAAGATTCTTGTGTTTCCATTTAATTCTGTACCATCTATATGCCCTAAATATTCGGCACTTGGCGAATTTTGTACCCATGCAGTAAGCGAAGCCGCTTCACAATTTGCTGCCGAAGGAGCTCCACCGCTAGAACCTACAACACCACCATTTACTGAATTAATTCCAACTTCTGCACCATTATTTAATCTTGCAATATTTCGCGCATTGTTTGTATACCCCTGTCCTCCAACTATTCCTGGTCCACTTATTAAAAAAGCAAACTTATCATTGTATGAAGAACATTGATAATTTATACTTCCACCTTGATCTGAATATTCTTCAGAACCAAATACATAACGAAACGAAACAGCATCTCCAACTGGCACAAAATCAAACTCTAAAATTGCTGCATTATAATAATTTACATTTACTAAATTGTCTGCATCTGCATCCTGACCTGCTACAGGATTGCTTTGCCTGATCTCTCCAGTAGTTCCTGAAATATAGTTATAAGACATTTGACCTACAGTTCCTGGATTTGTTCCTAATGCTAAAGGAATATCAGATATATTTCCAGTTGACAGAACAACTCCACCCGTAAAACCCATTTGAGCTAAAGTTGTTGTTGCTGTAGAAAAAGCCCCAACCTGATATCTAGTGCTTACATTTCTAACACCCCTAAACACAACATTTGAAGCACTTACGCCAGACCCTAGCAATTGGGCAACGAGTTGTGCATTTGTTTTTGTATTATCAATTGTAATTTGTGATTTTACTGGAATAATAAATATAAATAATAAAAAACAGAATAAAAACACTTTGGCATTCTTCTGTATAAAAGAACTTTGCAGTTTTAATCTTTTTGCTTTCATAAAAAGTATAATTAAAATAATTTTGGCTTGGTTTAAACAAATTTACAAATGATATTTATTGATAATTTAATCGCTAAAACAACAAGGGACGAAACACCATTACTTGTGACGAACGGTTATGTATTTTGGTAAAATGACAAAGCAAATACACATTTTTACAGTTATATTACATTTCATTCAGGATATTATTTTTGATTTGCTTTTAATAAACAATAACACAACATACTGTATATTATCACAATACTACTTTGTTTCGAATCGTAAAATTTGTAGTCAGTTTTGTTAAATTTTGAAGACTATTAAATATGACATAAATTTGCAACGTCAAAAAATCATGACAATTTTTATGAAAATGAACATTAATATTATCATTATTAAGATCCCACTCGGGTGAGGAAAGCTATTAATATAATTTAAAGCCTTTCTTCAATCAGAAGAAAGGCTTTTTTAATTTAATGAATCAATGAAAAATAAATTAAGAAGTTCAATAACAATAAATGGAAATAGAATGGCTGGAGCTAGAAGCCTCTGGCGCGCAAATGGAATGAAAGATGAACAAATGGGAAAACCTATTATAGCAATAGCAAATTCTTTCACTCAATTTGTTCCAGGACATGCTCATCTTCATAATGTTGGACAAATGGTAAAAAAAATAATCGAATCAAAAGGATGTTTTGCTGCTGAATTCAATACTATTGCTATTGACGATGGTATTGCAATGGGTCATGATGGAATGTTATACTCTTTACCATCTCGCGAAATAATTGCTGACAGTGTTGAATATATGTGCAATGCTCATAAAGCAGATGCTCTAATTTGTATAAGTAATTGCGATAAAATTACTCCGGGAATGATGATGGCAGCCATGAGGTTAAACATTCCAACAATATTTGTGTCTGGTGGACCGATGGAATCTGGTTTTGTTGACGGAAACAAGTTTGACTTAGTAGATGCAATGGTTTTAGGTGCTGATCCTACAGTTTCAAAAGAACACTTATTAAATGTAGAAAAGAATGCCTGTCCAACTTGCGGATCATGTTCTGGAATGTTTACAGCAAATTCAATGAATTGCTTAACAGAAGCATTAGGCTTATCACTTCCTGGAAATGGAACTTTAGTAGCAACTCATAAAAACAGATTAAATCTTTTTGAAAAGGCTGCAGAAAGAATAGTGGAACTTGCTTATTCTTATTATCAAGATGGCGATGAAACAGTACTTCCAAGAAGTATTGCTAATAGACAAGCATTCTTAAATGCCATGACTTTAGATATTGCTATGGGAGGCTCTTCAAATACAATATTGCATTTATTAGCAGTTGCAAATGAAGCAGATGTAGAATTTACAATGAAAGATGTTGATGAATTATCTCGAAAAACTCCTTGTTTGTGCAAAGTATCTCCAAACTCAAAATATTATATTGAAGATGTTCACAATGCTGGAGGGGTATTGGCAATACTAGGTGAATTAGAAAAAGTAAAATTGATTTTTTCGGAAGTTAAGAGAATAGATGGTTTAACATTAAATAAAGCAATAGAAAAGTATAACATTTTAAATACTGAATATAAATTATTTTGGTCTAGTGCTCCTGGTAGAATAAGAAGCTACGCAATGGGATCTCAAGATAATTATTTACAAACAATAGATAGTGACAGAAAAAGTGGTTGTATTAGAAACCTTGAAAATGCTTATCATAAAGAAGGAGGATTAGCAATTCTTTTTGGAAATTTAGCGCCAAATGGTTGCGTTGTTAAAACCGCTGGTGTAAATAAATCTATCTGGAATTTTAAAGGTCCTGCGGTAGTTTTTGATTCACAAGATGAAGCATGTGAAGCTATTTTAAATGAAAAAGTGAAAGCTGGAGATGTTGTTATAATTAGATATGAAGGACCTCGTGGTGGTCCAGGAATGCAGGAAATGCTTTATCCTACTTCATATTTAAAATCAAAAGGCTTAAGCGAAAAATGTGCTTTAATTACTGATGGAAGATTTTCTGGTGGCACATCAGGACTTTCAATTGGACATGTTTCTCCTGAAGCTGCTTCAGGTGGAATTTTATCTATTGTTAAAAATGAAGATAAAATTGAAATAAACATTTCACAAAGAAGTATTAATATTTTATTAAGCAATAATGAAATTGAGCAAAGAATAAATATTGAAAGAGAAAAGAAAGAAATTGCTTTTTTGCCTGAACACAGAATAAGAAATGTTTCAAAATCATTACAGATATATGCAAAACATGTTTCATCTGCTGATAAGGGGGCAGTTAGAATAATATAATATGGAAACAATATTTATGGATAAAGAGACGGAAGTTTCAAAAAAAATAATTACTGGCGCAGAAGCCGTAATGAAATCACTTGTTGAAGAAGGTGTTGATTTGTTATTTGGTTATGTAGGTGGTGCAATTATGCCTGTTTATGATGCATTATTTGATTATAAAGAAAAAATTAATCACATAATGACTCGTCACGAACAAGGCGCAGTTCATGCTGCACAGGGTTACGCAAGGACTTCTGGCAAGACTGGTGTGTGTATTGTTACATCAGGACCAGGAGCAACTAATTTAATAACAGGGTTAGCAGATGCACAATTAGATTCAACTCCAATAGTTTGTATTACCGGACAGGTTGATTCAAAATTATTAGGAAGTGATGCTTTCCAGGAACAAGATATTACAAGTATTTCTATGCCTGTAACAAAGTGGAATTACCAAATAACAAAAACAGAAGAAATAGCTGAGGTACTTGCAAAAGCTTTTTACATTGCAAATACAGGAAGACCAGGACCAGTTTTGGTAAATATAACAAAGGATGCTCAATTAGGAAGTTCAGAATTTAGTTATAACAAATGTACAAAATTACGAAGCTATTTTCCATATCCTAAACCTGATTTAATTGCAATAAAAGCCGCAGCTGAATTAATAAATAACGCAAAAAAACCGCTGATACTGGCTGGTCACGGAGTAATTCTTTCTGATTCTTACAAAGAATTATTACATTTTGCTGAAAAATCAGGTATTCCAGTTGCTTCAACATTATTGGGACTTTCATCATTTCCTCAAAATCATAAATTGTATGTAGGCATGCTAGGTATGCATGGGAATTATGCACCAAATATCAAAACAAATGAAGCTGATTTGATTATTGCTATAGGTATGCGTTTCGACGATCGTGTTACAGGTGATTTAAAGCAATATGCAAAACAGGCTAAAATTATACATATAGAAATAGATGCATCAGAAGTGAATAAAAACGTAATCGCAGATATAGCATTAATTTCTGACGCAAAAGAAACATTGCAATTACTTAACAAAGAAATAAAATCAAATAGTTATAATGAATGGCTATTAGAATTCTATAGAGATTATGAAATAGAATTTGAAAAAGTGATAAAAAAACAATATTCACCTAAAATTGGTAACATTAATATGTGTGAAGTAATACACATGATATCCGAAAAAACAAAAGGTGAAGCAATTGTAGTTACTGATGTTGGTCAGCACCAGATGTTAGCTGCAAGATATTACAAGTTTAATAAAAACAATAGCCTCGTAACTTCCGGGGGCCTGGGGACAATGGGTTTTGGTTTACCAGCTTCATTCGGAGCAAAACTAGGAGCTCCGGAACGAGAGGTTATTGCTTTTATAGGTGATGGTGGTTTTCAAATGACAATGCAGGAACTTGGAATTTGTTATCAAACAAAACTTCCTGTTAAAATTGTGATTTTGAATAATAGTTTTCTAGGTATGGTGAGACAATGGCAGGAATTATTCTTTAAAGGCAGATATTCATTTACCGAAATGGTTAACCCAGATTTTACAACCATAGCAAATGCTTATAATATTAAAGCTAAAAAAGTTTCAGAACGTGATAGTCTTGAAGCAGCAATTGAAGAGATGCTCGATTCAAAAACTACTTACCTATTGGAAGTTGTAGTTGAACAGGAAGCTAATGTTTTTCCAATGGTACCATCAGGTTCATCGGTGTCTAATGTTTTATTTGAATAAAAATTCTTGAAATGAATAGATTATTTACAATATCAATCTTTACTGAAAATGTTCCTGGCTTACTGCACAGAGTTACAACAATATTTACAAAACGTAATCTAAATATTGAAAGTATTACTGCATCTGAATCAGAAATAAGAGGTATACACCGTTATACTGTTGTGTTGAAAACTTCATATGAACTTGCTGTTAAAGTTGTGAATCAGCTTGAGAAACAAGTTGATATTTTAAAAGCATTTTTACATGAAGAAGATGAAATAATTCATCAGGAGATTGCATTATATAAAGTTTCTACTGATGCATTAATGAAAGGTAAAGAAGTAGAAAAAATTGTTCGTGAACATCATGCGAGAATACTGACTTTTGAAAAAGAATATATTGTAATTGAAAAGACTGGTCATATGAATGAAACTCAAGAATTATATGACAAGCTTGAACCATATGGTTTGCTCGAATTTGTTCGTTCAGGAAGAGTTGCAATTACAAAACCAATAAAAAAACTATCAGAATATTTGAAGGATCTTGAAAATAATTATCGATTTAATAAACAAATAAATATATAAAATCATGGCAAAAATGAATTTTGGCGGCGTTGAAGAGAACGTTGTTACACGTGAAGAGTTTCCAATAAAAAAAGCTTTGGAAGTAATGAAGAAAGAAACCATTGCTGTTATTGGATATGGAGTTCAGGGACCAGCACAAGCATTAAATTTAAGAGATAATGGATTTAATGTTATTGTCGGACAAAGAGAAAATTCCCAAAGCTGGGAAAAAGCGAAAAAAGATGGATGGAAAGAAAATGAAACATTATTTTCAATTGAAGAAGCAGCTAAAAGAGCAACTGTTATAATGTACTTACTTTCTGATGCCGGACAAATATCAAGCTGGAAAACAATTGAAGAGAATTTAACAGAAGGAAAAACATTATATTTTTCACATGGTTTTGGAGTAACTTATGCTTCAAGAACTAAAATTATACCACCTCACAATATTGATGTTATACTTGTTGCACCTAAAGGTTCGGGCACAAGTGTACGAAGATTATTTCTTGAAGGAAAAGGAATAAATTCAAGTTATGCAGTCTATCTTGATTATACAGGAAAAGCAAAAGATAAAGCAATTGCTTTAGGAATTGGAGTAGGTTCCGGTTATCTTTTCGAAACCGATTTCAAAAAAGAGGTGTTTAGCGATTTAACAGGCGAAAGAGGAGTATTAATGGGTGCTTTAGCTGGAATAATGGAAGCTCAGTATAATGTTCTTAGAAAAAATGGGCACTCTCCCTCTGAAGCATTTAACGAAACAGTAGAAGAATTAACACAAAGTCTGATGCCGTTGGTTGCAGAAAATGGAATGGATTGGATGTACGCAAACACTTCAACTACAGCACAGCGTGGAGCTCTGGATTGGAAAAATAGATTCAGAGATTCAGTTACACCTTTATTTAATGAATTATACGATAGTGTTGCAAGTGGTAATGAAGCTCAGATTGTTATAGAAAGCAATGCGAAATCAGATTACAGAGAAAATTTAAGCAAAGAACTCGAAGAAATTAATAATTCTGAAATGTGGCAAGCGGGTAAAATGGTAAGAAAACTACGTGCAAAAGTATAATTTATATCATTCTGTCCGCCGCAGCGGAAAAATGAAGATTAACACCAATTTAAATTATAAAATAGTCCGATTTTTTTATTCATCTCCCTACCCTCTTCAAAAAAGAGGGACAATAGGTTGGACTAATTTATAATTATGTTTGGTATAATGGAGCACTATTCTCATCGAAGGTTAATCTATTTTTTTCTTTTTCATTAAATCAGTTATCAAATTTATAAGAAATGTTATCTGTAAATAGTATTTTAAAAGCAAACGAAAAACTTAAAGGAATTGTCACAAAAACTCCTTTAGAAAAGAGTTCTAATCTTTCATTAGAACATAGTGCAAATATTTGGTTGAAAAGAGAAGATTTACAAATAATACGTTCTTATAAATTGCGTGGTGCTTATAATCTTATTTCAAGTTTAAGCAATGAAGAAACAAAAAATGGAGTAATTTGTGCAAGTGCTGGAAATCATGCTCAGGGTGTAGCATACGCATGTAGAAAACTTGGTATAAAAGGCAAAATATATATGCCAGTTATCACTCCGTCACAAAAAGTAAAACAAGTTGAAATGTTTGGAAAAGATTCAATAGAAATAATTTTCCATGGTGACTGTTTTGACGATGCATATGAAGCAGCATTAGAAACAAGTGTAAAGCAAGATATATTTTTTATTCATCCTTTTGATGACGAAAGAATTATTTCAGGGCAGGGAACTGTTGGGATAGAAATTATGCAAGATGTTAATTTTACCATTGATTATTTATTTGTGCCAATTGGTGGCGGCGGTCTGGCCTCTGGATTAATCACTTATTTAAAACAAATTAGTCCAAATACAAAAATTATTGGTGTTGAGCCAGAAGGTGCAGCTTCAATGAAAAAATCAATTGAAATGAATGAAGTAGTAACATTAGATAAAATCGAAAGATTTGTTGATGGTGCAGCTGTTAGAAGGGTTGGGAATTTAACTTTTAATATTTGCAAAGATGGCTTAGATGATATTTTGGTTATTCCAGAAGGCCATGTTTGTTCGAAAATACTAAAACTTTATAATGAAGAAGCAATAGTTGCCGAACCAGCAGGTGTGCTTTCAATTTGTGCTTTGGACTTATATAAAGATAAAATAAAAAATAAAAATGTTATGTGTATTGTTAGTGGAGGCAATAATGATATCTCACGAATGGAAGAAATAAAAGAACGTGCACAATTATTTGAAGGCTTAAAACATTATTTTATTGTTCGTTTTCCTCAACGTGCAGGTGCATTACGTGAATTTCTGAATAATGTTCTAGGTCCAAATGATGATATCTCTACATTTCAATACACAAAAAAGAATTCTAGAGAAAATGGGCCGGCTTTAATTGGAATAGAATTACAAAAATCGGAGGATTATAATCCTTTAATAAATAGAATGGATAAACATAAAATTGTGTACGAATATTTAAATTGTAAATCGGATTTATTTCAGTATATAATTTAAACTAATATGAATATAAAAAAATCGTTTCGTACTATTCAAATTAACAGAAAAAAGCCATTCATTTCTGAATGGCCTTTAAAAAGTGCCCAGGACAAGACTCGAACTTGCACACCCATACAGGCGCCAGCCCCTCAAGCTGATATGTCTACCAATTCCACCACCTGGGCAAAAAAATAAATAAATGTTTCGACTATGTTTTACCTACATGTTTTCAAGAACAGGTAAAACATATCGCAACTATTTATAATTAAATCATATAAAGAACAATTCATTTCACTATCCTAGAAATCCCTCAAGCTGGTATGTCTACCAATTCCACCACCTGGGCGATGAACTTTGCAAAGGTAAAAATATTTATAAATTTTCGGTAATAAATGTAGTCATTCGTGAAAATAAATGGTAGCGCGTGTTACGACCCTTATATATTCCATGATTACTATCAGGATAAAACTGCGACTCAAATTGTTTGTTACCTTCAACAAGTTTAGACACTAGCTCCATACTGTTTTGAAAATGCACGTTATCGTCAGCAGTTCCATGGCACAATAAAAATTTACCTTTAATTTTTTTTGTAAAATTAATTGGCGAATTATCATCGTAACCACTTGCATTATCTTGCGGTAAACCATTGTAACGCTCAGTATAAATTGAATCGTAATATCTCCAGTTAGTAACCGGAGCAACAGAAACAGCCATCTTAAATACCCCTGCACCTTTTTCCAAACATAATGCAGAAAGGTAACCACCAAAACTCCATCCCCAGATTCCAATTCTTGAAGCATCAATATAGTTTAAAGTTCCTAGGTACTTTGCTGCTTCAATCTGGTCGATAGTTTCGATGTTTCCTAAATTGCGATATGTAACTTTTTTAAACTCTGCTCCCCTCGCCCCTGTTCCACGATTATCAACAGAAACAACAATATAACCTTTTGATGCCAGATGCTGATGCCAAACCTGATAATAATCCCATTTATCTAGTACTTCTTGGGAACCTGGTCCACCATAAACTGACATAAGAACAGGATACTTTTTATTAGGATCAAAATCTGCTGGTTTAATCATCCAACCATTTAACTCAACACCATCAGATGTTTTAAATTTAAAAAATTCTTTTTTAGTAAAATTACTTACAATTACTTTTTCTAATAAGCCAGCATTATCCTCTAATACCCTTATCGACTTACCTTTATTGTCATATAAAGAATAAAAATTAGGACTAGTTGCACTTGAAAAATTATTTATGAAATATTTAAAACCCGAACTAAAACTAACTTCATTTGTTCCATCATGTGTTGTTATACGTTTTTTATTCTTTCCATCAATTCCTATTGAGTATAAATTTCGTTGCATTGGCGATGCTTCTGAAGAAGTATAATAAACCAGATTTAGTTTTGTATCATAACCTTTAAATGCTTCTACATCCCAATTGCCATCAGTAATTTGATTTACTAGATTTCCATGCATATCATACATATAAATATGATTATAACCATTTTTATCACTTAAATTGAAAAAATATTTTCCATCATCAGTAAAAACTAAATTATCTGTAATTTCAATATAAGTTTTACTTTCTTCAGTATAAATAACTGTTGAAACTCCCGTGTTAGCATCTGCTACAAAAAGTTCAAGTTTATTTTGTAGCCTGTTCATTCTTATAAAACTTAAAACTCCAGGAATTTTAGTCCAAATTAGCCTTGGAATATACTGATCTGTTTCTTTACCAATATCAACCGGAATAGTTTTGGCTTCTGCAACATTATACACATGCAATGTAACAATAGAATTTTTTTCACCTGCTTTAGGATATTTATATTTATATTCTGTTGGATATAAAGTCCCATACATAGGCATACTAAATTCCTTAACATCAGTCTCATTAAACTTCATAAAAGCAAGATTTTTCCCATCAGGAGACCACGAAAAAGCACTCGAAAAACTAAACTCTTCTTCATATACCCAATCAGGAACTCCATTAATTATAAAATTAAACTTACCATCGTTAGTAACTTGAGTTTCAATATTTTTAACAATATCCATAATAAAAATATTATTATCCCTTACATAAGCCACTTTACTACCATCAGGCGAAAGTTGTGCAAGTTGTTGTTTTCCATTATTAGATAAAGCCGTTAATTTTTTATTTGCTATATCCCATACAAAATAGCTTGCTTTAAACGAGTGACGGTAAATTTGTTCTTTATCACATGAAAAAAGAATTTTAGTTTCATTTTTGCTAAAAACATAACTTTCAATTTTTGATGGTTTTGTATCACTTTTAGGGATCTGAGAAAGTGAAAACAAACACCCTACTTCTTTACCACTTTTATAACTATACTTTACTATACTATCATTTGGTAATAGCAATGTATAATTCTCACCATCTTTCATTGAAGTTAAATCATCGAGACCAAAAGAATAAAACTTATAAGTAACCCATGCATCTTCTAATGATACCTGCTGACAAAACCCAGTATTAAAAAAGACTATCAATAATAAAGTACCAAATATTCTTTTCATTATATTTTTGTTTTATTTTTATGTAAAGGTTCAAATTTTTTAAAAAATAAAAAAGTCCGGCATTGTTTACCGGACTTAATTTTTATTAAAAAGGAAATAATCCCTTTTACTTATGAATTATAACCACCGCGATCTTGACGCTGTGGTCTCTCGTTATTTCTTTCGAAAGCTTTTTTAACAGCGATGTTCTTACCTTGAACTTCTTTACCTTCTAATTCTTTAAGAGCTATATTAGCTTCCTCATCATTAGGCATTTCAATAAAACCAAAACCTTTTGAGCGACCTGTTTCACGATCAATAATTACTCGTGCTGAATCAACAGTACCAAATTCTTCAAAAAGTTGTTTTAATTCTTCGTCTTGAACTTTGTAGTTCAAATTTGCAACAAAAATGTTCATAAAAAAATAAATTAATTAATTAGAAAAAAATAACTGAAAAAAATCTTTGCAGAACTTTTAACAAAAGAGTGAAAAAAATTCTATAACTGACTGATTTCTCAATTGTGAGGCAAATATATAATAATTTGAATATATAAACATAATTATTTCAAAAAAAATGAAAATGAATGATACCTATTTGATAATCCGCAGCGGACATTTGGTATATAAAGCAAAACGGGAACTTTCTTTACGAAAATCCCCGTTTATCAATTTCTGAAGTAAACTTCATTATTGATTCAGATTACTGTTATTACAGTCAGTTAAAAAAGATGCAAGACCTTTTTTAACTCCAGGAACTTTTATTTCCCTTAAAGAAATACAGTTTTCCTTTCACTTGCTAAAGCAGACCATTTATTTGCACATCGTTACCAATGTCCAACTTGCTGATCCAGCATCGAATGTGACAACCGATTTAAAGCTGCCTTTTCCTTTGCCTTGGCTGTTAGTGATTACCCTGCTCAGTTTTACCTTTGCATTACCCAGAACTTTCGGCGCCGTGTTTAGGTTGCCCCAAATTCGCGATTTTACGTGGTAATTAAACCAACCGATTGCAGATTAAAACTTTTGACTTGCGTCATCTGATTTTATCTCCACCTTTAAAGCTTTAACTTTATTGGCAGCCTGACTCATTTACAGCGAGCCTTGTTACAATTTTGCAATTGCTTGAAAGAACCCGAAAATGTTTTATAGAACTTTTTACAGAACTACTCTGCATTTCCCTTACTTAGCAGGTTAACCTTTTATCGCTCACCTGATGATACAAATATACAATAGACATTACCCTGAAAACAAATATTTTGAGCGATTTAAATAAACAATTGATTAACATAGTTTATACACAAAATGTTAATTTCTTATGAAATACTGATTACAACAGAGTTTAAACAAATTATAATAATATTTAGATTATTAGATCTTTAATTTCCAAACACTCACTATGTATGGATTTGATTAATTATTAACACAAATTGATGTTTTCAACATAATTATAATAATCTGAATATTGTTATATTAATCATCATTCACCACGGCGTATAAAATAGCCCAACCTTTTGTCCCTCTTTTTGAAGAGGGATAGGGAGATGAGTAGAAAAATTGGGCTATTTTATAATTTACCACCACGAACAAATGGTATCACACAAACATTTGATTTCTTTTACATATAAATCTACTTTTTAAAAACAAAACTATATTTATCTTTACAACCCAAAATAAAATATCATGGAACTTTTTAAACACATTTTAGATTTAGATTTTGAATGGCTAATAAATACTTACCAAACCTATATTTATTTAATTCTTTTTCTAGTTATTTTTATTGAAACAGGTATTGTTGCAATGCCTTTTTTACCTGGAGATTCACTTTTGTTTACTGCAGGTTTATTTGCTAATCAGATCGACAAAACAACTGGTGAGCCATTATTAAATATTTTTTATCTTTTAATATTACTTTTTGTAGCAGCCGTACTTGGCGATAACTCAAACTATTGGATTGGCAAAACTTTAGGGTTAAAAGTTATGAAAATTAAAATCAGAGGAAAATTTATTGTCAAACAAAAATACTTAGATAAAACACATGCCTTTTATGAAAAATACGGTACAAAAACTATTATAATGGCCAGATTTGTTCCGATTGTAAGAACCTTTGCCCCATTTGTTGCCGGTATTGCTGAAATGAAATACAGAAGATTTTTATCTTACGATATTTTAGGAGGCGCTATTTGGATTTCTACACTAACTTGTGCAGGTTACTTTCTAGGCACAATTCCTTGGATTAAAAACAATATAGAAACTGTAGCTATTGGAATAATTGTTATTTCGGTACTTCCAATAATTATTACAGTAATAAAAAGTAAATTAAAGAAAACTGTCTGATTTATCTGTGCGAGCCATCGCAATAAGGTAATCGTTTAGATTTAGCACATCTGCATAGCGAAACTTTATCGGCACAAGAAATAGTATTTCCGTTTTCATCAATAAGTTTAAAATTTCCAGAAATACGCATTGGACCGGTTTTCATTAATGTAATAACGGTGTCTTTTTCTTTATTTTCTTCTTTAATTTCAGCAGTTTTTTCATTTTCCTTCCACACTAATGCACGTGTAGGACAAAGATCAACTACCCTTTTAATCGCCAGTGTTGGCGCACCATCCATATTTATCCAGGGTCTTTTTATTGTATTAAAAACATCTGGCAATTCACTTATGCAAACTCCAGAATGATCGCAAAGACGAGGCGTCCACACAACAGTTATTTCACCATTCTTATAATCTTTGCCAACCTTATCCATGTTATCGTAATTCATCTCAATTTATTTTAAAGGTGAATAATTTAAAATCTCTTCTATAGGTTTTCTAACCCGTATTTTCTCACTTTCAACTTTTTGTATATCAGTAGGTAAATCTTCTATTTTACCTATATATCCTAAAGCAATTATAGAAACAGGTTCCATATATTCTGGTAAATTTAATAGTTCTTTCATTTTATCAAATTTAACCCCTGCCATTTGATGCATAAATAAGTTCAATTCAGTAGCCTGATTCATCATATTTCCCATTGCTAAACCGATATCATGAAATGCATATTTATTGACTTCGTTATTATGATCATAAGTAGTTTTAACTACAGATAAAATTAATACTGGTGCTGTTTGTGCCCAGTTTCTATTAAAATCTACCAAACAATTTAATGTATTGTTATAAAATTCAATATTTTTTTGTTTTTCGGCAACAAAAAACCTCCAGGGTTGATTATTAAAAGCTGACGGAGCCCATCTTGCAGCCTCAATCAAAAGTTCGATTTTTTCTTTTTCTACATTTTGAATATCGAATGATCTTGGACTATGTCTTTTTGATATGGATTCTAATAGTTTCATGTATATAAATTATTATCAAAAATACAAAAAAAACGAATACGCTATTTAGAATTAATGTAAATAATTATATTTTTTTGATGAAAAGTGCTTTAGTAAAGATAATACAAGCGAAAAAAATAAAATATTGTTTCGTTTTTTAAATTAGTATATCTTTGAATCATAAAATTTCACAAAAATGAAAAAACACCTATACCTTTCTGTAATTTTGTTATTTACAATTTTTGTTAATCTAAGTTGTAAAAAAACAAAAGATACAATTCCCGATCAACAGCAAATATTAACTTCGGATACGTCAGGCATGACAGGTAAACTAACTGTTTATGTAAAATACTTAAACCAAAGTGGACAAGTTGTAAATGCAAATAATACAGATGTATTTTTATATGCATCGCGTGAAGATATAACTGCCGATTTAGCTGGCACAAATAACGATTTAGCTATTTACAGAATATATACCGGTAGCGGCAATACTGCATATTTTGGCTATATTAATTATGGGAATTATTACGTATTAGCTTTCAATAATAATATTAGTGGATTAAGTTACTCTAAAACCTCAATAGTTCAGGTTAGGCCTCAGCAAAACGAGACATTAACAATTACAATGATTCACTAATATAATAAAGTGTAAAACATGCTAAAATCAATGACCGGTTTTGGAAAAACCGTTAACGAAAACTCTGGTAAAAAAATTACTATTGAAATAAAATCTTTAAATAGTAAACAGGCCGATGTCTATATAAAATTACCTTTTGCTTATCGCGAAAAAGAAACTGAAATAAGAAACGACATTATTAAACAATTAGAAAGAGGTAAAATAGAGTTGTCTGTGTTTATCGAATCTAAACAAATAGACAAACCTGTTTCCATTAATAAAGATGTTTTTGCAAGTTATTACAATCAATTAAAACCAATTCAGGAAGAGCTTTTTCCAGATCAGAATCCAGATTGGGCGACAATTATAACAAGGCTTCCAGAAATTCTTTCACAAAATGTAGTTGAAGTTGACGAGAATGAATGGAAGGTATTACAAGAAACTATAAATAGCGCAGTTTTGCAACTTATTGAATTTAGAAATACCGAAGGAAAAGTTCTTGAAAACGAGCTTTTGAAAAGAATAAGCAACATTGAATCGCTACATTCACAAGTCGCAAAACATGAACCCCAACGAATGGAAACCGTTCGCACACGTTTAAATCAGAATTTATCCGAGCTTTTAGCAAAAGAAAGTTTTGATAAAAACAGATTTGAACAGGAACTTATTTATTATCTTGAAAAGATGGATTTCACCGAAGAAAAAGTAAGACTAAGTAACCATTGTAAATATTTCAGAGAAACATGTAAGGAAGAAAACTCGGGAAGAAAATTAGGATTTATTTGCCAGGAAATTGGACGTGAAATTAATACACTTGGATCAAAAGCTAATCATACAGAAATTCAGCAAATTGTTGTACAAATGAAAGATGAATTAGAAAAAGTTAAAGAACAATTATTAAATATACTTTAATGATTGGAAAAGCAATAATATTCTCGGCACCTTCGGGAGCAGGAAAAACTACAGTAGTAAAACATTTATTAAATGTATTTCCACAACTTGAATTCAGTATATCGGCAACAAGTCGCAAGATTAGAGGCAGTGAATCTAATGGAAAAGATTATCTATATATTTCTGCGGAAGAATTCAGAACTAAAATAGAAAATCAGGAATTTTTAGAGTGGGAAGAAGTATATGAAGATTGTTATTACGGAACTTTACGTTCTGAATTAAAACGTATATGGCAAAAAAATAATATTGTTGTTTTTGATGTTGATGTAAAAGGCGGAATGAATCTAAAAAGGATATTTGGAGACAATGCTTTAGCTATTTTCATTAGTCCTCCAAGCATTGAAATTCTTGAAGAAAGACTAAGAACAAGATCAACAGATGATGAAGAATCTATAATTAGACGTGTAAATAAAGCAGGATTAGAAATGCATTTTTCGGGGCATTTCGATAAAGTTTTACTAAATAATGATTTAAACGAGACTCTTAAAACTGCTGAAAACTGGGTTAAAGAATTTATATAAATAACTTTACTCCATTCAAAACCATAACAACTTACAAATCTTTCTCCTCGTCTATAAATCTAATGTCGTATTTTTCTAATTCGTCGAGTATAGGATTGTAGAGTTCTGGAATTACTGGCACATGAACACCTGTAACTTTTATCTGACCTTTTAAGAGCATTTCTGCAGCAATTGCCACTGGCATACCAACAGTTATTGCCATAGCAGTATCATCCGAATCTTTACCTATAACAACTAATGATGAAGTTATTTGTTTTCGCTTACCGTTTAATTCATATTCAAACTTATGCTGCATAACAATCATATCTTTATCTTCAGGTGAAAGTTTCCATTTTGGTTCAAGTATATGCTGAAGCACTTGAGCTGGTGTAGCCTCTTTTAAACCAATAATTGTTTTCTCGAAAACACCCAGCCATGTCAATTTTTTCATTGTATCCGAAAAAGGATCAATATTTAAATGATTGCAAAGTTTTTCTTCAACAGTTAACTTATCATCATATTGTAAAAACAGATTTATAAAATCACGATAAGTCAATTTATCAACATTTTCAATTTGGTATGTATCATCTGTAGCACCCAGTTGCACAAACACATCCCATGCTTTGCAATATCCGGGGCGACGCATTGTTCCTCTGAATATTGTTGGAATATTTTGCAAACCATACACCTCTCTATAACTTAATGAATCGCGATTTGCATAAACATCAAACTCTCCCATATTTAATACAGATGTTCTGTATATTCTGCGAAAAAGTTGATTATAAGGAATATATTTTAAAGTTCCTTTCTCAATATACTTTGCAATACCTTGTCCGGCAACAACCACGTTTCTTGGATTCCAGGTAAATTTATAATTCCATGGATTATTATCTGATTCGGGTGCAATTAATCCACCAGTATTTGATGAAAATGCAAGTAATTTACCACCTTCATTTTTAATTTTATCAATTACACGCATTGCCGACATATGATCTATTCCCGGGTCAACACCAAGTTCATTTAACAACGCCAAACCTTTAGCACGAGCCTCTGAATCTAAATCTTTCATGTCTTTTGAAACATAAGAAGCAGTAACCATATGTTTTCCTTGTTTAACACATTCTTTTGCAACAACGGGGTGCATAAATGCAGGAAGAAATGAAATTACTAAATCTGCTTTTGAAATTTCTTCAACTTTTTGAATTTCGTTTTGTATATCAAATAAAATTGCTCTTCCTAATGGATTTCCATCAACCTTTTTTTCGGCAATTTCTTTAGAAATATCGCCAACAGTAATATTCCAGTTATTTTCTTTTGCTTTGTTAAGCAAATATTTAATCATAACACCAGCTGAAAAACCAGCACCAAGAATTAAAATATTTTTCATGATATTTAAAATAAATAAGATTTATGCCACAAAAGTATAAAAACTTAAATGCTTAAAATATGAGAAAAGGATTGGTTTGAAAAAAATTATAAAATGGTAAACGATAAACCAACAGAAACAGGAATCACATCTGGTCCTTTATTTTTTTCGAAAAACGAACTTAAAGTATAGTTTATTATACCATTAACCTTACCATACCCAACCCTTAAAAAAACTCCATATCTATATGGAAGAACATTACTAAAGTTATATTCTTTAAACTTTACATTTTTTTTAGTTAAAGTTCTAAAGTCATCTCCGCTATACTTAATGTAATTTGTAATCATGTATCCAAATTTACCTCCTAATGAAACTTTAAAATTTCTTTTTTTAATATTTGGTTTAGTCCTAAAACGTATTTCAATTGGTATATCAACATAAGTTGAAGAAAATTTATTTTTTATATATTCATAACCACCAGCTATTTGTTTAAAATAAGTTATCCCAATACTATCATATGGTAATGCATTATTATGAACATTATTCACTCCAACTCCAAAACCTATAGCTAAACTTAAAGAAGAATTTTTACCAATTAACAGAGTCATTGCATATACCTCAGCACCAATAGAAACTGGCATTAATGTAATTTCTGAAGGAGCATTAAGCCATGTGTTAGATAAAATATTTATCACAATTTGATCGTTAGGCATTTTTACAGAATCTTGTGGGGCTTCTTCCTGAGCAACAGACACTATAGTCGTGCTAAACAAAAAAGAAATAAGAGCAAAAATTACCTTTTTCATGTTTTTTTTTGATAAAGGTAGATATTTTTTTTTGGTTGAAAATAAAAATTTATTACTTTTGCATCTCCAAATGCGGGAATAGCTCAGTTGGTAGAGCACGACCTTGCCAAGGTCGGGGTCGCGAGTCCGAGTCTCGTTTCCCGCTCAAGAAAACTCTCTTCTACCGAGAGTTTTTTTTAACGCCCTGGTGGTGGAATTGGTAGACACGCAGGACTTAAAATCCTGTGGCCCCAAAGGCCGTACCGGTTCGATTCCGGTCCGGGGTACGAAGAAAGACAAGCTTTTAGTTTGTCTTTTTTCTTTTATAGAATTTTCCTTTTCTAAAATAAAATTCACCATAATTCATTTTCACATTAAAGTTATTCTTTGTTTCTTTACCTAAATTAATAATTTACTTTTACTACTATGAAAAAATCATTTTTTATTTTACTGCTATTCGCTACTTTATTAATCAGTTGCAATAACGAAGTTAAAACTATAGAATCTACTGGTGGTATAAGAATAAACTTAGAAATTTCGACTATTGATTTATTAAATGAAATTAGCAATTATAATAGGGATTCCATTTTTCAACTTTGTCTTGAAAAAACTAATAATGGAAAATACAACAGCATTGAAGAATTTCTACAGTCATTTAACAAAACAGTCCAAGAAACTAATCCCAGTATTATGTTAGCGTCATATTTTATTTCAATTGAAATGAAAGACAGAATAACATTTAACTCAACAAATGAAGAAGTTATTGAAGTTTTAAAAATAGAAATACAAAAAAAGATTGATGAAACTATTATTAATCTTACTAAAAGACTTGAAAATTTTTCTGAACAACCTGCTAACATAAAAGTTTTGGAATATAATTTAATTCTTGTTGAAGTTCCAGGTTTATTTGAAAAACAAAGAATTTGCAATCTAATTCAATCAACTGGAAACCTTGGTTTCTGGGAGACATATGATAATTCTGAAGTATTTCAATATATGGATGCTGCAAATAAAAAAATAGTTGAACTTGGATTAGGTGAAAATAAAAATGTAATTGAAACAACTAATAAAGAAAAAACTCTTTTAGATGAGATAAATTCAAATAATGATTCAATGCAAGTAAAATCGACTAATGAAAATCCATTATTTTCAATTTTATTCCCTAATGTAGGAAACGAACAAAAACTTATATCTGGTGCTGTTGTTGGCTCTGCTGATGCTAAAGATACTGCACTGATAAATAAATATCTTGCATTAAGGCAAATAAACATGCTATTCCCTTCAAATCTTAGATTTTTATGGACATTAAAACCTATTAAGGATTCAAATTTTTATCAACTTATTGCGATAAAGGTTACAAGTCGCGATGGGCGTGCTCCACTAGATGGAAGTGTAATAGTTACTGTAAAGAAAGAAGAAGAAAACAGTTACAGTCCGATAATTTCTATGTCAATGAATTCTGAAGGCGCAAAAATATGGTCAAGAATGACTCGTGATAATATTGGAAAACAAATTGCAATTGTGCTTGATAATTACGTTTACTCTTTCCCGGTTGTTAATGATAAAATAGAAAGCGGAAATTCTTCGATTAGTGGCGATTTCAGCAACGAAGAAGCCGATGATTTGGTTAGCATTTTAAATGCTGGAAGTTGCCCTGTAAAACTTAAAGTAATTGCAGTTGACATTAAAGAAGCACCAAAGAAATAATTTTAAATTACACCTTCTCAACCTTCATTAAATCAGTATATAACAACCAGCCTTCTACATCAGTGTAATTCATTTCTTTAATAAGATTTACATAACGGCTTACCTGACTTTTATGTTTTTGCATATCTTCTTTTCCTGTTTTATAATCTATCACAAGCACTTTGTTATTTATGAATATCACACGATCGGGTCGTTTTATACTTGCATTTTTAACAACAATTCCAATTTCGGTAAATACTTCATTTTTGGAATCGAACCACTCTCCTACTTCAGAAATAGCAAAAAGTTCTGTTAGCATTATACTAAGTTTCTCGTGTACCTCTGAAGAAATCTTTTCTCTAACACAGTATTTATTTAATACTTGTAAGTATTCATCACTAGTTTTAATTGATGCTAATATTTCATGTAACAATATGCCATATTTAATTTTCTCATCGGCTTCTGGTCTCATTATACCATAACTATTATCGGCAACTAATACTTCAGAATTAAAAGAAGTAAATTGTGAATTAGATGAAACAGATTGCTTTTTATCACTTTCAGTTGGCAATGCTTTTATTTCATCAAGTATACCAATTTCAAAAACTTGAGTTTCGTTATTAAAAAAAGAATTAATTTTTGAGCTATTACCTTTTATCTTACACTCTGTTTCAGAATTTATACTGTCAAATATTAACTGATTAATATCGCTTTGTCCAGCTTTTTTATTTATAGGGCAAGCAATTTGCAAAACAGTTTTTGCGCGAGTTGTTGCGACATAAAGCAAATTAGTATTATCAGCTACAGAACGAATAACTTCTTCGTAATACTCTGCAGCAAAATGCGAATGTTGCATATCTTTATTAAAAACAACTGGTATTACAGGCAAAGAATTATAAGGCTCAACACTAGATTTACACCACAATACTGGCGGGTGTTTTGAAGGCAACATTGGCCAATCGGGAAATGGAATAACTACGGCCTCGTACTGCATCCCCTTTGATTTGTGAATAGAAACAATTTTAACAACTTCCTTTTCATCAGACATTGAAACGAGTTGTTTGTCACCATTATCGCCCCACCAATCAATAAAATTATCAATAGTAGCTATTGGTTTTTTAGAGAAATCGCGAACACAGTCTAAAAAATTTAAAATAAATGGAATTTCTTCGACTATTGAATATAATTTAAAAATACTTATAAACTGCTCTACCATCTCGTAAAACGAAAGGTTTAGCGATTTTAAAAATTCAGACGTTTTCAATTCTGGAATTAAAACCTCTATATTGTTAGAAAACCATGTTTCGGGATTGGCTGAACTTTGTTTTAAATAAACATTGTATTCATTTAATAATAAACCAATATTTATTCTATCTTTAGAATTAACAGTATATCTTATAAGTGAAACTAAAAAATTAACAACACCCGAAGCTGTCAGAGAAAGTGATTCACCCGATACAATTCTAAAATCATTACAAGGATGAACACCATCTTCATTTTTAAAATTAAACAAAGTAGAAAACACTTCGGGAATAGATCTATTTTCCCTAACCAAAACTGCTATGTCTCTTATTCCTTTATTCCATAATTTGAATACGGTTTCAGGAAGCCATTCATCATAAACCTTTTCGTAAAAAATATCTTTCTCAAAAAAACTAACTTTTACAAAACCATCATTTAGAAATTCCTTTACAGGTATGGCTTGTAACTGGCCTTCATATAAGTTAATAATTCTTTGTTTTTCGATTTCGTTATCAATTATTCCAGATGCCAGTTTTGGTAACATAGTGTACAACGAATTATTAAAAGCAATAATATTTGGCTTAGATCTGTAGTTTTCACCTAGAGTAATTAATTTGGGATTAAATTGTTTCAAATCATTTTGCAACGACCCAGAAAGCAATTGCCAGTCGCTGTTTCGCCAACGATAAATAGATTGCTTAACATCGCCCACAATTAAATTATCATAACCCTGAGCTAAACTATTTTCAATTAATGGTAGAAAATTTTTGTATTGTAATTGCGAAGTATCCTGAAACTCATCAATCATAAAATGACTATATCTGTTTCCAGATTTTTCGTAAACAAAAGAAGCACCATCGTTACCAATAATATCTGCTAAGAACTTTGGAATTTCGGCTAAAAGAAAATATCCATTTCTACTGGTATATGTTTTTGCTTCGCTAGCTATCTCGGATAATAAGCCAAGATTATAAAGATTTTTAAGAATTAAATATGCAGAATTAAAGCCTTGTTTATTATTTTCGATATAATTTAAAACTTCTTCGAGCAATTGCTTTAATGTGCTTTCGCAGAAATTCTCAACCTCATCTTTTCTCTTTGTTGAACTCGAATACCATTTTCCGTCACCATTAATTAATGCAAAATATTTTTCAACAGAACTGGCTTGTATTGCTTCAAACTTAACCTCATCGGTTAATTTTGACAATTTATACAAATAATTCACAAAACCACGACTACCACCAGTAAATTCAGAAACATCAAATCCTTGCTTTTCAATTTCAGTTACAGCCGTTTTAGCTATTTGCTTTACTTTATCTGTATATTGTTTTTTTATAATTTTTAAATCTGAACGGTATTTATTTAAAAAAGGTTTATCGGTAATTTTCTTAAATAGCTCCTCCTGGTATTCAGAAAACCTTTCTTTAAAAATCTCTTTACCACTTTTAGCCAGGTCACTTTCTATTCTATAGCTTTTACCATCTTCAATTTTGTTATCAATTAGCTGCATAAGCCAGTCGGTAACAGGCTGATTTGGCTCAAGGCCTTCTACCATTTGTTTTACAGCCTCATCAAGAACTTCGGAATCATTTAATAACAAATCAAAATTAAATTTAATATCGAGTTCAAACAAAAATGCTCTGAAAATTTTCTGAAAAAAGCTATCGATAGTAGAAACCGAGAAATTAGAATAATCGTGAAGTATTAGATTGAATGCACGTTTTGCATTTTTTCTTACAATCTCTTCGGAAAGCTTGCATTCAGAAATTAAAAAATCAAGATGATCAGATTTTTTATTTGAAGAAAGAAAATGTAATTCATTTAATATTCTTTCTTTCATTTCTTCTGTAGCTTTATTAGTAAAGGTTACAGCAAGAATATTTCTATATATTAAAGGATTTGATATAACAAGACGCAGAAATTCTCTGGCTAACATAAATGTTTTGCCAGATCCTGCAGAAGCTTTATAGATTTTTAGATTCAAGATTTTATTTTTTTCCCTAATGTCATTCTGAGTGAAACGAAGAATCTAGTACGTAATTCAGACTAGATTTTACTTCGTAAGATTAAGTTCTTCACTTTGTTCAGAATGACAAAACTTAGTTCAGAATTAAAAAATAATTAATACGGATACGGAGCAAACAATACTTCGTATTCATAAGTTAAAGTCTTCTTCTCACCAGCATTTAAAGTAACTTGCCAGCTTAAATCGCTATAAGCGTTTACAGAATTATAAGTTTTTTGTTTTTTTACTTTGCTGTTTCCTTCATTTGTTACACTACCATTTACATGTTTTACCACATCAATATTAACCTGTTTTGGTTGTAAATTCTCAATAGTAATAACACCTTTTAATAACACTTTATGATAAGTTGTTTTTCCAATCTTTTTAAAATTTTCTAGCCTAGAGACTTCCTCTTCATTGTTTTTCATAACAACATCAATAGCTTTTGAAAGTTTTATTATTGAAACTGCTCCGGTTGGAGTATATTTCAACTGGTCCTGTGCCATAAACTGACCTTTATCTGTTAGAACCATTACCGGTGCAGTAGTAAATGGAAAATTTGTTGCATTTTTTAATTCTATAGAATGAAAAACATCACAATAATCTTCGTTATTATTACAATATTGAGTTGAAGCAAAATTTACTTTATCGCCAATATCAGCCTTGTAAATATCTTTATAACCAAGCACTGAAGAGAATACAGGAAACATACCTTTTGAGTTTTTAGGTAATGTTATTTTCCCTAGATTATAATAATATAAATCATTATTCTTCTCACCTTCGGTTTCATAATTTGCTTCGAAATATGAAGGTATATTTTGTGACTCAGCATAACCACCAATTGTCTGAACCTGTTGTTGCATTGCATTACTTAAAAGAAGATTATCATTTCTATCATAAGCCGCTCTGGTTGATGAAACTGGGGATTGCATATAATCATAAGAAATAGGATCTAACATTAAACCATAATAAAGTTGAGGAGAACCAACAACAACTTCTGTTTCAACATCGGTAATATCTTCAGCATAATTTTCAATAGTTGCTTTCATTTCTAAACGAGCTTCTTTATCATTTATTAATTTTAAGAAATATGAAGGAATCCAGCTCATTCCCTGTTGCAAATAATATTCTTGAAGAGAAACATTATCAGCATTTTTTTCAAATTTCAAAGTAGCAGTGCGTGCAATACTATCGTTGGTATATTCAGAATTATCTGAAGCAAATGTTACATATTCAATTTTTAAATAAGAGATAAAAGTTATTTTACCATTTTCGTCTTTAATTTTAACTAAACCAGATTCAGGAATAAAAGCCAAGATTTTACCATTTATAGTTTTATCTGTTTTTTCGCCTGTTTGTAATATCAATACAGCATCTTTTCCAACATTGGCACGAATAAGCTGATCAATAAATTTTGCCTTTGATTCGGTTTTTAAAGTGTCACTTTTAAAAACAACAGATTTTAACATATTTTCTTTTGCAGATCCTATCCAGTAAGTGCCATAAAGAGCAGTTGTTGGCACAGGCAAAACAAATGCTCCGTTCTTTGATTTTAACTGACCCTCTTTGCTAACAAGACAAGTAGAATTTTTAAAAAGAGATACTTTTTTCATAGGAAGAACACTCTGTGCCATCCCCGAAAAAATAATTGCAACGATTAAACTGATAGTTAGAATAGTTTGTTTCATATTATGGTTGTTTGAAAGTTGAATATTTTATTTAGTTTTTCGCAAGTTACAATATTTTGTGTTTGGATTTAATTTTTAAGAAATATTAATAGATTTACTAATTATTCAGAAACTTTCTTTTTATTTGTTTTTATATTTAATCGTATCAAGAAATAGAATTTTAATAAATTCATAATAACATTGGGAAATATAGAGGCAATTATTATTTTTTTTGGTATACCTATAGGTGCAATAGCTATTTTATTAATAATAAATTATAGGCCAACTATTAATAAAAATAGTGCAAAGCATTATAATAATGTTTGCTTTTATTTATCAAAATACGAATATTTTGACAAACTCAATTCAGAACAAAAACTAGAATTTGCCGAAATTATCAGAAAATTTATTAATAAATTTATATTTACTGGCAAAGAGGGTATAGTTGTTACTGATGAAATGAGAATTACTATTGCTGCAGGTTATGCGAAATTAAATATGGGTTACGACTTTGGAAAATTATATAGTTTTAGTGAAATATTTATTTTTCCTCATGCATACAGAGATACAGAAAAACAAGTCAAACATCTTGGCAAAACAAGTATAAATGGTTATATTTCTTTTTCATGGGAATATATATTAAAAGGCGAAGCTAATTTACACGATGGAGTAAACCTTGCGCTTCATGAATTTTCACATGCATTAGTTATTGAAATGATGCAATCGAAAATTGAATTCAAGATGGAATATTTTATTGTAAAGCAAATATATAATTCAGGAATAAAAGAAATAAATGCTATAAAAAACGGTAAAGAACCAACTTTTAGAAAATATGCCTACACATCTCCTAATGAGTTTTTCGCTATTGCTGTAGAAGTTTTCTTCGAATTACCCGAGAAATTAATTCAATATCACTGGAAAACCTACAGGAATTTATGCATATTGTTAAGGCAAAACCCCCTAAAAAAAGAAATTGGAAGTATCAGCTGGAAAAGCATTTTAGAATATCCTCACGAGCCCGGTCTTTTTAATAATATTGAACATACATTATATTATGGTCCTTTTAAATTAAAATACGATATTATTAAAATAGAAGTTAACAAAAGGGCATCAATAATTACTGTTCAAGATAAGAACAATGAAATAAAAATAATTTCTCTACCCCATATTGAAGTTCTTTATGCAACATGTATTAATATTCCTCCTACTCAGTACACATTGGAAGAATTTCATTTTATAGTATATTTTATTAAAAATAATCAAATAGAAAATATAACTTATATTTCATTGTCAGAAACCCCAGTTAAAGAAATAATTGAAATATACCGCGAAATAGGATTGGTGTAATTATTAAAAGTTACAACTACCAAAAGTATTGAACAAACTATTATTTTTATATATCTAGATTTATTTATTACTTCGTTTTTTATTTAATAGATTCAGGTTATAAATGGGAACAACTTTTATAGGAGCAGATAACACTCTTGCATTATGGACAATAATAACGGCAATTGCTGCGACCAGTATCATCTTAGAGCAAAAATTTAAATGGGCATCGAAAATTACAGGCTGTGTTCTTGCTATGGTTATTGCCGCATTATTTTCAAACTTTAAAATAATTCCTACTGAAGCAAAAGTATACGATGACGTTTGGACTTTTTTAGTTCCAATAGCAATTCCTTTACTTCTTTTTAAAGCAGATATAAAAAAGATATGGAGAGAAAGCGGAAGGCTTGTTGTTTTATTTTTATTCAGCTCATTAGGAACATTGGTAGGAACAATAGTTGGTTTTTTTGTTTTAAAAAGCTTAATCCCATCACTCTACAAAGTAGCAGCAATGATGGCCGGCTCATATGTTGGAGGAAGTGTAAATTTTATTGCAATGGCTCAATCTTTTAAAGCTTCCGGCGAATTAGCTTCTGCTGCAGTAGTGTCGGACAATTTAGTTATGGCAGTTTACTTTCTACTTCTTATTGCTTTACCTTCAATGTCGTTTATCATGAAATTTTTAACTCCAAAAAAAGACAGAAATAAAAAAACAATTACAGAAAATTCAACTGGAAATTTATCTGCTGACTTCTGGAAAGCGAAAGAGATATCACTAAAAGATATTGCACTAACAATAGCTTTGGCACTTTCTATAGTTTGGGTTTCTGAAGTAATTTCAAATTATTTTGCAACTGCAATTTCATCATCTAATATTAGCTTATCGTTTATCAGAGAATTACTTGGAAATAAATATTTGATATTAACAACACTCACAATGCTTCTGGCTTCTTTCTTTTCAAAATTCTTTGGAAACCTAGGCGGCTCACAGGAAATTGGAGCATTTATAATCCAAATTTTCTTCGTTGTTATAGGTATACCTGCTTCGGTTTCGCTGATAGTAGAAAAATCGCCATGGCTATTGGTTTTCTGTTCCATAATAGTTGTAATCAATTTAATTTTCACACTTATATTTGGAAGATTATTTAAATTCAAAATCGAGGAAGTTGTAATGGCATCAAATGCCAATATAGGTGGACCAACAACAGCAGCAGCAATGGCAATTGCAAAAGGTTGGAATCACATGGTAGTTCCTGCAATGCTGGTAGGATCTTTAGGATATATTTTGGGTAATTACTTCGGAATTTTTATTGGAAATCTTTTAATGCCTTACTAATATTTTATTATTCTGTAAAGGTTTAATAAAAATTAAGAACCCATATATATAGTATTCTTTTTATCTTTGCCTGATTAAACAATAACGCTAAATTTTTAATTTTCTGATGAACAAACTATTATACCTTATTTCGTTAACAATATTCTTCGCTTCATGTTCAGGAATTCAGGTAGTTAACGTTAAATACACAAAAAAGATCCCTAAAAATTACATGGTTTATGCACTTCCCCATAATGTACTAGCTATTGATATTGAAGTTACTGAAATAAAAACAATGCGAGGTCCTTATGCCGAATTTGCTGAAAAATACATGGGAATACAAAATGTACTTCAGAATAATAAATCAGAATATTATATTTCAAATTCTGAAATGATTATAACAGCTGAACCAGATTCAAATAATTACTATTTTGTTTTTCCAAAATGCAGTAAAAAAATAAAAAACATTAATCTTACAGATAATGGAATTTTGCTTTCAATAAATACAAAACCTTCCGAATACATTTTACCATCATTATCAAAAAATGCTACTTCAAACCAACACCCGTTACCAAATAATATTTTCACTACACTTTCACAAAATGAATACATAAAAGAAAAAATTGATACAGTATGGAAACAGGTTAAAGTAGATACAAGCTGGGTTAGAATTCCTACTCAAAAAAAGACAATAGAAGCTGCATCATTTGAAGATCAGGCAAAAGAAGCTGCACACCATATTATGCGTTTAAGAAAAAGATTATTCAAATTACTTTCGGGCGCATATAACAAATTGCCAGAACTAAAATCAGCAGACATAATAATTAAAGAACTTCGCAAAGAAGAAGAAGAATATTTATCTCTTTTTATTGGAAAAACATTTACAAGAACATACAATTACCGTTTCTTATATTACCCCACAAAAGAGAATTGTGGAAAAAGAGAAGTGCTAGCTTTTTTAAATCCTGATAAGGGTTTATTTGCCGAAAAAGGAGCAAAAGCATTACCATTAGTAATTGAATTAAACAGAAACGGAAATCTATCTCAATTAGATACTGCTATTAGTAAATTTAAGAAAGCTAGTTCTAAACAAGGTATAGTTTATAGAATTCCAGAAATGACAACAATAAATTTATCAATTGGGAATAATGCTCTTTTAGAAAAACAATTTCCCATTGCTCAGTTTGGTATATTAAACAATTTACCTACAAAAGCTTTAAAAAGTAAATGTAGTTCTTTAGAGTTTAACCCACTTAGTGGGAATATTGTTAAAACAGGAAAATAAATGAATTTTCTTTACCCCACTTTTTTATTTTCTCTTGGACTTATTGCTATTCCTATTATCATTCATTTTTTTCATTTTAGAAGATACAAAACAGTTTATTTTAGCAGTTTGCAATTTCTGTTTAATGTTGCAAAAGAAACACGTTCAAGAAATAGATTAAAACATTTACTAGTTCTATTAGCAAGAATACTCACTATTATTTGTTTGGTTTTTGCATTCTCTCAACCATTTATACCTGCTAAAAACCAAATAGCAAAAGAAAAAGCCGAAACCATTGCAATTTACATCGATAATTCATTTTCGATGAATGCAGATGGAACTAATGGTAATCTTTTAGAAGAAGCAAAAAACAAAGCACTTGAAATAATATCTACTTATCCAACCTCAACAAATTTTGCATTAATAACAAATGATCTTGAGCCAAAACATCAGCATAGTTTAAACAGCGACCAATTAACCGATTATATTTCAGCAGTTCGCTCCTCGCCACGCACAATAAAATTATCGGATATAATGTTAAGAACTAAAGAAATTTCTAAAACAAACAATGAATATAATCCAGTTCGTATTTGTCTGGTAAGTGATTTTCAAAAACATTATATTGATTTAGAAAATGTAACTTCAGATTCTACATTATCTGTAATGCTTTTTCCTTCAGTTTCACTTCCTGCTAAAAATCTTTCTATAGATTCTTGCTGGTTCGAGTATCCGGAACATAATATAAATCAACAGGAAAAACTTCAGGTTAAAATTGTAAATCACTCAGCTGAATCATATCAAAATATCCCGGTTAAACTTTATGTTAACGATTCGGTAAAAACAATGAGCAGTTTTTCTATTGAGGCTAATACTTCACAAAATATAACTTTAGCATATTCAAATATCAACAAAGGAACTATTCGCGGTAAAATTGAGCTGACAGACTATCCCATAACATACGACAACACATTTTATTTTAATTATGATGTTACAGATAAAATTAAAATATTAGTTATAAATGGAAATAACAAAACCAATTACTTTAACAATTTATTTGAACAAGATTCGCTTTTTACTTTTGCAGAAATGTCAGATAAAAATATAAATTTTCAAACATTCTCTTCAAATCAGGTAATTATTTTAAATGGGTTAACAAATATCAGTTCGGGTTTACAACAAGAATTAAATACTTTTTCAGAAAAAGGCGGAAGCATAGTTTTTATTCCTCAAAATACAAATAAAGAAAACTACAAAATATTTTTGAATTCATTCGGAATTAATGTTGGCCTTTCCGATTCTACAAAAAGTCAGATTACAACAATTAATGACAAATCACCATTTTTCAAAAATGTATTTCAAAAAATTGAAGACAATCCACAATTACCTTCAATAAATAAAACATTAATATTAAAAGCATCAGGAAAAAACAGGTTTGATGAATTGTTACTTTCGCGAAATGGAAATCCTTTGCTTTTATCTACAGAACAAAATAAAGGGAAAATTTATGCTTTTGCATTTCCATTTGATGAAAAATCAACTAATTTCACCGTTCATCCTTTATTCGTTCCCATTTTTTACAGAATTAGTACTTTAAGTAAAATAACTCCTGAAATATGTTATGTTATTTCACCTGACGTGTCAGTAAATATTCAAAATACTGGTACAGAAACTGAAGACATTATTGAACTAAAGAATCATAAAACAGGCGAATCATTTATACCATCACAAATTAAAGGAAATTCAGAAATAACTTTACTTCCAGGTAACCAGCTAATAAACGATGGATTATATGACATTTTTTTTAAAGGAAATTCTGTAACATCATTATCATTTAATTATAACAGAAAAGAATCATTAGCTGATTATTACTCACCAGAAGAAATACAAAAGATATTTGAAGGAAAAGGAATAAAAACCGAATTATTTATTGGCAATAATAATGAAACAATATCTGCTCAATTAAAACAAAACGAACAAGGAAATCCACTCTGGAAATATTTTATATTATTGGCTATGTTGTTTATTGCAGCTGAAATTGCATTAATAAAACTTTTAAAAAACTAGTTAATTCCGTTTTAAACTTTATACACTTTAGGCACTTCAAACTTTAGACAATTCTTTTATTAAACATATATTTATTTTTTAGACGATTAAGAAAAATCAAAAAGTTATTTCCAAATTTGCAAAAATAAAAACACATTAAAATTTATACATTATGGTTGAAACATCAGCAAAAATGACATCACATGATTTCATGGAATTAGAAGAACATTTTGGAGCACATAATTATCATCCACTTCCAGTAGTTTTAGCGAAAGGTGAAGGAGTTTTTATGTGGGACGTTGAAGGTAAACGCTACTATGATTTCCTATCAGCATATTCTGCAGTAAACCAAGGACATTGTCACCCAAAAATTTTAAAAGCAATGGTTGATCAAGCATCAACACTTACATTAACTTCTCGAGCATTTTTTAATGACAAACTAGGTGTTTACGAAAAATTTGTAACTGATTTCTTTGGTTACGAAAAAGTTCTTCCAATGAACTCAGGCGCAGAAGCTGATGAAACAGCACTTAAATTATGTCGTCGATGGGGTTATGATGTAAAAGGTATTGCAAAAGATCAAGCTAAAATTATAGTTTGCGAAGGTAACTTCCATGGAAGAACTACAACAATTATTTCATTCTCTACAGATCCTGATTCATATAGTGGTTTTGGTCCTTTTACTCCAGGTTTTGTAACTATACCTTATAACGATTTAAAAGCGTTAGAAAATGCATTACAAGATCCAAATGTTGCAGGTTTCTTAGTTGAACCTATACAGGGCGAAGCTGGTGTATTTGTTCCAGATAGTGGATATTTATCTGAAGCATTTAAACTTTGTAAAGCTAAAAATGTATTATTTATTGCTGACGAAGTACAAACAGGTATTGCAAGAACCGGAAAACTTTTAGCTTGCGATCACGAAAATGTACATCCAGATATTTTAATTTTAGGAAAAGCTCTATCAGGTGGTTTTATGCCTGTATCTGCTGTTTTAGCAAATAATGATATTATGTTGACAATTAAACCAGGTGAACATGGATCAACATTTGGTGGAAATCCACTTGCATGCGCTGTAGCAGTTGCTTCTTTAGAAGTTGTAAGAGATGAAAAACTTGCTGAAAATGCAGAAAAAATGGGTAAACTTTTCCGTGACGAATTAGGAAAAATTAAAAGTGATATGATTGAATTAATCCGTGGAAAAGGATTATTAAATGCAATTATCATTAAACCTAAAAACGGAAAAGAAGCATGGGATGTATGTGTAGCAATGAAAGACAATGGATTACTAGCAAAACCAACTCACCAGCATATTATTCGTTTTGCTCCACCTCTTGTAATTAACGAAGCACAAATTTTAGAAGCAGTTGAAATAATTAAAAAATCTATACTACAATTCGAATAAATTATTAACAATTTGACGAAAATTTAATGATTTTTTTATAAAAAATAATAAATTGTAGAGTACAGTATTTCAATGTTTTATATTTAATAAAAAAACTATCAGTATTTACTGATAGTTTTTTTATGTATAAATTTTAATTATTCGTCAAAAAACAAAGTCAGACAATTAATTTATTGTTGTAACTTTTGCGTGGTTTTACGTAAAAGGTATAGGTATAAATACCTGCTTTATTAATTGTAAAATTTTTGCATATGAAAATAAAAAACACTTACTATTTAATTATCATTATTTTAGGTATTGCATTAAATAGTTTGTCTCAAAGTACAACAAACTATACTTTTTCTACGGCGGTTGACGCTTCTTTAACAGATATGAGTTCTGGCACAACTCAACTAATTGCTTCAAATATTGATGGATTAGGTCAAGGTATTTTTTCAAATGTAAATGATTTAGGATTTACATTTTATTTTATGTCGCTTCCATATACTACTTTTGTTGTTACAGAAGATGGTGTAATAAGATTAGGAACTTCATTAAGTGCAATCCAACGTGTACCTGGAACAGATAGAGAATGGCTTGATGGAACTCCTGGTTCATGGTCAACTATTAATGAACCAAGAATAGTAGCTTTTTCATGCGATATGAGAACGGGAAGTAATGGTAAAGTTCACTATAAAGTTACTGGTACTGCGCCAAACAGAGTTTTAGTTATTGAATGGTTAAACCTTCAAATACCTTATCCTAATGCTGGAACTGGAGCAGGAAACTCAACTTTCCAAATTAGATTATATGAAACAACAGGAAAAATAGAATATGTTTATGGATATATGTATGTTGCAATTCACCGTTCTCCACAAGAAGATTTTGGAGGTATTGGAATTGGACATGGAAATACTTTAGATAAAATTCTTGCAAAAAATGGAACATTTGCAAATTCAAGTGTTTTAAATACAGTTCCTTCATATTGTATTTTGCCAGCTTTAGTAACTGCTGCCGGAGAAATAAACGGACTTTCTTCGTCTACTGATGGTGCCCGCAGAATATACACTTTCACACCACAGGTAGCTCCAGATGCACCAACAAATTTAACTTATTCTGGAATTACACAAACTACTATGACTCTTAATTGGGTTGATAATGCAAATAACGAAACACAGTTTATTATATACAGATCTGATGATGGAGGATTATCTTATGACATCGCTGGAACTGCTCCCGCAAATGCTACTTCTTTTGGACCAATAAATGGCTTACCAGACAGAACTTATTTATGGAGAATTTTTGCAGTAAATGAAGGTGCATGTAGTACTCCATTAGAGGGTACTTGTTCTACCTTACCTGCTGGTTTAATTTACTCAACAGTTACTGGAGGCCAATGGAGTGCCCCAGCAACATGGCAAGGTGGTGTTTTACCAACTTTAAACGATAATGTTATAATTAAAGATGGAGCTTCAGTAATTATTGATATAAATGGAGCCGTTTGTAATAACATTCAAGTTGGTGAGGGCTCAAGTGGAATATTAAGATTTATTGGAGGTGTTACAAATGCACAATTAACATTAGACGGAGATATTACTGTTTCTACAAATGGTACTTTTGATGTTACTATAGGAGCAACAGGTGGAAGTCGTAAAATTATTTTAGGAAACAGAGCATATGCAAATGGAAATTTAACTGTAAATGGAATTTTTGATTTAGATTGCACTGGTGGTGCAGGTACCAATAGTTATGCAGATATAGAGTTTAGAGGAATTGTAGATGGACTAATTAGTGGCACCGGATCTATATGTGATTTTTATTCTATTACAATAAATAAAGGAAATTCTATTGAGAGTATTCTTGAGGTAACAAGAGTTATTACATTAAATTCGCCAACTGCTTCAGCTGCCCCTTTTGGCAATAGATTAAATATAACAATTGGCACATTTAAGTTAACTTCAGCAACTTCAATTACTCCTTATTTTGGAAATCAGACTATTTGCTCTGCAAATGGAAGGCTTTGGTTAAATGACAATTCCTCTTCCGTACAATGTGTTGGAACAGGAACCGCATCTGGTGCTGGAAGTCCAACAATTAATGGCATCCTTAAAGTAACTGCTGGAGTTTTTGGATATGGTTCTGGAAATAACTCTATGAATGTAAATGGAACATTAGAATTAAATGGCCCTAATGCAACTGTAAACATGTATGGCAATGTTCTGTTTAGCAATACTAGTGCCCCTACTTCATTTTTTCTAATGTCTGCCGGCGCTTTAAATATCGACCCTCAAGCTGCAAACAATCTAGCAGCAGCATATTCATGCTTATTTGAGAGTAATACTTTTGTGAATTTTACTGGAGGTACATTAACCTTAATTGATCCTAATGCTAATAATACAACAGAATTCAGGATAGCTAGTTCTACTTCAAAAACATTTAGTGGTTCAACAATTAGGTTTGGAAATGGTGTTTCATCAACAGTCGGGAATGCCACTTCTACAGGCTTCTCAATGGATATTCCAAATAACTCATTTAGAATCGGAGACGTTGTTGTTAACAATCCTGCAGGCGCAAACAGAAATGTTTCAATTATCAGTGCAGATTGTTATTTAGAAAATTTAAATATTATTGCTGGTACATTCAGAATTAATGGAAAAAATTTAAGACCATGGGGTTTTCTTACAAACAATGGAATATTAAATGCAAATGCAGCAAATAGTTCAATACGATTCGAAGGTACTGTACCTCAAGCATACACTGCGACTACTGGAAATGTGACCAATGCAACAAATCTATTGTTAGAAATTAATAATAATACTGGTGTAACATTAAACAGCCCAATTTCTTGTCAAACACTAAATATGACATCTGGTATATTAAATACTACAAACACAAATATGTTAACAGTTTTAGGAAATACCGCCGCTAGTGTTACTGTTACTGCAGGCTCTACTTCCACATATATAAATGGTCCAATGATTCGAACTGTTGCAACTGGCGCAGGCCCGTTCCTTTTCCCGGTTGGCAAATCAGTATATAATCTTTTTGAACTTATAACATTAACAGCAGCAGCTCCTATTACTTTAAAGGTTGAAGCATTTGATAGTGATTGTGGAGGTAGTATTGCAGCACCGTACGAACTCGTAACAAATAGACATTGGTACGCAAATATTACTGCTGGCACATTAACTACAACAGGTGTAAGAGTTACCGAAAGTGCACCAACAACAAATTTACATATTGGAAACTGTGCTACAATTAATGGATTATATACAGATGTATGGGCATCACAAGCCGGAAATACAGTGACTACTCCTACAACATTAAACTCATTAAATTATTTTTGTGTAGCTGCTCCAGCATTTTTATCCGGAATTTATGAATTAGGTACCGGAAAAACTTTTACTTCGCTTACCCAAAATAATGCAAATGGATTCTTTAATGCTGTTAACAAAGCTGGTTTAAAGGGAAATGTAGTTTTAAAAACTACTTCAGACATTACTGAAGATGGTGCAATTTCATTAAACCAATGGGCTGAGATAAATGGTAGTGGATATACAATAAATGTTATTCCAGACGCAACTACAAATAGAACTTTTACAGGTACTGTTGGAGGAGGTGGCGCAACACCACCAATGATAAATATTAATGGTGCAGACCGTTTTAAAATTGATGGCATTAATTATTATTTAATTTTCAGAAATACCAGAGCTGCAGCACAAACTGGAGCAGTAATTCAGCTTACAAATTCATCTAATGATTGCAAAATAGCAAACAGCATTATAGAATCTAATTCGTCATCTGCAACATCTGGTGTAATTGTGATAGGAAATACTGGAACAAATAATAACGATACAATAATTGGTAATCAATTAAAAAATTCAATAGCAGGTACCGTTGGTTCACCTGCAAATGGGATATACTCAAATTCGGCAAATAACACTAATATTAATATACTAGATAATCAAATATACAACTGGACAGGGAATGGATTATTATTAACTTTAATGGGAGATAATAGTATAATTTCTGGAAATCATTTTTATAACACTCAAACTCCTAGTAGTGTTCAGACTGCTATTAAAATAGGATCTGGCGTAAATCATCTAATATCTGGAAATTTTATTGGCGGACAAACTACTAATTGCGGAGGTGCTAGCCCATGGGTTAATTCGAACAATACTACTTCTGCATTCAAAGGTATTTTAATAACTTCTGGTATAGGGCTGCCTGTTTCGATACAAAATAACACAATTCAAAATATAAATTTATCACATGCATCTTCAGCTTTTACAGGTATAGAAATTTTATCAGGCCCGAGTAATGTAGGAACTGTAATAGGAAATACCATTGGAAATACAACCACAGCAAATAGCATTCTATTAGCAGGAAATACTGTAAGTGCTGCAATAAAAAATAATTCTGTTTCTTCAGTTAGTATCTGGAATAATAATATTGCAAATATTACATGTAATGTTGCAAATACGGGTAATACATTTTTTGGAATTTGGCATGCAAGTACAGGATCCGGGAACATTTCAAAAAACATTATTTACAATTTATCTTCTGCTAGTACTAAAGTTAGTATAAGCGATATGGGTTTAATTGGAATTTATCATAGTGGTGCATCAACCGGAAGCTCATTTATTACCGAGAACTCTATTTATAATCTTTCACTAACTAATGTAGGTAATGTTACAACAAATGTTTCTGGAATTTGTGTCGCAAATGTTACTAGTCCAATTATTAATAAAAACGTTATTTACAATTTAACAAATGCTTCAACTAAAGTTCTTGCCACAGCACCACCTACTGCAAACGGTATTGTAATTGTAAATCCAGCAGTGAATTCAGTTGTAGAAATTAGAACTAATATGATTTCTTTAGGTACAGGCACTACAACTAATACCGAATTTAATGGAATCTGGTTAAATTCAAATACAAATATTTATACTGCATCCGTTTATTATAATTCTATTTCCATTAATGGTTCGGCTGCAGCAGGTGCTTTACCTTCATTTGGAATACTAAGAGGAAATAATAATACCGTTGGTTCATTTGGAAATATAACCGTTGCTTTTAAAAATAATATTTTTGCAAATAGACGTAATGGTGGAACAGGAAAACATTATGCAATAGGAAATCAAGGAAACACTCCAACAGTTGGCTGGGGAGCAACCGCAACAAATTACAATTTCTATGTAAGTACTATTGCTAGCACAATTGGTTTATGGAATGTTACAGACTGTTCAATATTAACTTGGAGAACAAATACCACGGGCGATGTTTCTAGCATTTCTTCAGTTTCAAATGGGTTACCATCCGATCATTCAAATATTATAGCGGATAATTTATTTACAGATATTGCAAATGGAAATCTCCATATTCAAACTAATCAGCCCGAAGCATGGTTTGTTCATGGCAAAGGAACTCAAATGACACTCGCTAGCGATATTGATGGAGATACACGCAGTATTGATATAAACACTGGGTCAACAGAAATTGGTGCCGATGAATTTACCCCTACTTCAACACCTCTTGCTTGTAATATGACAGGAACAATTGGTGATGGAAACAATACAATTTTTAGTTTTGCAAATAGAACAATTGCTGATATAACATGGCATGGATCAGATTTTCCTACTTCAATTCAATTACTTAATTACACAGGAAAGAATCCCGATTTGAATGATGGATTTGGAACACCATATGCTGGACTTGTAGGCAATCAGTATTCAAACTGTGTATGGACCATTAATCCTACAGGTGGAGATATTAATAATTTCACTTATGATCTAAATTTAAATTACGATGCTGCAATAACAGGTTCTGTTGATGATGTTACTGCAATGCGGATTGCTAAAAATCCATATATTTTCCCGTTAGTTAGTTCTCCTATAGTAAATGATTATGCACCATACGGAACAATTGTTAATACAGTTAACAAAACTGCAAAAATTTCTGGAGTTATAGGTTTCAGCGATTTTATTCTATTTAAAGGTTCAGTGGTTTCGCTCCCAATAGAATTATTAGAATTTAATGCAATTAAAAATAATTCAGTAATTGATATTAATTGGGTTACATCTGCCGAAATAAATAATGATTATTTTACCATTGAAAAATCTTCAAACGGTTTAGAATTCGAAACTTTAACTATCATTAAAGGAGCAGGAAATAGCTCTAGTAAAATAAACTATTCTACTGTCGATGAAAATCCTTACAAAGGAATTTCATATTACAGATTAAAACAAACAGACTTTGATGGAAAATTCACATATAGTAAATTAGTTGCCGTTGAGTTTACTCAGAATTCTAATAAACTTTCATTTGATATTTTCCCAAACCCGATTTCACAGAATGAAAATACTAATATAAGAATTAATCAATTCGAACCAGAAACTGAAGTTTTAGTTGTTGTTCGTAATCTTTTAGGGCAAGAATTATATTCGAAAGTTATTATGACAGATTTCACTGGAAACTCTATTATTGCAGTAGATGTTGAAAACAGATTACCTGCAGGCACTTATTTGATTATCGGAACTTCGTTAAATCAAACATTTAATAAGTATCTTATAATTAAGTAATAGACGAAAATACTTTTATAATTTGTTATATCGGTTTAGCTGAGCATTTAACATATTTTCATTTAACTACTAATATATCAACACAATAAAACTATCTAATAATAAATAGTTTTATTGTGTTGATATATTTCTAAACATTGTTAATCAAAAAAATAAAATAAGAATTTAAAATATGCGTATTTTTACCTAAACCAATTAAGTATTTTAACTATTTTAGAATAGTTTTATAAGCAATATGATAAAGAGGTTACTTCGGGAAGTTTTAATTCATTTAGTAAATTTTCACTTGCAAATAAAACCGGTGGTTTAAATCCACTGCCTATTGAATTATTAGAATTTTATGCAAAT
>CAILUD010000190.1 GCA_903837285.1 uncultured Bacteroidota bacterium | reverse complement strand
TAGTTAACTAAAATATTATTTATGAAAAACAATTCTATAAAAATAACATTACTAATAGTTTTAGGATTTTCTTTTTATTTAAAAGGAAAAACGCAAGAAATTTCAGATAGTTTATTCAATATAATTAGTCAGGAAAATGATGTAATTATTTTAGATGAAAAAATTTCTGTAAATTTTTCTGGTAAAAAAGCCGGTTTTATGTTTGTGAATATAAACAAAGAAATTACCTATAAAATAAATTCAGAAGAAGGCATAAAAAAAATACAGCAATTAAATATTCCAGAAACTTTCGACCCTACATTTATTCAGCATTCTTCCACAGCACAAAGTGCTTTAAGGTTATATGATAAGATAATTATAGACTCTATTTATACTTCTGTTATTTCACCAACAAAACAGGAAATAAACAATAACTACACATTATTAAAAACTAATAACAAATGTTTAAAAGATGATTTTAAATATGGAAATGTTATTGGTTACGCAATTAATATTAAAGATATAACTGTAGGCAGTATAGTTAAAGTAAAATATAAATTAAATTTTCCGTTTGATGAAAACTGGAAACAAATACTTTCTACAAGAGTTTTTTTTCATTCTAAATTTCCTAAAATAAAATATGAACTTAATTGGTCATACCCAAAACTACTTCAAGCAGAGACTGCTTTTTATCAATGTAAACCGATAATTGATACTATAAATAGTGTAATAAACCTTAATTGGAAGTTAAAAAACATAACTGGTAGTTTAAGTGAGCCGGGCTCATATCCATATATTGATTTACCTTGGTTTATTTTTAGTCCAAAGCCAACTGTTTTTCTTACATATTATTATAACACAAATGAAGTTGATTATGCTCCTCTGTGGTATTTCTTAAGTTATAGAAGAGTTTCTAAGTTTTTAAATGCAAAATTAGATGCAGAGCAAGGATTAAAAACGAGCAACCAGTTGGCATTTAATTTTTTTGTAGAAAAATTTTCAGAGCCAGGAGTTATCGATTCAACAGGCTTTAAAAGTTTAAGTAATTTTCAAAAATGGATGATAGATGAGGTGAAATACAATAACGATATTGACTTTTATAAAGAATTGACGAAAGAATCGATGGATAAATCGGGGCTCGATTTAAAAAATGGTGAATTAAAAGATCATACCAGATACGATGCATATGCAAGAATGGTGAGCACTTTCGGATTGAATTATTATATTTCATATCCGGTTGATAAACGATATGGTGAAATTTCTTTAAATTATTTTACTACAATTTATGATTGCGATATGTTAGTTGTTTCGCTATTAAAGAATAATACTTTTACGTTTTTATATCCCTTAGCTGATAACTCTCATTATTATTTTGAGGAACTTCCTTTTTACTTCGAAAATATTAAAACTCAGGTTATCCCTGCAAGTTATTATGGAGGGTATAAAGAGGACTTAAAAAAGCAGTATATGACTATTAATACTCCTTCAAGTAATCTTACCGACAATAAAAGAAGGACCAGTAGTATGGTAAATGTGAAAATTGACGAAAACCTTTTTGAATTTAATACTAAAGTTGATTTAGCTGGTCAATACTCAACATTATGCAGAGGCATATATAAAAATTTACCTTCTGATTCCTCTGTAAATTATTTATATCACGAAAAAGCATATAATATTAATAAGAATGTAAAGGTTAATAAAGAAATTTTAAATCAGGTTTCTTTCGTGTTTCCGTTTAGTTCTGTTGTTAATCTTGAATATAATACAACTAACTGCATCTCAAAAAAAGATAGCATATTAAAAATTGATTTAAATTCATGGTTTAAACATATTACATATCCTACTTATAAATCCAGTTATCGTTTTTTAAATTATTATTCCGATTTTATAGGAACTGATGCGTATGTGTATATTATTAAATTTGATAAACCTGTTGAACTTATTCTACCAGAATTGGGAACTGAAATACATAACGAATTTGGTGATTACTCTTTCAAGACCGAACAAATTGATGAATTCCAAATTAAGGTTACAAGTTTTTTTGCTGTAAAATCTCGAAAAATTAATGCAAATAGCATAGGTCAGGTTAATGAGATTTACCAAACTATTGTGAACGATAAGTTTTTAAATTTTAAATTAAAATAAAAAAGCGTAGTAAATTCTACGCTTTTTTAATCTCAGCGGAGTTTATAACTCCGCTGTTTTTATTTGTTGTTATAAGAATTATTTTATAACCCCTAATTCTTTTCCAACTTTTGTAAAAGCAGCTAAACATTTATCCAAATGTTCTACTTCATGAGCTGCAGAAAGCTGAACGCGAATTCTTGCTTTTCCTTTTGCTACTACTGGGAAATAAAAGCCAATTACATAAATGCCTTCTTCTAAAAGTTTTGAAGCAAATTCCTGAGAAAGTTTTGCATCATATAACATTACAGCAATAATTGCAGATTGTGTAGGTTTACAATCGAAACCAGCTTTCTGCATTTTTTCGCCAAAGTATTTTACATTAGAATGAAGTTTATCCTGAAGCTCAGAAGTTGTATTCATCATATCAACCATTGCAATACCAGCAGCAGCAACAGCAGGAGGAATAGAGTTTGAGAATAAATATGGACGTGAACGCTGTCTTAGCATATCAATAATTTCCTGACGGCCTGTAGTAAAACCACCAATTGCTCCACCAAATGCTTTGCCTAATGTTCCGGTAAAAATATCAACTTTTCCACGACAATTAAATTCTTCAGTAACACCACGTCCTGTTTTTCCAACAACACCAGCAGAATGTGATTCATCAACCATAATAAGTGCGTTGTATTTTTCGGCAAGCACTACAATTTTATCAAGTGGAGCTACATTTCCATCCATTGAAAAAACACCATCTGTAACAATTACTCTGAAACGTTGAGCTTGTGCAAGCTGAAGTTGTTTTTCCAAATCGGCCATATCAGCATTCTCATATCTATAACGAACAGCTTTACAAAGACGAACTCCATCAATAATTGAAGCATGATTTAGCGAGTCAGAAATAATAGCATCTTCTTCTCCAAAAAGCGGTTCAAAAACTCCTCCGTTTGCATCAAAACAAGCTGCATATAAGATGGTATCATCTGTACCAAAGAATTCAGCTATTTTTTTCTCTAAAGTTTTATGAATATCAGATGTTCCGCATATAAATCTAACAGATGACATTCCGTAGCCATGACTATCCAATGCTTTTTTTGCTGCATCTATAAGCACTTTGTTATTTGACAAACCTAAATAGTTGTTTGCGCAAAAATTTAACACTGTTTGTCCGGTACTGATTTTGATTTCTGCACCTTGTGGCCCAACAAGAATTCGTTCGTTTTTATACAAACCAGCTTCTTTAATCTGATCTAATTCTTTTTGTAAAAATGCTTGATAATTATTGTACATATTGTTGTATTTTAAGGTAATCTTATTAACAAAGAAAAATATTTTTTAAATAATAAAACAAAGCGAAACTCATGTTAATTCAGAAGTCATCCTGAGGCTCTCGAAGGATGTTTATTCCTCACTCTTCGAGAACTTCAGAGTGACACTCTGTTTAAATTTAAAACATTGGTTTTACTTGAGGAAAATTGTAATCAAACCTTATTGATTTTGGTTTTTCAATAAAATAAGATAAAAAGTCGATATAGCTTTCGTTAAAATGGAATTCCTTTTTATCAAAATATTCGAATGGTAATGGCTGATTACCAATTTTGCCCATATCAATAGTATCCATGTGATATTCTTCTATTTCCTGAAAAGTAGATAATTTTGACATTACAGGCATTCTTCCATAATCTTCGCGAAGCAATAAATCAACGACTTTATCTGCAAGTACACCAACAAATTTTTTATCATAATTTCTGCATTCTCCAGAACGGGCATAATAACCAACATTTTGCGCACGTGCCTGAATACCAACTTTCTTTTCAATTTCGCTAGCAATTACGCCACTTATACCTCCAAACCGTGGATGTCCATATTCGTCAACTTCACTGGAAGCATAAACAACATCTACTTTGTCTAATTTTTCTTGATACCAACGTGTACCTTCGGATACTGCAACTATTAAATAATGTTTTTTTGAACGTTGGTAAGCTTCAGAAACTTTATCAAAAAATTCTTCCTTTTTTTCTTTTGTAATTGGAATTTCGGGAATAAGTGAAACCTCCGCTCCACCCATCATCGCAGCACCTGTTAGCCAGCCAGCATCTCTTCCCATTACTTCTAAAACAATAATTCTTGAATGAGATTCGGCAGTAGTTGCTAACCTGTTTGTAAATTCTGCAACACCTTTGGCTGCAGATGGAAATCCAGGACAAACAACGCCTTCAATTAGCTGACCATTATAGTTATGTATTGTTTTTGTTTTTAAATCGTTGTCAATTGTTTTTGGGAAACCAATCACTGGAATTCCTTCTTGTTCATATAATTTTTTCGCAGCTCCATTTGTGTCATCTCCACCTATTGTTACAAGAACATCAATTTTGTAACGTTTTAAATTTCTCATGATTTCTGCAACTCTGCTATTATCAGAAACACCAAATGGATTTGTTCTGCTGCTTCTAAGTGCAGTTCCGCCATATGAACCATCATAAGGTTGAAGACTTAAATCAACTATATCGCCATCTCCAAGTAATCCTTTCCATCCTTTTCTTATACCATAAACTTTATATCCAAGAACTGAAGCTCTGCTTTTAATTGCTTCGATACTTGCATTTAATGCAGGTGTATCGCCACCTCCGGTTAAAATGCCTAAAGTTTTACCTTCGAAAATTCTTTTTGTTAATGCCATGAAATTATTTTATTTAGTTATTGCTTTAATTTGTTGTTCAAAGTTAAAATTTCTATAAATATTTATAAAAGATTTTTTATAATGTTAAATTTTGGGCTTTCGTGGCATTTTTTTAATTCTAAAAACTCTGTTTGCTAATTTAAAAGTTAAAATATGCCTATCTTTTTTTGCATTATAAATATCTTTAATTGTTACAATTAAACCAGTTTCTTCAACCTCCCCAAAATGAGTGTTTATTGCTGTTCCAAAAATTTTCATTGTAGGCGATAACCCCATATAGGAATTTATCATTGGAGGAATGTTTTCGCCTAATAGTCTAACATTCTGAGATAATATTTTAAAGTTCTCCTGATAATCATTTCCCGAGAAAATCTGTTCCATCTCTATATCTTCAGTTTCTGCTTGAATAGGCTTAATTGGAGTCACAAGATCTTCCGCATCCATAAAATATTTTTTCAAAAAGTAGAGTATCATATCTCTGGCTTTTCGGTTAAAATCGGGATACATTGTTACTTTTCCAAAGAAGAACTTTATTTCGGGATGTATTATTGTAAGCGCTCCTAGGCCATCCCATAAGTTATCGAGTGCAAATAAGCCTTTACGTCCAGCACTTGTCGATTGATAATTTGGCTGCACAAAAGATCTTCCAAGCTCAATGGTATATGGCATGTATTCGGTAAGAAATTTATCTGAAAAATGAAAAAGAGATGAAGTTGATAAAACTATTTTACCGTCTGCGTCAATTGGTGCTTCTTTTCCAAGAATATATCGGTATCCGCCTAAAATTTCTTTTCTCTTTGGATCCCAAACAATAAGTTGTTGATATGATTTGTTGCCATAATCGCATTCGTCAGTGTCTATCTCTTCACCCGTTCCTCCGCCTGCGTTTCTGAAAGTTAATTCTCTTAGTCTGCCTATTTCAAGCATAATATTTGGAGAATTCTGGGCATTAATCGAAAATATCTGATTGTTGCTGTAATTTGTATGACGAATAAACTTATCCTGAGTTAATTCCTTTCTGATAATCTTTACAGAAACCGGAGGAATTATTCGTTTCATAAGGTTTTGAGTCATACTATCTTATGTTTAAGTTCATAAACCAATTTCTGTGTTTTTGTAGCCCAATACGAAGAACTATATGTTTTGTCGAATGAAAGATATGAAATAGGTTCTCCAAATACAAGAGTTATTTTCTTTCCTTTTTGTTTAAAAAGTTCGTTTGGCAAGTAAAACATTTCAATATTTGATTTTATTCCAATAAATTTCCTAAAAGTTGATAAACGATAAAAGAAATTTGAATTTTGTGCGTGAATATATACAGGAACAATATCTCTTTTGTGTTTTATTGCTAAGTTAATAAAGCTTTTTTTCCATTCAGGATCCATTATTTTTCCTTTAATTTTTCTTGAAACTAAACCAGCAGGATAAAAAAGCACCTGAAATGTACTTTGAAAAACTTCGTCAAACTTCCTTACAGCATCTTTACTTTGTGCTCCAAATAAATTTATGGGAACAAATATTGGCTCGTAATTTTTAAGGTTTAACAAAACATCATTAACCATAAAACGCGATTCACCAAAATTTTCGTAAACATTGTCAATTAAGCACATACTATCAATTCCGCCTTGTGGGTGATTTGATACAAAAAGAAATTGTTTATCCTTTGGTATGTTCTCAATTCCTATTACTTCTTGTGAAATTCTAAAAAATTTAATTACTGCTCTAACAAAGTCAATTCCGTATAAATTCTTATTCTCCTCAAGAAAACGATTAATTTCTTCCTGATGCAAAATTCTTTTTATATAATGTATTAAAAACCGAGGCAAAGCCTTGGCCATGCGAGGATTTTTGCTTTTTATAATTGCCTCAATATCAATTTTTATCGCTTCGTTTTCTTTTGCTTTTTCTTGCATTAATTTTCTTTGCTTATTACATGTTGGCAATTTCAAAGGTAATCAAACAAAAATTTAGTATGCAAAATCAGTCTTAGTTTTTCAATAAAAAATGAAGATTTGCAACTAATTGAAATTCAATTATTAATTTTTGAAAACAAAAAAGTTATCAACATTGTGGGAAATAGTGGGAAATTTTGGTAGAAAGTGGGAAAAGATTTTTTATTTTTGAGAATTCAAATCACACAATGCTATGACCACGTTTATAGGCGATTATCCTTGTAAAGCAGATTCCAAAGGGCGAATCATGCTTCCTTCTGCCTTTAAAAAACAGATGGGCGGTACTGTTCAGGATAGGTTTGTGGTAAAAAAAGATATTTTCGAAAAGTGTCTGGTTCTATACCCAATGGATGAATGGGAACGTCAGGTAAAAATGTTGAGAAGCCGTATTAACCAATACAATCGCGATCACAATAAATTTTTACGTGAATTTTATAAAGGCACTGCCGAAATTACTTTAGATGCAAACAATAGAATGCTTGTTCCAAGAAGATTATTAGAATGGGCTGGAATTTTAACCGGTGATGTTGTACTTGCCGGGCAGGATGGAAGAATTTTAGTTTTAGATAAAGCAATTTACGAAAGTGGAAGTATGAACGAGGATGATTTTGCATCATTAGCTGAAAAAATTCTTGGTGGACCCTTGAACAATAATGAAGAATGACAGAATACCATACTCCCGTTCTTTTAAATGAAAGTATTGAAGGTTTAAATATCGATCCTGAAGGAATTTATGTCGATTTAACATTTGGCAGTGGAGGACATTCTGGCGAGATTTTAAAAAAGTTAAAGGGAGGAAAGTTAATCTCATTCGATCAGGACGAGGAAGCAAAGCAAAATGCAATTGACGATAAACGCTTTGTTTTTGTGCAGGGAAATTTTAGGTTCTTTAAAAATTTTTTGTTGTATCTGGGATTTGAAAAAGTAAATGGAGTTTTTGCTGATTTAGGTGTTTCTTCTCATCATTTTGACAAAACCGAAAGAGGTTTTTCTTTCAGAAGCGAAGGTTTGTTAGACATGAGAATGAATAAATCTGCAAAATTAACTGCAGCTCATCTTGTAAATAATTTGGCAGCCGATAAATTGTCAAATATTTTTTATGAATATGGCGAAATTAGGAATGCTCATCAGGTTGCAGGATTAATTGCAAAAGCACGAAATACAAAGTCCATCGAAACTACTTTTGATTTATGTAAAGCTCTTGCTCCATTAACTCCAAAAGGAATAGAACACAAGTTTTTGGCAAAAGTTTTTCAGGCATTAAGAATAGAAGTAAATGCCGAAATGGAAGCACTGCGTGAAATGTTAGAACAAACTCCAGAAATGATAATATCGGGTGGGCGGTTAGTAATCTTAACATATCACTCATTAGAAGACAGATTAGTAAAAAACTTTATGAGATCTGGAAATTTTGAAGGTAAAACAGAAAGTGATGTGTTTGGAAATGTTAATGGATTGCCATTTAAAACATTTAATAATAAAGTAATAATACCAAGTGAAACAGAAATAAATCTTAATTCAAGAGCCAGAAGCGCAAAGCTTAGAATTGCTATTAAAAATGATTGAGGAAAAAGAAAATATTGAAGAAAAAGTAGCGGAAGAAGTTAAAGTAAATTCCGAAAATTCTCATAAAAAGGAATCAGAAGGTACGCGTTCCAATCCTTTTAGAGCTTTTATGGATGGCTCAATGCTTTCTAAAGAAATAATTAAGAAACAATTTCCTTTTGTTATTTTCTTGTCATTTATTGCAATTGGATTTATTGCAAATAGATATTCAGCTGAAAAAATTGTTAGAAATACCGAATCTCTTAAAACTGAATTAAAAGAATTAAGGGCAGAACAAATTTCAGTAACTTCTGAATTAATGAAAGAAAGTCAACAAAGCGAAGTTGTAAGAAAGATAAATGAAAAACAACTAGGATTGACAGAATCAATTGATCCACCAAAAAAAATTATTGTAAAAGTTAAAGAATAAATGGCAGAACTCCGCAAAGACATATTATGGCGAATGGCACTTCTTTACATTTTAATGATTGGTTTTGCTGTTGTAATAATTGGGAGAATTTTGTTTATTCAGGTTATTGAGGGAAAACAATGGAAATCAAAAGCAAATGAATTAACAAAAAAAGATATTATAATTGAACCAATGCGTGGTGAGATTTATTCTGGAGATGGAAGAGTTTTAGCTAGTTCAGTGCCGTTTTATGAAGTAAGATTTGACACAAAAGCTGAGGGAGTAAAAAAAGAATATTTTAAGGCAAATGTTGATTCATTATCAATTTGTCTCGCAAATCTTTTTGGTGATAAAACAGCTGCAGAATATAAATCTATGCTTAAGCTTGCGTGGCAAACAGGTAGTCGTTATGAGTTAATAAAGCGAAAAGTCAACTACTCTGATCTTAAAAAGATGAAAGAATTCCCGATTTTTAGATTAGGGAGAAATAAAGGAGGTTTTATAACAATACAAACAAGTAGAAGAGCAAAGCCATTTGGTATGCTGGCTTCTCGAACTATTGGATATGTTACAAAAGAAAGAGTTGTAGTTGGAATTGAGGGTGCATTTGATCAATATTTAAGAGGAAAACAAGGTGTAGAATTAATGCAGAAATTGGCTGGCAATATTTGGATGCCGGTAAATAATGGAAACGAAGTTGAACCACAAGATGGTTACGATGTTTTTAGTACTATAGACATTAATTTGCAAGATGTTGCGCAAAATGCCTTATTAAAGCAGCTTGTTGCTAACAATGCTCATCATGGTTGTGTTGTATTAATGGAAGTTGAAACTGGCGATATAAAAGCAATTGCAAATCTTGAGAAATCACCCGATGAATCAGAGGGATATGTAGAAAATTATAATTATGCAATTGGTGAAAGTTCTGAACCAGGTTCTACTTTTAAGCTTATTTCAATGCTTGCAGCACTTGAAGAAGGGTTTATTGATCTCGATGATACTATTAATACTGGTAATGGAATAACAACATATTATGGATCAAAAATGAAAGATTCTCACGAAGGTGGGTATGGAAAAATTTCTGCTAAAGATGTTTTTGCAGTATCTTCAAATGTTGGTGTTTCAAAAATTATTTCTAATTATTTTTCTAAAGAACCACATCGTTTTATTGATAGAATTTATAAATTAAAATTAAACGAAAAACTTGGTTTAGATATAAAAGGTGAAGGTACTCCATACGTAAAAGATCCTTCTGACTCAACATGGTCGGGTATTTCACTTCCATGGATTTCTGTAGGATATGAAATAAGATTAACGCCTCTTCAGATTTTAACAGTATATAATGCTGTTGCAAATAATGGAAGAATGGTAAAGCCAAAACTTGTTAAGTCGTTAAAATTCCGAGGAGAAATAATTAAAGATTATCCCGCAGAAATTATAGTTCCTTCAATATGTTCTAACGAAACGCTCAAGAAACTTAAAATAATGTTAGAATGCGTTGTTGAAAACGGGACTGCAAAAAGTTTAAGAAGCCCATTGTATAAAATTGCAGGAAAAACAGGTACTGCGCAAGTAGCAAAAGGCAAAAGCGGATATAAAGATTTAAGTTATAAAGCTTCATTTGTTGGATATTTCCCCGCAGATAATCCTAAATATAGTTGTATTGTTGTAATAAATGATCCTGATTTTAAAACAACAGGTGCTTATTATGGTGGAGCAGTTGCAGGTCCGGTTTTTAAAGAAATATCTGATAAAGTTTATGCAACAAGTATTGATATTCATAAACCAATAAATATCTCTTCCATCTTGGCGGGTAATTTTCCTCTGGCAAAAAACGGTAATAAACAAGATGTAGAAAACATATACAAAACTCTTGGAATTGCTGCCAGAACAACCGCTATAACTTCTGATTGGGTTATGGTAACAGGAAATGAAAAAGGTATAATTCTAAAAAATACTAGCATAAAACCTAATCAAGTGCCAAATGTTATAGGAATGGGATTACGCGATGCATTATTTTTATTAGAAAATTGTGGTTTGCAAGTTAAGCCTATTGGAAAAGGTACTATTAAATCGCAATCTATACCGGCTGGTACGAAATCAACTAATGGTCAAACAATTTTTATTCAATTAGGATAACGTGAAAAAATTATCTGAAATATTGCAAAACATACCGGTAATCCAAATAGTTGGTAACCCAGATATTCCTGTTTACAGAATTTACATAGATTCACGTTGTATAACAAAGAACTCAATTTTTATTGCAATAAAAGGTGGTCAAGTTGATGGGCATAGTTTTATTGAACAAGTAATAAAAGATGGCGCAAAAGCAATAATTTGTGAAACAATTCCAGAAGTTACAAAATCAGGAATTACATATGTTCAAGTTAGCGATACTACTTTGTTAGCTGGTCCTATTGCAGATTCATATTTTGATCATCCTTCTGCTAAATTAAAAGTTGTTGGAATAACCGGAACAAATGGTAAAACTACTATTGCAACGTTGTTGTACAAGTTATTTAGAAGAATGGGACAACGGTCAGGGTTAATTTCAACTGTTGTTAATTATGTTGATTCAAAATCTTTTGATAGCACACATACAACACCAGATGCAATTCAGATTCATAAGCTTATGCATAAAATGGTTGAAGCAGGTTGTAGATATTGTTTTATGGAAGTAAGTTCACATGCAATTGCTCAGCACAGAATAAATGGAATAACTTTTTCCGGTGGTGTTTTTACCAATTTAACACATGACCATTTAGATTATCATAAAACATTTGAAGAATATTTATCAGTAAAAAAGAAATTTTTCGACGATTTGCCACAGAATACTTTTTCACTAACAAATGCAGATGATAAGAATGGAAAGGTAATGACTCAGAATACAAAGTCAAAGATTAATACTTATTCGCTTCATTCAATGTCTGATTATAATGCATCAATATTAGAAAGTCATATTGATGGCATGTTGTTAAATATAAATGGCATGGAAATGTGGACCAGATTAATTGGAAAATTTAATGCAAGTAACATTTTAGCAATTTATTCAACAGCAATTTTACTTGATGCAGATAAGGAAAAAGTAATGCTTGAGTTAAGCGATTTAACTGCTGTTGATGGTCGTTTTGAATATTTCACATCAGTAGATGGATGCACTGCAGTTGTTGATTATGCGCATACACCAGATGCATTAGTAAATGTTTTACAAACAATAAAACAACTTGTAAAGAAAGATAATAAAATTATAACTGTTGTTGGAGCTGGAGGAAATCGCGACAAAACAAAACGTCCAGTAATGGCCAAAATTAGTGCAGAGTTAAGTGATAAAGTAATTTTAACTTCTGATAATCCCAGAAATGAATTAGCTGAAGATATAATAGCTGATATGAAAACCGGACTTGATGCAGAATTGTCGAAGAAAGTTTTGACTATTGTTGACAGAAGAGAAGCAATTCGTGCAGCCTGTCAGTTTGCATTAAAAGGAGATATAATCCTAGTTGCTGGAAAGGGACATGAAACATATCAGGAAGTAAATGGTGTGAAAGCACATTTTGATGACAGAGAAGTAGTAAAAGAAATTTTTAACGAAAAGAAATAATATGCTTTATTACTTATTTTCATATTTGGATAAAATTGACTTCCCTGGGGCGGGAGTTTTCCATTACATTTCATTCAGGTCAGCAATGGCATTAATTACATCGTTAATAATTTCATTGCTTTTTGGAAAGAAAATCATCAATTTTCTGCAAAAAAAACAAATAGGAGAAGTTGTTAGAGACCTAGGACTTGAAGGTCAACTTAAAAAACAGGGTACACCTACAATGGGCGGTATAATTATACTTTCATCAATTATTATTCCTACTTTACTTTTTGCGAAAATTCATAACATTTATATTATTATTTTGCTCGTAACTACTGTTTGGTTAGGCTTAATGGGTTTTCTAGATGATTATATAAAAGTTTTTAAACACGATAAACAAGGATTAAAAGGAAAGTTTAAAATTTTAGGACAAGTAAGTTTAGGTTTGATATTAGGTCTTACAATTTATTTTAGTGGAGATATTGTTATTCGCGAAAAAGCGAGTAAAAGTATTGTTGAGCCAGCAACAGAAATAACAAAAACAACAAACACATTTGAAAGTAGGGCGGTTTATATGGCTAAAGATGATATTAAATCAACAAAAACTACTATCCCGTTTCTTAAAAATAATGAATTTGATTATAAATATTTATTGTGGTTTTTAAGTTCTGCTGCAAGAAACCAATGGGTTTGGGTAATTTTTGTATTAGCTGTTATTTTTATTGTTACAGCAGTTTCAAATGGTGCAAATATGACGGATGGCTTAGATGGACTTGCTACCGGAGTTTCTGCAATTATTGGAACTACTCTTGGTATTCTGGCTTATGTTTCTGGAAACATAATTTTCGCCGATTACCTTAATATTATGTACATCCCATATTCTGGCGAAATGGTGGTGTACGCAAGCGCTTTTATTGGAGCTACTGTTGGGTTTATGTGGTATAACTCATATCCGGCACAAGTGTTTATGGGCGATACTGGAAGTTTAGCAATTGGTGGAATTATTGCTGTATTTGCAATTTTAATCAGAAAAGAAATTTTGTTACCAATTCTTTGTGGAATTTTCTTTGTCGAAAATTTATCGGTTATGATGCAGGTAGGATATTTTAAATATACAAAACGCAGATTTGGTGAGGGCAAAAGATTATTTAAAATGGCACCGCTTCATCACCATTACCAAAAGAAAGGTTATGTAGAACCAAAAATAGTTACAAGGTTTTGGATTATTGCAATAATGTTAGCGGTTATAACAATAGTTACATTGAAATTAAGATAGTGAAGGAATTAATAGCCATATTAGGAGCAGGTGAAAGCGGAATTGGTTCGGCGGTGTTAGCACGCATGAAAGGTTTCGACGTTTTTATAAGCGACAATGGAACTATTAAACCTAAATATAAAGAGTTAATTGATAAGTATAATCTTCCTTTTGAAGAAGGAGGACATACAGTTAATAAAATATTAAGTGCAGTAGAAATTATTAAAAGCCCTGGAATACCTGAAAAAGCTGAAATAATTCAAGCAATTAGAAAAAAAAGAATTTCAATTGTATCAGATATTGAATTTGCATCGCGATATACAAATGCAAAAACAATATGTATAACTGGTAGTAATGGAAAAACAACTACTACGCTTTTGCTGTATCACATACTTAAAAAGGCAGGATTAAATGTTGGTGTAGCAGGTAATGTAGGAACCAGTTTTGCTCTTGAGGTTGCTGAAAAAAACTTTGAATATTTTGTTCTGGAATTAAGCAGCTATCAACTTGATGAGATGCATAAATTCAAAGCTGATATTGCAATACTATTAAATATAACACCAGATCATTTAGATAGATATGATTATGATTTTCAAAATTATATTGATAGTAAATTTAGGATAACAAATAACCAGAAGGAAAACGAAATTCTAATTTATTGTTTGGATGATGAGGTGATCATTAAAGAACTTGAAAAACGAAATTTAAAATCTCAACAAATACCATTTTCAATTAATAAAGAAATTATAAATGGTGGGTATGTAAAAGAAAATGAATTAAAAATAAACCTAAATAATAACCCCTTTAACATGTCAATACAAGAATTAGCTTTACAAGGAAAACACAATCAGTACAATTCGTTAGCGGCTGGTATTGCTGCGCAATTATTAAGAATTCGCAAAGATGTAATTCGCGAATGTCTAATGGATTTTCAAGCTGTTGAACACCGTTTAGAAAAAGTTCTGAAAGTGCGAGGTGTCGAATTTATTAACGATTCAAAAGCTACAAATGTAAATTCTACATGGTATGCTCTAGAAAGTATGAAAAAACCATTAGTGTGGATTGTTGGTGGCGTTGATAAAGGCAACGACTATAGTCAACTTAACAATTTAGTAAAATCAAAAGTAAAGGCAATTGTCTGTCTTGGTACTGATAATTCAAAAATTTTAAAAGCATTTGAAGAGTTAGATATACCAAAGGTTGAAACAAAATCTATGGCTGACGCAATAAAAACGTCTTTTTATCTTGCTCATGATGGTGATGTTGTATTGTTATCACCTGCTTGCGCAAGCTTTGATTTATTTGATAGTTACGAAGATCGTGGTAAGCAATTTAAAAGAGCAGTTAGAGATTTATAACATTATAAATTAATGAAAGCAGCTGTTGCAAAATTATTTAGGGGTGATGCAGTCATTTGGGGTGTGATTGCACTACTTTCTATTATGTCAATTCTTGCAGTATACAGCTCAACAGGTACTCTTGCTTTTAAATATCAGGAAGGTAATACTCTTTATTATTTAACAAGACATGGCGCTTTGTTATTTCTGGGATTAGTAATTATTTTTATAACTCATAGAATACCTTTTAATTTTTATTTAAAGATTTCGAAATTATTATTGTATTTGTGTGTACCGCTTCTTGCCTGGACTTTATTAAAGGGCACTAATTTAAACGAAGCATCGCGTTGGATGACACTTCCAGGAACGGGAATTTCATTTCAAACTTCTGACTTTGCAAAATTTGCATTAATTTTATATATCGCTCGTTTTCTTGCACAAAATCAAGGTAACATTAAAGATTTTAAGACAGGTTTTTGGTCAATAATGGTATGGATTTTAATTGTTTGTGGACTTATATTACCTGCGAATTTTTCAACAGCAGTCATGCTTTTTGGAACTTCATTAATTTTATTGTTTTTAGGTAGGGTTCAAATAAAATATATATTATCTGTAATAGGAATTGGAATTGCCGGACTAGCAGTTTTTATTTTGGTTATGGTTAATTTACCAGAAGAAAAACAAGGTAGAATAGGAACCTGGAAAAAAAGAATTGAGAATTTTGTTAGTGGTAATAGTGAAGATAATTTTCAGGTTGAGCAATCAAAAATAGCTATTGCAACTGGTGGGTTTTTTGGCAAAGGGCCTGGTAACAGCACACAGCGTAATTTTTTGCCTCATCCATATTCCGATTTTATTTTTGCAATAATAATAGAAGAATATGGAATATTTATTCCTTTTGGAATTATATTTTTGTATATATTGTTATTTTTTCGAGCCGGGGTCATAGTCAGGAAATCATCAAGTGCATTTGCTGCATTTTTATCTATGGGGCTGGCTTTAAGTTTAATTTTTCAAGCATTTATAAATATGGCTGTTGCTGTAAATCTTTTCCCTGTAACTGGTCAAACAATGCCTTTGGTAAGTATGGGTGGTACGTCAATAATCTTTACCAGTGCAGCTTTTGGAATTATTTTAAGCGTTAGTCAAAGTGTAACTAAAACTCCCGAACATGAGCAATCAGAAGCAAAATCTTAGGGTAATAATTAGTGGTGGAGGAACCGGAGGTCATATATTTCCGGCAATATCCATTGCTAATGCATTAAAGCAAAAGGATAGTAATACAGAAATTCTATTTGTTGGAGCCGAAGGCAAAATGGAAATGGAAAAAGTTCCTGCTGCAGGATATAAAATTATTGGTTTACCTGTAAGGGGTTTTCAAAGAAAACTAACATTTCAGAATATTTCTTTTTTCTATAAGTTACTTGTTAGCATTGTAAAAGCAAGAAAAATAATTAAATCTTTTAATCCGGATATAGTTGTTGGTGTGGGCGGTTTTGCTTCAGGTCCAATTCTTAGAGCAGCAACAAGAATGAATATTCCAACTCTTATACAAGAACAAAATTCATATGCTGGTGTTACAAATAAAATATTGGGTAACAAAGTGAATAAGATTTGTGTTGCTTATGAAAATATGGAAAGATTTTTTCCTAAAGAAAAAATTGTTTTTACAGGTAATCCTGTAAGGCAAGACCTTATAGATGTAACTGGAAAAAAACATGAAGAAGCACTTTTGCATTTTGGATTACAAGGTAATAAGAAAACAATATTAGTTATTGGAGGCAGTTTAGGTGCCAGAACTATTAATAATAGTATAGAAGCAGGATTATCTAAGATCGCAGACCAAAAACTTCAATTGATATGGCAAACTGGTAAAGAGTATTTTTATAATGCAAAAGAGTCTGCTGCAAAATATAATAATGATGGAATTAAAGTAATAGATTTTATTTCTAGAATGGATTTAGCATATTCTATTGCAGATGTTGTTATCTCAAGGGCAGGGGCAAGTACTATTTCGGAATTATGTATTGTTAAGAAACCATCAATTTTAGTTCCATCGCCAAATGTTGCAGAAGATCATCAAACTAAAAATGCAATGGCATTATTTAAAAATGATGCTGCAATGATGATAACAGATGCCGAAGCTCCAGAGAAACTCGTTGATGAAGCAATAAAGCTTCTTAAAGATGAATTCCTGATTAATGTTTATCGCGATAATTGTGGAAAAATGGCTGTAACAAATTCCGCTGAAAAAATTGCAAATGAAATAATTTCAATAATAGAATCGCATCCTTAATGAATTTAAACAATATACATAATGTTTATTTAATTGGTATTGGCGGCATAGGCATGAGCGCTATAGCAAAGTATTTTAAATTGCTTGGTTGTAATGTTGAAGGATATGATCGTACCAAAACTCCATTATGTGTAGAGCTTCAAAATTCAGGAATAAAAGTGCATTATGTTGATGATGTATTAATGATTTCACCTGTTTTTAAAGAAATTAACAATAAAGAAAATATTTTAATTATTTGTACTCCGGCAATTCCAAAAGATCATGTTGAATTAAATTGGTTTTTAAATAATGGGTTTACAATTATAAAAAGAGCTGAAATATTAGGAGAAATAACAAAGAATTATTCAACAATTGCTGTTGCTGGTACACATGGGAAAACAACTATTTCTATTTGTATTGCTCATATTTATACTCATTCTGGGACTGGTTGTAATGCATTTTTAGGTGGAATATCAAAAAACTATGAGACTAATTTTTTACATAAAGAAAAATGTAATACAGCAGTTGTTGAAGCCGATGAATACGATCGCTCTTTTCTTCAGTTATCTCCAACATCTGCCATCATAACGGCTGTTGATGCAGATCATCTTGATATTTATGGAAGTTTTGAGAAAGTAAATGAAGCATTTTCCGATTTTACCAAATGTATAAAACCTGGTGGTAAACTACTGTATAAAAAGGAAAGTGGTTTTATACCACCCAAAATTAATGCAGAAATTGCAACTTATTCTGTAAAAGAAAATGCTGATTGCACTATTACAAATGTAACATTAAGTAAGGGTAAATTCACTTTTAATTTAAAAACTCCATGGGGAAATATTGATAACATTACACCAGGAATTACAGGAATGTTCAATATCGAAAATGTTGTAGCAGCGGCCTCAATGTGTTTGTGGGAAGGATTATCGGCGGAAAGTATAAGAACTGCTTTAGCAACTTTTAATGGAGTTAAAAGACGCTTTGATATTCAAGTTTTTAATTCCCGAAATATTTATATTGATGATTATGCACATCACCCAGAAGAATTAAAAGCCTTTATTTCTTCGGTTAAAGAAGTTTATCCTGATAAAAAAATAACAGGAGTTTTTCAACCACACTTATTTTCACGAACTCGAGATTTTGCTGATGCATTTGGTGTTTCCCTTTCTTTACTCGATGAACTTTATTTGTTAGAAATTTATCCTGCTCGTGAAAAACCAATTGAAGGCATTACAAGTAAAACAATTTTTGATAAAGTTAACATTACACATAAATATTTATCTACAATAGATGAACTTTTAAATAAAATTGAATCTAATAAGCCAGAGTTGTTATTAACAATGGGAGCTGGTGATATTGATCAATATATTGAACCAATTAAAAAAATAATTTTAAGCTGATTATGAAAAAAGCTGTGATTAAAAAAATAATTTCTATTGCAATATGGTCTTTCTTTATTGCGGTATTAGTTATTTCTTTGGGCTTTTCTGAATCACAACTTAAAAAAATTAAATGTACCGATATAGATGTTCAGATTATTGATTCAACTGGATATGGCTTTGTAGAATCAGCAGACATTAAAGAATTGCTTAATCAAAAAGGATTTAAAATTATTGGTAACAATATAGAGAATTTTCCACTTAATAAATTTGAAACTGCAATTAGAAATCATCCATCAGTAAAATCGGCAGAAGTTTATACCACTTTTGATGGCATTTTGCATATCAAAGTCGAGCAAAGAAATCCAATTCTTCGAATTGTTAATTATAATAATGAAAGCTATTATATTGATAATATCGGAAATTTATTTCCGTTATCAGATAAATACACTGCAAGAGTGTTAGTCGCAAATGGAAATATTAATGAACCATATAATTTGCGTTATACTAAGAATGCTTCAAATGCAGAAGAAAAAGATGTGTTGGGAAGAAATATAATGGTTGACGATCTTTTTACTCTGGCAAAATTTATTGAAAACGATAATTTTTTTAATTCTTTTATTGAACAGATTTTTATAAATGAAAATAGCGAAATAGAACTTATTCCTAAAATAGGAAAATTTACAATCTTATTAGGCAATATTGATGATTTAGAAGAAAAATTCGATAACCTAAAAGCTTTTATCCAAATTGGATTATCGCGTGAAGGTTGGAACAAATATGAAACAATAAATATAAAATATAAGAACCAAGTAGTTTGCAAAAAAAAGATTGATTATGAACCAACAGAATGACATTATTTCGGCAATTGATATTGGCACAACAAAGATTGTTGCTATCATTGGTAAAAAAGAAACCGATGGAAAATTCCGTATTTTAGGAATAGGTAAAGCACCCTCAAAAGGAGTTAAACGAGGAAATGTTTTAAATATTGAAGAAACTGTAAACAGTATTAAACTGGCTGTTGAAATAGCTGAACAAAAAGCACAGTTAAAAATAACTGATGTTTATGTCGGAATTGCTGGTCAAAATATCAAATGTATTAGAAATTCTGGTTATGTAAACCGACCAAGTTATGATCAGGAAATAACTGCTGAAGATGTTGACATGCTTAAAGATGATCAGTATCGTATTGGATTAGAGCCAGGCGAAGAAATTATTCATGTGCTACCTCAGAGTTATTCAGTAGATGGCGAAAATGGTGTTAAGCCAATTGGTATTTGCGGAAAACGTTTAGAAGGAAATTTTCACATTGTTATAGGAAAAACAATGAATATAAAAAACCTTAAACGTTGTGTTGAAAGAGCTGGTTTACATTTAAAAAGTTTAGTGCTAGAGCCTTTGGCATCATCGTTTGCTGTATTAACAGAAGATGAGAAAGAAGCGGGAGTTGCACTTATAGATATTGGTGGTGGTACAACAGATCTTGCAATTTACTACGAAGGTACAATCTGTCATACAGCTGTTGTCCCTTTTGGTGGAAACGTACTAACAGGTGATGTTAAATCTGCTTATAACATTCTAGAAAAGCATGCCGAAGAATTAAAAGTTCAGTTTGGATCTGCTCTTGCCGAATCAACTGGTGATGATGAAATTGTAACTGTACCTGGTGTTAGCGGAAGAAGCGCAAAAGAAATAAGTCAAAAAAGTCTTGCCAATGTTTTACAAGCAAGAATGGAAGAAATAATTGGAGCTATTGAATTTCAAATTGAAAATTCTGGTTATGCTGACCGCTTAGGAGCTGGAATGGTAATTACAGGTGGGGGTGCGCTTTTAAAAAATCTTCCTCAACTTGTTTCTTTTAAAACTGGTCATGAAATTAAAATTGGTTTCCCTATACAATATTTAACTTCTGATGTTAAGGAAGATGTAAATTCTCCGATGTATTCAACAAGCGTAGGGCTTATGATGATAGGAGAAGAGGAAATGCGAAAAAGCGGTAAGGCTTCTGTTGTTGATGTTATCGAGAAAGAAGAAGTTATGGTGCAGGCAAATATAAAACCAGATTTATTTTTTGAAGAAGAAGAAAAGGTAGAAAAACCAAAAAAGAAAGAAAAAAAGGAAAAAGAATCTAAAATAATGTTTGGAAAAAATAAGTTTTTTGAAAGTCTATCAACGCTATTTGACGATAAAGACACAAAAATTAACGAATAAATTAAAAACCCTAAAACCCAATAAATATGAATGAAGAAGATTTATTAACATTCGGATTCGCTTCCCAAAGACCTTCTATTATTAAGGTAATTGGTGTTGGCGGAGGAGGCAGTAATGCCGTTAATCATATGTTTATACAAGGAATTCGTGATGTCGACTTTGTGGTTTGCAATACCGATGTTCAGGCTCTTGCTAAAAGTCCTGTAACGCATAAAATTCAACTTGGTCAAACATTAACAGAAGGATTAGGAGCTGGAAACCTCCCAGAACAAGGAAAACAAGCTGCAATAGAAAGCTTAAATGAAATTAATAATTTGCTATCCGAAAATACCCGAATGGTTTTTATTACTGCAGGAATGGGTGGTGGTACTGGAACTGGTGCAGCGCCGATAATTGCAAAAGCAGCAAAAGAATTGGGATTACTTACTGTAGCTATTGTTACAATTCCTTTCCGTTTCGAAGGACCTCGAAGATTTAATCAGGCAATTGAAGGATTACGTGAGTTAAAAGAGCATGTTGATTCGTTACTTGTTATTAACAACGAGAAGTTGCGCGAAATTTATGGCGATTTACCGGTTTCTGAAGCATTTGCAAAAGCTGATGATGTTTTAACAATTGGTGCAAGAGGTATTGCTGAGGTAATAACAGTGCCTGGTCATGTAAACGTCGACTTTGCTGATGTAAGAACTGTAATGAGTGATAGCGGCGTAGCAATCATGGGAACTGGATTTTCTGAAGGTGAAAATCGTGCAATTGAAGCGATTAAAAAAGCTCTTTCATCACCTTTGTTAAATAATAACGAAATTCGTGGTGCTAAAAACATTCTGCTCAATATTACTTCCGGTGATAGTGAAGTAACAATGGATGAAATAGGACAAATAAGTGATTACGTTCAGGAGGCGGCTGGTTCAAAAGCAGATATGATTTTAGGGAGTTGCAAAGACTCAACTCTTGGAAGTAAAATTTCTGTTACAATTATTGCCACTGGTTTTAGTTCTTCTTCAATTCCAGAGCTTGGTTCTGCTCCAAAGGAAAGAGTAAAAAATGTGCTTAATCAATCATATCAGGAAGAACAAAAGGTAGTAAATCAAATAGTGTCGCAAAAAGCAATTGAATTTGAGGTTAATCAAAAACAAAAACAACAAGAAAATACCGTTGACTTTACTATTGAAACTAAGCCAGAAAGTTCTTTAACAAATAACGATAAAAAAAATATTCTTACTGATTTAAGTAATTCTGAACAGGTAGATCAGCTTGAAAATATTCCAGCATATTTAAGAAAACAAATTATAGTGGAAGATAAAAATTATTCATCTTCTTCAGATAAATCTAATTATACCATTTCAAAAAACAATAATGGTATTCAGTTAAAAGAAAACAATCCGTATTTACACGATAACGTAGATTAAATAAAAGATTATGTCACTTTTCGATCAAATAAGTAACGATATAAAAGCTGCAATGTTAGCTAGAGAAAGTGGAAAACTCGAAGCTTTACGCAGTTTAAAAGCTGCAATGCTTATAGCAAAAACTGAAGGAGCAAATTCAGAAATCAGTCACGAAAAAGAGCTCTCTATAATCCAAAAACTCTTTAAACAAAGAAAAGAATCGGCTGATATTTATTCAAAAAACAATCGTCAGGAACTTGCCGACAAAGAGTTATTTGAAGCAGCAATTATTGAAAAATATTTACCAAAACCACCTACCGAAGATGAAATTAATTCTGTGTTGAAAGAAATTATTGAGCAAACAGGAGTAAAATCACCTGCAGAAATGGGTAAGGTAATGGGAATTGCTTCTAAGCGTTTTGCCGGTGCAGTTGATGGCAAAATTATTTCTGAAAAAGTGAAACAATTACTTGCAAATATATAGAGTTTTAAGAATTTCATTCTGTTGATTTAGGGTAAAGGCTGTCTTTTTTATAAAGGCAGCCTTTTTAATTATTATATCATTGATTTATAAAATAGACCAACCAATTTTACCTCTTTTTTGAAGAACGTATGGAGATGTATAAGAAATCTGGCTATTTTATAATCCGTCGCGGCTGACAAATGGTATGATTTTAAAAAATAAAACCCTAACAATTTCTTATTAGGGTTTTATTTAATCAAGCAAAACGCTTAATTGTATATTGTTGTTTTATGTTATTCAAAAACAAAAGATCCTAATTTAAAGCTTTTGCCATCTTGAGCGTATGAAACATAACGTTTACCAACTTTAGCTATAAGTCTAGGAACAATAACATATTTGGCGTCTTCATTTTTAAACATCGGATATTTTTCATAGCTTCCATCACTATATAATGTTGCAAGTATAGCTTGACCTTTAGGTGTTAAAACAGGATTGTTTTTTAATTCTTTTGTTTTTATAGCCACCTTGTTTTCAAGATTAGATCTGTTATCATCAAAAATAATTTTAAGTTTGTTTGCATCAACAAAAGAAGCAATTGAATGGTAGTAACCATTGTCGTCGGAACTGTTTTGATTTTTAGGAATTCTAATCTGCCAATCTAAAAGGCCTTCTTTAGTTACACCACTAACTAAAAGATCATTATAGTAATAGTAATCAATTTTTGTTTCTTGTTTTGTTCCGGGAGCTATTATAGTAGTTGATTTAGTGTATTCTTGCTCAGCAATAAAAGCAAAACCACCATTTTCAAAGAAAAACATGTCTCGAATCACGTAATTATAATATTGATCTGCAGTTTCTCCATTTCTTTCTTGACTAAATTCAGAAATAAGTTCTTTGCTAAAAAGTTTTATAGATTTTTTAAGGTCCATTACTTCAGCTTTTAGAGTTCTAGGATTTATTTTTTTAAAAAAGGAACCAGAGAACTCATTAGCGATTTTAATAGTTTTATTTGCAAAAAACCCAGTAATAACAATATCATCATTTTTATCAAATCCAAATATTACATGCGTAGGGGTATATTTGTCTACTGTTATAGGAAAAGGGTGAAACTCTTTTTTCTTCACTGAATAAACAAACATAGTGTATTCAAAAGCAGTACCCGTTGATACTTTCTTTTTATCAGCAATTTTATCTAATTTTATTAACATGCATATATCTCCAGATTTTGAAACTTTAGCTTGAATAATTTCAAAAGCTCTGTCCTTTAACGGTAATTCTAATGAGTAATTTACTTCTTCAACAAGGTCAGAATTAATGATTTTGAAATTATGTGGTTCGGCATTATATAAAGCAAAAGTATTATGAAAGCTTAACATTATTTTACCTGCATCTGTTAATTGAAAATTAAATCCGTCAGTATTTGAATTGCTAACAGGTATACTTCCAATTTCTTTAGGTTTATTTTTAAGTGCACCTTCATTGTTTAAATAAGAAACGTATAGCACTTTACGACTTCCATTAGTTATAGAGCTGAATATAATTAATTTGCCATTTAAGTAATAAAGGTTTTCGTAATGGGATGGCGTTCCGCTAACCGTTGGCATTAATATTTGATTTGAAGATTCACGAGCATTTGTTGTTGCAGAGTAATACTCTAACCATAAATTTTCTTCATTTACACCAAAAATACTTTCACTACGTATAGCAAAAAAGCCATCTTTATCTGATCCGATTATTTTTTGATACCAATTATTTTTTGGAAGGTCGTATGATTGTCCCCAGTCCATTTCAAGGGTTTGGGCATACAAATTTGAACTTGTAAAAGCCAAAGTTAACAAAATGAAGAATGTTAATGCTTTCATAGTTGAGAATTTTAAAGTTAATTCAATTAAATTTTTTACGAAAGTATAAAAAATCTGAAATAAATTTCATTTTTTTCAATATTTCATGTATTTCTTTCTTTATTTGCTAGTTGTCCGCATGCAGCATCAATATCTTTGCCTCTGCTTTGTCTTAGTTTAACGTTTAAATTTTTTGCAAACAGGGTTTTCAAAAATAGTGCCGTGTTCTCTGGAGTTGATTTTTCGAAAGGTAAGTTAGTTACGGGATTGTATTCAATTACGTTAACTTTACTGGCAACATGACTGCAGTAGTTTATTAAAGCCTTTGCATCGTTTAAGCTATCATTTATTCCTTTAAGTAAAAGATATTCGAAAGTTACTTCTTTTTTTAAAGTCGAAGTGTAAAATTTAAGGGCTTGAGCAATACGCTCTAAAGTGTATTTGTTTGCAACAGGTAATAATTCTTGTCTAACAGTTGGGATGGCAGTATGTAACGAAAGCGCAAGGTTTACTTTAATATTATCTTTAGCTAATTGCTCAATTTTATCAGGAATTCCTGCTGTAGAAATAGTTATTCGTTTAGTCGAAAATCCCATTCCCTTTTGAGAAGTTATCCAATTTATTGCTAAAATTACATTTTCATAATTTAAAAGTGGTTCGCCCATTCCCATAAAAACAATATTTGTTAAAGGCAAATCATATTGTTTTTGAGATAGTTCTGCTAATAAGAAAGCCTGATCATATATTTCACCCGCAGATAAATTTCTGCTAAAACCAAATTGTCCAGTAGCACAAAACTTACAACCTAAGGCGCAACCAACTTGTGATGAGATACATGCGGTAACTCTTTTGTCCGAAGGAATTAATACGCCTTCAACTGCTTGATTATCAAAAAGTGTAAATGCTACTTTTATAGTGTTGTCATCAGAAAATTGTTGAGTAGTTATTTTAGCGGCGTCAATAAAAAAGTTTTTAGATAGAATTTCTTGAAGATTAAGTGACAAGTTTTTCATTTTATCAAATGAACTAACTCTATATTTCCATAACCAGTCTGATATTTGATTGGCTCTGTATGGCTTTTCTCCGTTTTTTTCTAAAAATTCAATTATTGAATTTAATGAGACTGATCTGATATTTTGCATGGGGCAAATTTAAGTCAATTTTTAATTACTCTTAATTAATAAAATGCTTTGTAAAATCTTTTGAAAACCTTTATTTAATGATTTAATTTGTAAAAATTTTGAAGTTTAATTAACTTTTATTTTAATAAAATGATAAAAAGAATACTAGTGTTCTTTGCTGCTTTGTTTATTTTCTTTGCAAATATCGTGAAAGCCGATGAGGGAATGTGGATTTTGTCTCTTATAAACAAAAACTACGATGACATGAAACGTCAGGGCTTTAAATTAACCACTGACGATATTTATAATATAAATAAAGCGAGTTTAAAAGATGCAATTTGTGGATTAAGTAATGAAAGTTACCCAATGGGATTTTTCTGTTCTGCTGAAATTGTTTCTTCGCAAGGTCTTTTATTTACAAATCATCATTGTGGTTTTGAGTCAATACAGAGTCATAGTTCTATTGAACATGATTATTTAACCGATGGTTTTTGGGCTTTTACAAAAGATCAGGAACTTTCAAACGAAAGTATGTGTGCTTCATTTTTAGTCAGAATTGAAGATGTTACTGATAGAGTTTTAAAAGATGTTACTGAAGATTTTTCATTTGAGAAACGTCAATCAACAATAGAAAAAATAATAAAGGAAATTGAAAAAGAGGCGGTTAAAGGAACTGGCTATAATGTGGAAGTAGTGGATATGTTTGCAGGAAATCAATATTTTTTATTTGTTTTCGAGACTTTTAAAGATATTAGATTAGTTGGCGCTCCCCCATCTTCAATAGGTAAATTTGGTGGAGATACAGATAATTGGATGTGGCCTAGACATACAGGTGACTTTTCCATTTTTAGAGTGTATTCTGGTCCAGACGGAAAGCCTGCCAATTATTCAAAAGATAATATTCCATATCAACCAAAGCAATTTTTGCCTGTTTCTTTAAAGGGCCAGGAAAAAGGAGATTATGCTATGGTTATGGGATTTCCAGGTACAACTGAAAGATATTTAACTTCCTTTGGGGTAAAGGAGCAAATGGAGGTTTTAAATCCTGCGGCAATTAAAATTCGAACAAAGAAACTCGAAATAATGAGACAAGATATGGATGCTTCTGATAAGGTTAGAATTCAATATGCCTCCAAATACGCAGAGTCGGCAAATTATTGGAAATATTTTATAGGACAATCAAAAGGATTAAGAAAGTTAGACGTTGTTAGCAAAAAACAAGTTCTTGAAAAACAATTTACAGAATGGTTAAATAAAACTCCTGAAAGACAAAAACTATATGGAAATGTACTTTCTGTAATTGAAAAATCTTATACCGAAAACAAAGAAAAATCTTTAGCGTTTCAATATGTTTCTGAAGCTTTATTTCAGGGTGGAGAAATTATTGAATTTCCTTTGTCGGCAATACAGCTTTATCAGGCATTATCGGCATCAGTTCCAGACAAGTCTACAGTAAATAATATTGTAGAAGATTTACGCATTACAGGAAAAGCTTTTTTTAAAGATTATAATGTTTCAACCGATAAAAAAATATTTACTGAGTTATTAAAAATGTATTACGAAGATCTTCCTCAAACCTACCATCTCGAAATATTTTCATCTATACAAGATAAATATAAAGGCGATTTTAATCGGTTTTCTGATGAGTTATTTAAAAAATCAATTTTTGCAGATGAAAAACGTTTTAATTCATTTCTAGATAAGCCTTCTTTAAAAGTTCTAGAAAATGACTTGGCGTATAAAATAGCCAGACAGGTTGTTCTGGAGTATTATAGTTTAAGTGGTTTAGAAACTAATGCGGCTATAAATGCAAAAAGATTATTTGAGAAAGGCATTATGGAAATGCAGCCAGATAAGCTTTTTTATCCCGATGCAAATTCAACAATGCGATTAACATACGGAACTGTGGGTGATTACAGGCCCGCCGATGCTGTTGATTACCATTACTATACCACCTTGGCTGGAATAATAGAAAAAGAAGATCCTAAAGTTGATGAGTTTGTAGTAGCTCCAAAGCTTAAAGAACTTTATTATAAAAAAGAATTTGGTCAGTATGCTTCTTCTACTGGCGAAATGCGAGTTTGCTTTACTACAAATAATGATATTACTGGTGGTAATTCAGGAAGCGCAGTAATTAATGGAAATGGCGAACTTGTAGGTATTGCTTTTGATGGAAACTGGGAGGCAATGAGTGGTGATATTGCTTACGAAAACAGTTTGCAAAAATGTATTAATGTTGATATTCGATATGTGTTATTTGTTATAGATAAATATGCCGGAGCAAAAAATCTAATAGATGAAATGAAACTTGTAAAATAATTTTGTTTAACTTTTTATATTGCAGTCAGGTCTTTCGACCTGACTGTTTTTTCTATCTATTGGCGCAAGTATCCACTTGTGTCAAAACCCCTGATCTTTTATTCTGCAGTCAGGTATTTCGACCTGACTGTTCTTTTTTGAAATATTTTTAATAATTTATTTTATAGTAAGCTCCCAGGCCATAGACCTGACTATAACAAAAATATTTTTTATATCTTTGTGTCAAATTATTTTATATGTTCGACTTACAGTTAAATTTTCGCGAAATATTTTCTGCTTTTATGGTTTTATTTGCAGTTATAGATATTACAGGTTCTTTACCAATTATTATTGATTTAAAGCAAAAACATGGCAAAATAGACGCACTTAAAGCAGCCTCTTTTGCTTTGGGTATAATGTTAATGTTTTTCTTTATTGGAGAACCTCTACTTGGGATTTTTGGAGTAGATATTTATTCTTTTGCTATTGCCGGTTCATTAGTTGTATTTTTTGTAGGGTTAGAAATGGTTCTGGGAATAGATTTTTTTAGAGGTACAACACCTGCAGGAGTAAGTATTGTGCCAATCGCTTTTCCTTTAGTGGCTGGAGCAGGAGCAATAACTTCTATGCTTTCACTAAAGGCAGAATATCATGCAGCAAATATTTTAATTGCATTAGTCTTAAATATGGTCATTGTGTATATTGTTGTAAAATCTGCAGAGTGGTTCGAGAAAGTTATTGGTAAAGCAGGGATAATGATATTAAGAAAATTCTTTGGAATTATTCTTCTAGCAATTGCAATTAAACTATTTCTAACAAATACAGGGATACATATAACTCATTAGTTCAATTTTTTTATAGTTTAGAATAATTGTTATATTTGAATAGAATTTAATAACAATCAAATGATTTCATTAATTCTTGCCGACGACCATTCCCTTTACATCGAAGGTTTGGAATTATTATTGGCTAAAGGAAATGAATTTAAAATTATTACCAAATGCAATTCTGGTGCTGATGCTATTTCTACTTTAAAGAAAAAAAAATGTGATATACTATTGCTCGATCTTCATTTAACCGATATGACAGGTTTGGAAGTAGTAGAAGAAATTCAAAAATTTAAACCAAATCAAAAAATACTTATGCTTACTCATCAAAAGGGTAGCAGATATTTGGGGAAGTTAGAAAAGCTGGGAATAAAAGGGTATCTTCTTAAAAACATTACAAAAGAAGAATTAATAAAAGCCTTAAAAATTGTTTACGATGGTGGAACTTATTTTTCTGAAGGAATACAAAATATTACAAAAGAAGAGGATTTTTACATTAAATCATCGGTTATTTTAAGTGGTGATAAACCTGAGGTAATGCTTACTGCCAGAGAGAAAGAGATTTTGGTTTTTGTTTGTAATGAATTAAGTAGTGCCGAAATCGCAAAAAAACTATTTATAAGCATTGGTACAGTTGATACACATCGTAAAAACATTTTGCAGAAGTTAGGTATTTCTAATACCGTTGGACTGGTAAAGTTTGCATTAAAGCATGGATTGCTTAAGTCTGATGAAGACTAATTAAAATTTCAGCACCACTATTTACCCCATTTTTAAATTCTATCTTTCCATTTAATAACATTACAAATTTTTTGCTTACACTTAAACCTATTCCGCTTCCACTAGCACCATTTAATGCATTAGTTTCATTTGAATTTAATTGTGAAAGCATTTCAGGTTTAAATCCATTTCCTTGATCTGTAATTAAAATGGTTGAAGTTTTATCTGTAATATTTACCTCAATTTTTATCTCTTTGTCTTTGGGTGAAAATTTAACAGCATTATTTACAATATTTCTTAAAATAAAATAGATCATTAATTTATCCGAATATATTAAATCTTCTGAAACGTTGTTATATGTTATTTTAATTTGTTTGAAATTAGCTAAAGGTTGATATAATTTAATAATATCAGCAATAACAATATTTAAATATACTTTATCAATATTTGCCTGTAAATTGTTGCGTTGAGCTCTTGCCCATTGTAAAATGTTATCAAGTAAGTCTTGAAGAGGAATTACCGCATTATTAATACTGCTTAAAGAATTCTGTAAGTCTTCTTTGCTTTTTTGCTCAATAGAATCCAGGGTTATGTTAGTGTAGTTTATTACAGAAGTAATGGGATTATATAAATCATGCGAAAGCATACTTATTAATTGATCTTTTGTAGAATTTGAAAGAGTTAAATTTTCTTCTGATTCAATTAATTCTGTATTTAGAGTTTTAAGAGTTGTATTTTGATTTTTAATCTTATTGTTTATTTGTGCAAGTTGTTTGTTAAGTTTTTGCTTTGTTCGGTATTGAATAAAAACAAAAATTCCTGCCAGCAAAATTATTAATGATAAAGAAGCAAATAATAATTTTTGTTTTCTTTCATTAGCGATTTTTACCGTTTTAAGCTCATTATCTTTGGTGAGAATTTTATTCTCATTTTCTTTTTTTTCGGTTTCGTATCTTATTTTTAAATTAGCAATTTCGTTATTGTTTTTTTCAGAATTCATTGAGTCTTTTAAATTCGTAGATTCTTTAAAATTCTCGTAGGCAAGTTTAAAGTTTCCTTGTTCTTTATACATGTATGATAAATCAAAATAAACATCTTTTTTAAGTCGCATCGATTTCTGGTCTGTAGCCATAGCTAATGCCTCGTTATATATTTCTAGAGCTTCATTAAATTGTTTTCTTTCAACATAAATATCTGCTATATTTGATAATGTAGCTACTAACGAAGTATACATTTTATATTTAGATTTACCCACCTTTGCTTTAAAGAAATACTCAAGTGCTTTATCATATTTCTTAATGTCTTTATAAATATTTCCAATATTATTTTCCAGATTGGCAATGTTAATCTCATTCTGTTCGTTTTTTTCTTTTTTATAAAATTCGAGTGAATTAAAATAACATTTTAAGGATAGTTCAAACTCATTTTTATTACGGTACACCATGCCCATATTGCCTACTACCATGGCAATACCATGTTCATCTTTAATCTCAATAAATTTATCTCTGGCTTTAATAAAATAACTTAATGCTTCGTCAAGTTTTTCTTGCTGATTATAAATTAAACCAATAAGATTAAGATCGCTTCCAACTCCATCTTTGTTGTTTATTTTTTCATCAAATTTTAAAGCCTCAATTAAAATTTTCATTGCTTTAACAAATTCGCCTTGTTCAGAATATAGGTAGCCTTTTTCTCGCATTACATATGATATTCCAACGGAATAATTATTTTTCTTTGAGATTTTTAATGCTGAATCCAGATAAATAAAAGCTGAGTCGAAATTGTTTTGTGGTATATTATAATAATGGTCATATAAATCAAATATTTGATAAATTACCGTTGAATCGGTTTGACTCTTTATTAAATTAATTTGGAATAGGATAATTGTAAAAAGCAAGATTATTCTTTTCATATGAATATACCTATTTACAGTATTGTGTACACTCAAAAATAAGTATAATTTTGAATTGTTAGCAAAAATCATGTTTTTTAACATAAAAATATATAATCGCCTTATTCTTAGCTGCATGTTATTTTTATGCAGTCTGATAGGTTCGTTTGCACAAAACAATTCTCTAGTTTTAAATGGTGCTTTTGTAAATATTAATAATGGAACATGGTCAAATCCAATTTATTTGGTTGTAAATAGTGGACAGCCTACTGCAATTGTTCGGAATAGCGGACATATTATTTCTGAAATGGAAGGAAATTTTGTTCAACTAAATACTAATGATGTTATTGCTGCAACAGATTTTGTGATTCCATTTGGATATAGTAATACAGATTATTTGCCAGTTACAATTCATAAAAATTCAGTTGGTAGCGGAGTTGGGCATATAAATAATGCATCACCAATTGTTGTTTCAACATGGGGAACACCTGCAAATAATTTATTATGGGCTAATTCTGTTTCAAATATGATTGGAATAGCGGGTGGAAACGAATTAAATTCTGTAATAGACAGATGGTGGCAAATGCTTGCAAGTACAAATGTAAGTGCCACTTTTGATGTTACTTACCGTGGAGTTGAAAATACTACGTCAAACCCAACTGGAATTTTTAATGCACAGCAATTTGATGTTCCTACCGATATCTGGCTTTTGTCTACTGGAACTGGGTCAGGTGTTACAACAGGTACTGGTACAGTTAATAATATTAGTTTAATTCCTAATGGATTAGGTATTAGCGCACCGTTTATTTTATCTTCTAATTTATCTCCGCTACCAATTGATCTTATTAGTTTTACTGCAAATTGTACCGATAATGTCATGAATATTAACTGGACTGATGCATCTGAAATAAATGTTGTAAACATTGAATTGCAAAAAAGCGAAGATTTAAATACGTGGACAACAATTTATACTGCATCTCCATCTAATCAAATTTCAATTACTAATTATAATTTTACCTATAATGAAGTAAGTGATAAGGTAATTTACTACCGCCTTAAAACAAACAATAATGACGGCAATTTTGACTTAAGCGAAGAAATTTCAGTAATACCTTGCGGAGCAAAAGTAGAATCTTTAAATGCATTTTCTGATGGAAATATAATTCAGGTACAATCGAATTTTCAAAACTCATGCAATGTGAATTATTCATTATTCGATATTCAGGGAAAATTAATTACAACAGGAAATTATAATGCAAATACAGGCAACCAGTTTTTTGTAATATCCTTAGAACAAATTGCAAGTGCAATTTATATTTTTAGAGCAGAAAGCTCAAAAACAATGTGTAATAAAAAACTATTAATAACTACCCCATGAAAAAAAGAAATCTTTTAACGGTTTCGATAATCCTTACAATTATGTTTATTGTTTTTACATTAAATGTAAAAGCACAAAACATAGGGATTAACAGCACAGGAGCAACACCGAATAGTTCAGCCATGCTCGATATTGATGTTTCGGCATTAACTGAAAAAAAGGGATTGCTGATACCACGAATGACGGCCGCAGAAAAAGCAGCCCTAATTACTTTACCCGAGGCAGCGCAAGGGCTAGTTGTATATCAAGTAGATGGACTTCAGGGATTTTATTATAACACAAGTACAAATACAACACCTAATTGGAGTTATTTGTTTTCTTCTACTTCTGGTGGTTGGTCATTAAATGGAAATGCTGGAACAACTCCAGGTGTAGTTGCTGGTGAAAATTTTCTGGGCACTACTGACCCTACAGATATAATAATTGCTACAAATTCAGTAGAAAGAATGAGGTTTACTTCAGCTGGTAGGCTTGGAATTGGAACAAATAATCCACAGGAGTTAATTCATATCTCTAATAATAGTTCAGGATTAACAAGCGTAAGATTTGATAATCCAAATGCTGATGGTGGTTCTGCAATATATTTTTATGAAGGTGGTGCTTTAAAAGGACATATTTCCTTCTGTAATTCAAATAGAGGATTTTGTACTGCTGGTGCTAATGCATTCCAAATGATTAATAACTCTGGAGGGAATACATATATTGCTTCTGGAGGAAATGCTGGTTCTCATTTAAGGTTAGAAGGTAGCGGTGTTTCTGGTTTTATTAAGTTTAATACTGGAAATACCGAAACAATGAGATTAACTGCTACTGGTAGTTTAGGTATTGGTATTTTGGTTCCTTTAGAAAAATTGCACGTTGTTGGTAATGTAAGAATTTCTTTGTTGTCAGGAACTGGAAATAGAATGGTACAAGCTGATGCAAATGGAACTTTAATTCCAATGACATCAGGAACCTCTTCGCAAGTATTATTGGGAACTGGAGTATGGGGAGCTGTTCCAGGTGCAGGAAATGATTGGTCGCTAACTGGAAATGCTGGAACAACTGCTGGAACAAATTTTATTGGTACAACTGATAATATAGATGTAGTTATAAAAAGACAGTCAGTTGAAGGTTTTAGAATAACTACCGGAGGAGCCTTTTGGGCAAGTGGAAATACGACAACTGGAGTAACACCAGCATCTGGCGCTGGAGCTAGAATGATGTGGATTCCCGTGAAAAGAGCATTTAGAGTAGGAGAAGTAACTGGTACAACTTGGGATAATGCGAATGTTGGATTAAATTCATTCGCATGTGGCATGAATACAATCGCCTCTGCATATCTTTCAATTGCAATGGGTTATGGGACAGTTGCTTCGGGAGAAGCCTCGACAGCAATTGGTTATTCTACAACTGCATCTCAAACTTCATCAACAGCAATGGGTGGTTATACAATAGCATCTGGTTTTTTTTCAACTTCAATGGGGCATTATACTAATGCTTCTGGAAATTACTCAACTGCATTTGGTTCTTCTACAACAGCAAGTGGGGAAAATTCAACTTCAATGGGTATTAATTCTCTTGCAGGTGGAGCAATGTCTACAGCAATTGGTAATGGAACAACAGCTAGTGGTGTAGTTTCTATAGCAACAGGCTATCATTCAATAGCAAGTGGAGACTATTCAACCGCAATGGGCCATAATACAACCGCTTCAGGAGATTTTTCAACTTCAATGGGCTATAATACAATTTCTTCTGGGGATTATTCGACCGCAATGGGCTATAATGCAACCGCTTCGGGAATTTTTTCAACCGCTTTATGTGCCAGTACAGCTTCATCCGTTTATTCATTTTCAAGTGGGGTTAATACAATTTCATCTGGAACTGCCTCAACAGCAATGGGTTCAAGTGCTACGGCCTCTGGAGATTTTTCAACTGCAATAGGAGAAAGTACTACAGCCTCTGGATTATACTCAACAGCAATGGGGAATTATACTTCTACAAGTGGGTTAGCAGGTTCTTTTATTTTAGGAGATAACTCAACTAATGCAGCAACCGCTTCAACAGCAGCAAATCAATTTATGTCTCGATTTAATGGTGGTTATGTTTTTTATACTGATGCAGCATTAACTCTATCAAAAACTATTGTTTTTAATAATGGTAAGGTAGGAATTGGAATTGCTACTCCTAGTGAAAAGTTAACCGTTACACAAACTGCAGATGCACATAAAAATGTAATTTACGGATATGCAAACCAAACTTCTTCAATCACAGATTATCAAAATGCTGGTGTAACTGGTTTTGGACAAGGAGATGGTATTGCAAATAGTTATGGATATGGTTTTGGAATAAAAGGAATAGGAAGTACAAATGGTTGGGGTGCTGTTGGAGTTTATGCTGCTTTAGGAACAATAATACCTAATCCTATATTAAATAATAATTTTTATGCAATATATGCAGATGCTATTACAACGGGAGCGAATAGGTATGCAGGTGTTTTTATGAATGGAAATGTTGGAATAGGTTGTGCAAATCCTGTATATAAGCTTCATGTTATCGGAGATATTGCTTCGTCAACAGCAGTTAGAGCTCCTGCAGCGTTTATTGTAGGTGCGATAACAGCATGTTCTGATACTCGCTTTAAGAAAGATTTCACCGAAATAGAAAATCCATTACAACGGTTACTAAAAATGCATGGGTTTAATTATTATTGGAAAAAAGATGAATTTCCAGATAGAAGTTTTAATAATGAAAAACAAATTGGGTTTAAAGCACAAGAAATGCAAAGTTTATTACCAGAGATAGTAGTTACCGATACCGATGGATATTTGTCAATTGACTATTCAAAATTAAGTCCGATGATTGTTGAAGCGATTAAAGAACAACAAAAACAAATTGAAGATTTAAAAGCAATTGTAGCAGAGCAGCAAAAACAAATTAATCAATTATTAAATCATTAACTCATGATTATATCCGCCAAAAGAGGTTACAGAATTCTGTAACCTCTTTTTTTTGCTTTTTTTACCGTTGGGAAACTCATATACGTTGTTAGGAAACTCATATATACTTTTTAAACCTTTTTTATGTATTTTTACTTTTGCATATTTTAATACAATGAAAAGGAAAATACCGTTTATTTTTATACTTATTATATTAAGCACTATATCCTCAAGAGCAAGTATAGTTGATAGTTTAAAGAATGTATTGAGTATTAGTCCAGATTCAGCAAAATTTAATATATGTCTTGATATTGCTGCGCAATACAGAGGCATTAATACCGATTCGGCTATTTTTTATAATCAAAAAGCAATTAGTATTGCAAAAAAGCTAGGAAGTGCACAAAAACTTTCTGCTGCAAGTAATGAAATGGGCGTAGTGTATTATTTAAATGATCAGTATATTAAGGCAATTGAATATTATGAACAAGCTCTTAAGATTGATAAAAAACTTAAAAATAAAGTAGATATTTCTACTAGATTAAATAATATCGGGCTTTCATATTGTGCCGTAGGGAATTATTCAATTGCAATTGACAACTTTCATAAAGCATTAAAAATTGATTATGAAAGAAACGATACAGCTAAAATAGCTATAAGATTAAATAATATTGGAATTGTTTATACGCGATTTGAACAATTTGCAAAAGCATTAGAATATTTTATTAATGCATATAAAACTGATAGTGCCAGAAACGATAAAGCTTTATGTGCTGCAAGGTTAAGTAATATTGGATGGGTTTATCTTAAGATGAATAAACCTGATCAATCAATAGATTATTTAAATAAGGCTATAGTTATTGATACAGAATTGAAAAATGAATTTAATTTAACCATACGTTATAATAATTTAGGTAATGCATATTTGTTAAAAAAAGAATATAATGAAGCTATTAATCTTTTTAATAAATCTTTAAATTTAATAGAAAATCGGGAAATAAAACAGCTATTGCTAATGTGTTATTTAGTTTGGGAAAAGCTTATTACGAGACCAAACAAAGTGCACGAGCTTTAGCTTGTCTTTCCGAAAGTGTTAAGTTAGCAAATGAAACACATGCTCAAAATATAATAATTGATGATTATAAACTACTTTCTGAACTTTATGCTTCGCAAAATAATTTTAAAGAAGCTTTTGCATATTCTGATAAGTATAATCATTTAAAAGACTCTTTATTTAATGCAGAAAGCAAAAAGAAATTAGATGCTTTACAAACTTATTATGAAAATGAAAAAAAGGAACAAGAAATTGCAATTTTAAATCGCGACAAACAATTAAAAAATCTTCAGTATAAACAAAAAGAAGAAGAGCTAAATAATCAAAGACTGCTTAAATATTGGATGTTTGCAATTGCTTTAATTATTCTGCTAGTTGTTGCAGTATTTTATATCTATTCTATGAATAGAGCAATAAAAAATCGTCATGCTCTTGAGAAAAATCTAAATCTATATATGCAAAAGGCATTAAGTCAGCAAATGAATCCTCATTTTATATTTAATACTCTCAATTCGATTCAATTTTTTCTTTTAAATAATGATAAAATAGCCTCAAGTAAATATTTATCAAAATTTGCAAAACTTATGAGACTTACATTAGATAATTCGCAAAAGCAAGCAATAACATTACCCGATGAAATTGAAGCACTAAAACTATATGTTGAACTTGAGCAATTGCGTTTCGAAAATAAATTTTCTTTCGATTTACAGGTTGAATTTATTCCCGATTTTGAATTAATTAATTTGCCTCCGTTAATTTTACAACCATTTGTCGAAAACGCAATATGGCACGGATTAATGCATCGTGAAAATGTTGATGGTGGAATATTGAAAATTAATTTTAGTTCGTATAACAATATACTAAAATGTGAAATCGAAGATAATGGAATTGGGAGAGAAAAAGCCAGAGAAATTCGACAAAAAAAGAAACCCGATCATGTGTCATGGGGAACAAAGATTACAGAGTCAAGAATTTCACTAATTAATGAACTTCATAAAAGTAAGCTAAATATAAAATATACCGACCTTAAAGATTATAACAATTTACCTATAGGAACAAAAGTGAAAATTGAATTTCCTATTTAAACTACTAATTATGCTAAAAACAATAATTGTTGATGATGAAAATATGGCAATTCAAAGTCTTCAGTTGATAATGAATGATTTTTGCCCGGATATTGAAATTGTTGGTACTGCAAAGTCACCTCTAGAAGCTATTAGGTTGATTAATTTGCTTAATCCAGATTTGGTTTTTTTAGATATCGAAATGCCTAATGGTACCGGGTTTGATGTTCTTGAGGCAGTTCCTGATAGAAAGTTTGACGTAGTATTTGTTACTGCATATAATCATTATGCATTAAAAGCCATCAAATTTTCTGCTGCCGATTATATTTTAAAACCCGTAGATATTGAGGAAATTGTAAAGACTGTTGATAAAATTAAGCAAAGAAGAAATCAAATGGGACATTCACCTATTGATATTAATTCACTTCTTTTAAATATAAAACAACCTTCACCAAAAAAAGTTGCATTGCCAACAGCAAATGGTACCGAATATTTGTTAATAGATGAGATTTTATATATATCAGCAGATAGAAGTTATTGTCAGCTTTTTTTAACTGAAAAACGAACCCTTTTAGTTTCAAAAAGTTTAAGCGAATTGGAAGAGCTACTACCAGTCGAAAATTTTTATAGAATACATAAATCGAACTCCGTAAATCTGACATTTGTTAAAAAACACTTAAAAACCGACGGTGGAATTGTAGAATTATCTGATGGTACAAAATTATTAATCGCCCGAACTAAAAAGGATGAGTTTTTAATGACAATGCAACAGTTTCTATTGCAAAATCATAATGTTTAGCTTTTTTTGTTAAATAATAATGTGAAAAAGTTGTTTTTTAAAAAAAGATTGTGCAGTTTTGAGTATGAATTTAACACCAAATACAAAGTGGTGTGTTTTTAAAAGAATAGTTGTTGAATTATTTCAACAGCATATTCAGAAAACAGTCTTGCTCGTTTTTTTTCTCTTTATTTATTTAAATTCTATAGCTCAGGATTCATCGCGTATAAGATTTTATCATTATTCGTCGGAAGATGTAAAAATTGTAAAAGGACTTTCGCAAAATACAGTTAATTGTATTTTGCAAGATAGCAAAGGATTTATGTGGTTTGGAACATGGGATGGGCTAAATCGATTTGATGGTTTAAATTTTGTGGTATACTTGCCAGGCTTTAAAGAAAACGCGCAAAACATAAGCAACCAAACCATTAGATCGGTTTTTGAAGATAAGGAGAATAATCTTTGGGTTGGAACCGAATCTGGATTAGCATTACTAAATAGAAAATCACAACAATTTGTAAAATATACAGCAAACAAGTTTAATAAAAACACAATTTCGAGCAATATTATAAATTGCATATTTGAAGATAATGAAGGTTTGATTTGGATTGGAACAAGGCAAGGAATAAGTGTATTGAATAAAACTACTGGCAAATTTAAAACTATAAATAAAAGCAATTCATTAATTTCATGCGATACAATTAATAAAATAATACAAGATAAATCAGGATTAATTTGGATAGCCACCAGAAATGGATTAAATTGTTATAATAAATTAAACTCTAAGTGCATTAAATATTTTCACGAACTTGATAACACCAATTCACTATCAAATAATTCAATAAAAACAATAATTATTGATAATAACAATATATTTTGGATTGGCACTTCAAACGGACTAAATTCATTTGACAACACTAAAAATATTTTCACAAGGTTTTATTTGCCAAATAACAACAATTACAGAATTACATCTATTCTCGAAGACAGTAAAAATAGGTTTTGGGTAGCAACATATGGAGGAGGATTACAATTATTTAACAAAGCTACAGGTAAGTTTTATAATTATCAAAATAATCCAAGTGATAAATTTTCTGTTACAAATAATTTTATAAATTGTATTTATGAAGATAATACTGGAATAATTTGGGTAGGAAATGCTAATAAAGGGGTAGATAAAATCGATCCTCACTATTTTACGTTCGACTTGTATAGGCATATTCCATATAATGCAAATAGTTTATGCAATAACATCGTTTGGTCGGTATTTGAAGATGAAAATGAATTATTGTGGATTGGAACCGCAAGCGGATTAAGTATTTGGGATAGAAAAAGAAATATGTGGTTACAATTTGTTAATGAACTTAATAAGAATAAGATTTTTTCTAGTAATAATATTCGATCAATATATAAAGACAAAGAAGGAAATATTTGGCTTGGTACTGATGATACTGGAGTTGATAAGTTTAATTCTAATACTAGAGAAATAACAAATTATTCAAATAACCCAGAAAATAAAAATTATTTTTGTAATAACACAGTCTGGAATATTTTTGAAGACGATAGTGGATATGTTTGGTTTGGAACTTCAAATGGATTAGCGAAATATGATAAAAAGCAAAGTAAATTTAAATTCTACTTTAACAATGAAAATGACTTACATAGTTTAAGCAATAACTTTGTTTACAATATAAACCAGGATAGTAAAAAAAATATTTGGGTATCTACTAACTCTGGATTATGCCTATATAACAAAGTAACCGATAATTTTAAAGTATATAAAACTAATAATATAAAAGGTTCTTCTATAAACAATAATTCAGTATTTTCAGTATTTGAAGATAAATTTGGAAACCTTTGGATTTGCACAATGGGAGGTGGGTTAAATAAATTAGATATTAAAACAAATAAATTTAGTTATTATACAGAAAATGAGGGTTTGCCTAATAATGTTGTGTATTCTGTTATTGAAGACAAGTTAGGTTATTTTTGGTTGAGCACAAATCACGGCCTTTGTAGGTTCAATCCTAATAATAGTGCATGTGTAAATTATGATGTTAAAGATGGTTTACAAAGCTATGAATATAATCTTGGTGCTGCATTAAAGACAAAAAAAGGTGAAATATTTTTTGGGGGAATGAATGGCTTTAATCTTTTTTCCCCTGATGAGATTCCTAAAAGACAATTGCCTCCGATGCCTGTTATAACAAGTTTCAAAATATTTAATGAATTAAATTATCGTGAGTATTTTAATGGTGATACTATTGAGTTAAATTATTCTGATAATTTTTTTTCTTTCGAGTTTGCTTCCATTGATTTTTCAAATGGTTCAAATCTTTTTTATGAATTTAAATTAGATAATGTAAATAACAAATGGGTAAAAACAGATGCTGATCATAGATTATCTGAATTTACTAATATTGAGCCTGGCGTTTATAAATATAGGGTAAGAGCTTCGGCTACAAATTATTTTGGCAATTCCAAAGAAACAATTATTATTTTAATTATTAAACCGCCATGGTGGAAAACCTGGTTATTCCGAATTTCATTATCAATAGCAATTTTATTACTTATAGGTTATATTATTCGAGTTCAGTATAAACGTATTCGTCGTAAAAATGAAATTGAAAGAACAATGCTCGAAATGGAGAAAAAGATTTTTGAAACCGAACGAAAAGCATTAAGGCTTCAAATGAATCCTCATTTTATTTTTAATACATTAAATGCGATTCAATATTTTATTTTTCAGAACGATAAATTATCTGCAAATAAGTATATTTCAATGTTCTCAAAACTTATCCGGCAGATACTTGTTAACAGCCAGCAAAACACAATACAATTAAAAGATGACTTAACTGCTTTGGATTTATATATAGAACTTGAATTACTTCGTTTTGAAAATATGTTTGATTTTAATATATCTATTTTTCCTAATGATAGTATTTTAGATTATCAAATTCCTTCAATGATACTTCAACCTTATGTTGAAAACGCAATAAGGCATGGACTAATTCATCGAAAAGAAAAAGGATTATTGAAAATAATTGTAAGAAAAGAAGTGGAGGGTCGCATACTTTGTATTATTGAAGATAATGGCATTGGGCGGGAAAAGGCCGAAGAAATTAGACAAAAAACAAAGCCAGATCACCAATCGCTAGGACTTCAAATTACAGAATCTCGCTTGAGGCTTATTAACAAATTGTATGGTAGCGAGATGTTTATTAATACATTTGATCTTAAAGACTCTTCGGGCAATGCTATTGGAACAAGGGTCGAGTTAAATATTCCGGTTTTGGAAAAAACAAAAAACACATAAATTATGATAAAAGCTGTAATAGTTGATGACGAAAAAAAATCGGTACAAACAATGTCATTAATGTTAAGTGAATATTGCCCTAATGTAGAAGTCGTCGGATTTGCCCACTCTGCACTAGAAGGAGCCAAAGAAGTAATGTGTAAAAAACCAGATCTTCTATTTCTTGATGTTGAAATGGCTGGTGGAAGCGGATTTGATCTTTTAGAAAGCTTACCCGAAAGAAATTTTAAAGTAATTTTTGTTACTGCTCATGATCATTATGCATTAAAAGCTATTAAATTTCATGCAATTGATTATATTTTAAAACCAATAGATGTTGAAGAACTTAAAATTGCTGTTGCAAATTTTACATCCCAAAAAAGTGATAGTATAAAAGTGCCATCTGATATTGAAAGATTACTTGATCATATAAAAGTTCAACGGGTTAAAAAGGTAGCTTTGCCCACTGCAAATGGGGTAGAATATATTTCAATAGACGATATTTTATATTTAGCTGCCGATAGAAGTTATACTATTATTTATTTAACAAATAATAAAAACATTCTTGTTTCAAAAGGGTTAAACGAAGTTGAAGAACAATTTCCTTCTGAAGATTTTTTTAGAATTCATAAATCACATTCAGTTAATCTGGCATTTGTAAAAAAACATTTAAAAATAGATGGGGGTATAGTTGAATTAACTGATGGAACCAAACTTTATGTAGCAAGAAGCAAAAAAGATGAGTTCGCAATTGCAATGCAAAAATTTCTTTAATTATTCTATCGCCTTTTTTTTCTTTTTCCCTCAGAGTCTCCCGCAAGGGACTCTTTTTTTTCTCAGAGTCTCCTGCAAGGGACTCTGAGCATTATAAAACCTAGCGCCCTTGTTGGAGTTATTCTCCAACAAGCATATTCACTTCAGCTCCTCTTCTTCCCTCAGAGTCTCCTGTAAGGGACTCTGAGTAGTAAAAACCTAAACAGAGTTCTCAAACGCAAATGTTTATCGCCCTTGTTGGAGTTATTCTCCAACAAGCATATTCGCTTCAGCTCCTCTTTTTCCCTCAGAGTCTCCTGTAAGGGACTCTGAGTAATAAAAACCTAAACAGAGTTATTAAACGCAAATGTTTGATAAGTTTTAGCTTCAACCTAAATAATTCAGCTAAAAAATAATTAGGTTTGACTTGAAATATTTTATACTATGGGCAAAGTTGCTCGAAACATAATTTTTCTTCTTCTTGCATTAATAATAATCTCGGGTTCGGTTATAAGTTATTTTTATTTTAACAAAGAAGAAATTGTAGTCACTCAATTGCTAAAAGCAGTTCCTACTGATGCTGCAATTGTAGTTGAATGTAAAAACGCCAGCATATTTTTTAATCATCTTCAAACTAAAAGTAATGTTTGGAATTTGTTAATTCAGATACCCGAAATTGCTGAAATAAATTCTAAAGTTTCTTGGCTCGATAGTCTTTTTATTCATTCAAAAGAATTAAATGCTATTTCTGCTAAGGGGCCATTAATTGTTTCTATTCATCTTTCTGGTAAGAAAAGATACGAAACTCTGTTTATAATGAATTTTGGTTCTTCCATTACCGAGGAAAAAGTTAAGGCATTTTTGAAAAGTGAATTCGGAGATAGCATTAAAATTTCTGAAAGAAGTTATAATGAAGCAATAATGTATAATACCGAACTCCCCGAGAATGCAAAAATTAAAAATTTTAGCTGGGCAATGCCACAAGGAGTTTTTGTGTTTAGCGAATCATCATTACTTGTCGAAGATGCAATACGTCAATTAAAATCCGATTACTCGTTGTTAAATATTCCTGGATTTAAAAAAGTTTTAGAAACTGCAGGTAAAAATGTTGATGGAAATATTTATATAAATCATAAAGCATTTTCTCCTTTTGTTGCTGTTCAGCTTGCAAATTGTTATCAGAAATCGGTTTCTTCATCTACAAATATTGCCGACTGGAGCGAAATTGATTTTCATGTAAAACCAGATATGTTTATGTTTAATGGTTTTACTTATCCTGGCGATTCTATTGCAAATTATATGAATATCTTCATGAACCAGGAGCCTCAAAAATTTTCAACTTCCGAGGTTATGCCAGGTGATGTTTATTCTTATGTGTTTTTAGGTATCAGCGATTTTAAAAAATATTTAACAGATTACAAAAATTATCTTGAAGCAGGAGGTAAAATAAGTTCATATAACAAAGAAATTGATGCAATTAAGAATAATTATCAAATTGATATAGAGGCAGCTTTTGGAAGTATAATAGATGGGGAAGTGGTTATGGCTTTTGCCGACAATCAGCTATCTGCAAAGGATACAGCAAAATCGGAGTATGTTTTTATTAAAACAAAGAGTAGAAGTATTACCGAAGAAGGAATGACTTTATTAATTAACAAAATTGCAAAAATTCAAAATCGAAAACCAGAAACATATAAATCTTTATGCGTTATTGATGACGAAACGTCTTTCCCTATGTATTCTTTACCTATTAAAAATATTGGCGGTATACTCTTTGGAAATATTTTTGATAGAGTACCAACTTCATTTTTTACGTACTTAGATAATTATTTAGTATTTAGTTCTTCAAAATTAGCATTAACAAAATTACACCATTCTTACCTTCTAAAGAAAACGCTTGCAAATGATGGATTTTATCAGAGTTATACCGAGAATCTGGATTCTAAAAGCAATTTCCTTTTTTATATCGACCTATCCAGAGCAAAAGATTTTGCAGCTGGTTTTTTAAATAAAGATTTAGCCGAAACATTTAACACAAATTTTGAAGTGTTAAAAAGACTTGATGCAATTTCATGCCAGATGAACGTTTCAAGAGGGATGATATATAATAGTGTTATTATTAAGTATAATCCCGAAGCAAAAGAGAAAACTCATACTGTTTGGGAAAGCCGTTTAGATTCTACTATATCGCAAAAACCATTTTTTTTAATTAATCATTTAACAGATGAAAAAGAAGTATTTGTGCAGGATGATGGGCGTACCATTTACCTTATAAACAGCACCGGAAGAATACTATGGAAAAATAATATTAATGAAACAATAATGAGTGATGTTTTTCAGGTGGATGCATTTAAAAATAAAAAACTTCAATACATCTTTAATACAAGAAATTACATCTATTTAATAGATAGAAATGGCGACTATCTTGAACGTTTTCCAATAAAATTACAGGCTCCTGCAGCAAATGGTATAAGTATTTTAGATTTTGACGGCAAGGGAAATCTCAGAATATTTGTAGCTTGTTCTGATAAAAAAATATATTGTTATACTACTGATGGAAATTTAGTAAAAGACTGGAAAGTAGAGCCTACTGATAATTATGTTTATCAACCAATACAATTCTTTAAAGTAAAAGATAAACAATATGTAGTATTTGCCGATACTTTAAAATGTTATTTTCTCGATAAAAAAGGAAAAGAAATATTAAAGCTCAAAGAATATTTTCCAAGAAATAAAAATAGCCGCTTCTTTTTTGAACCAAAAAATCCTGAAACTGAAGATAGAATAGTTACTACAGCAGTTGATGGCAGTATACGATATATTTATTTTGATGGTACAATAAAAAAATTAACAATTGACAAATTTTCACAAAATCACTTTTTCGATTACCGTGATATGGATGGTGATGGTTATTGCGAATTTATTTATTTAGATGAAGATGAACTATCAATATATAATAGATTAAAAAAGAAAACTTGTTCTTATAGCTTACCTGAGACCTCAATATTCAGACCAGTTTATTATGAATTTCCAGGTGCTAAGCATAAAATTGGAGTTGTTTGTAAAGAAAATAACAAAATATACTTAATTGATAAAGATGGTAATTTACCAAAAGGTTTTCCGCTTGATGGAGGCACGCCTTTCAGTGTAAGTCATTTTAATACTTCCGGCAGAATGTATAACCTGATTGTAGGAAATAAAGATGGTTTTCTTTACAATTACGAAGTGTATTAAAAAAAAATGGGCTATTTTATAATCCGCCGCGGCGGATAAATGGTATTATTTTCGCCTTTGTTGGTGTTATTCTCCAACAAATGGATTAGCAAGTTTTTATTGGTTGCTGGTTTTTTAACCTGACTGTATCCATTTAATCTTTCGTTGAGTATGGTTGGACTCCTTCCCTTGCTGTCAGGTCTTTCGACCTGTCAGTGTCCATTTGCTACTTCGAGTAGCGAAGCGTATCGAGAAGTAAGGATGAATGAAACCCATTCAACTTTTCAATATTTACTTCATCCCGATTTTGTTGGACTCCAGAGGAGTCCTTATGTTTGTTTCCCTTGCTGTCAGGTCTTTCGACCTGACAGTTATCTCAAATCGAGAAGTGATTCAATTCTACAGCTTTACCACTTCTTAAAAATAAAAAATACTGCCAGCACCATAAAAACAAAGCCAACAATATAATTCCATTTTAAACTTTCGTTTAAATAAAGTACTGCAAAGGCAGAAAATACGACAAGACCTATTACTTCCTGTATGGTTTTCAATTCAAAAGCATTAAATTGTCCATATCCTACTCTGTTTGCCGGTACCATAAAACAATATTCAACAAATGCAATAAGCCATGAAATTAAAACTACTTTCCATAATGTTACGTCTTTAAATTTTAAATGACCATACCACGCAATAGTCATAAAAATATTTGAAACTGTAAGTAGAAGAATTGTCCACATAAAATAATTTTTTACAAAGATAATTTTAAGCTTTAAAAATCATTCTAAAATTTTCATATTAAGGCATGTTGACTTATACATTTACTTTAGAGATCTATAGGGTTTTTTCATGCTGTTAAGTTTTTCGACCTGAAAGTTATAATTAATTTTATCTTAAAAAATCCGTAGGATTTTAATGTTTTTAAAAAAGAAATAATCCTAGAATTTAACTCCAGAGGAGTTAAATGTTTTTTAAAATGTAGAATAATAGAAAATGAAAAACATTAATTTAATGACTAAAAACATGTTTATTTTATAGCAATATTCAAAAAATAGTTATAATTTGCCTTTTTTATTTTAAAACCAAATAGTACCCTTTTAAAACCTTTACTTAACTTACAGAAAACTGTAATGAGAATATTTTTATTGTGTAATGTCTTATTATATCTGACCTTTGTGTCATATAGTCAAACTGCTGATACATTAAAATCTGATAAGCCTAAACCTTTTCTTATTCCCAATACACAAATATTAATTACTCCTCCGGCACACTTTAAGTTTGTTGATAAAATAAATGGGTTTATACATATTGGAAGTTCTGCCTCTATTACTGTTACATCAGTTGAAGGAACTTCATATCTGCAAGTTACCGAAGGTCTTACGGCTGAATATTTTAAAACTCAGAATGCAATATTGATTTCTACTGAGGATATAAAAACGAGTAATGGGATGGATGGCAAATTATATACTCTTAGTTTTACAACTACATCAACGGATACCGCTAAAAAAGTTCTACAGTTTGAAAGAATGATGCTCTTTACTGGTGATTATCATAATACAATCTGGTTAAATGCCAGTTATCCTACCATGTTAAAAAAGATTCTTTATCCAGCATTAAAACAAAGCTTGTTAAGTGTTCTATTTAATGAAACAAAAGAATAAATAAATGAAGGCATTAATCCGCATATTATTTATTTCTATTCTTGTTTTTAGTCTGAACTTTGGCAGCAAAGCTCAGACATACTTCATTAATCACGATATCCCATATTCTACCGAAAATCAAAATATGTGGGGACCAAATGGAAGCCCGTTCAACATAAATGTAAATATTGATTTATTCCATATTGCTTTTGATACTGTTGTTTCTGTTGGTTATATGGATAATATTCTTGGCGAACCAGTGGGGGCAATGATAGATATTGATACCTGGTTTGAGGTTGGCTCTACATTCGACATGCATGGTTGGACAACCGGCTGGCTTGATGTAGATTATCCCGTTGAGGTTAATTTAGAAGTTCCAAACAATTTTACTTTTAATCCCGGCGAAATAGTTACTATACATTCAAATTATGAGGTTCAACCAGGTTGGGAATTATATTCTCATTTTCCTCAGGCAGGAGTAATTTCTTTGGATTTAGATTTTGGCTTTGGTTTAGATGTAGATGCATACGTGTGTTTGTTGGGTTGCGATAGCATTAACATTATGAGTATTCAGGTACCAACAGATTCTATTGTTATTTTTTATTTAAATGGATTAACAGGTGAAACCATTTATCCGTGTGCCGACCCATCAAGTCCCTTAGGTTTTGGTTTTTGCCATGATACCATTTTGCCAATTACTTTTAATAATTTATTTGGAATAGGATTAAGCGGTTGGATAACGTTACCATATATAGAAACTACCGATTGGTTAGATAATTCTGATATGTGTCATCAGACCCTGGGAGCAAATGGCGATAGCACATATATGAATTTAGATATTGATATAATTCAGTTTTTATCAGCTGTTGCTGGACTAATTCCACCACCTCAAGGCCCAGCAATTCAACAATTTTTAGCGATGCTTAATGGTACTTACGATATGGGAGGAGGCATAACCATTGATTATTCCTTGTTGACGGCACACATGTCAATCACTAACACTATGCAGCAGGATTTGCTTTTCGATCCAACAGTAAATACCGTATTTACATTTCCTACTCCGGTAGAATATTTTGTTTCTAATCCTAACAATGGAAATATTATTGTTGATCAGGGCTTATCAGACTCAATTGCATTCCCAACATGTATGGATTTTAATTATCGTTATCCTTGTTTTGGCTGGCCGCAAATGCCAATTGGAATTGCAGCTCATCTTGATAATGATTTTACTAATCATGTTTGGGATAGTATAGCTTTTACTTTTCTTCTAACAGCTTTGGAGTTTGATATTCATATTCCTTTTCCAATTATGAAATCAACAATAGTTCCCGAATTTTGTATTAAAGTTCCTTTTAATTGCGCCGATTCTACATGTTATTATGAACTTTGTTCTCCGGAAATAACAAATGAGGCATATTGTGCTTTAAGAACCGATACTTCAGGAGGCCCTGAATACGATGACGGTGGCGGCGGAATTGACCCTCCTCATATTCTATGGGATTATCATATCGGTCCATTAGTTGATTTATCGCTTCCTTTAGGATATATTCCTCTTACATGGTATAACAATACTTGGGAGTTAGCCGGATTTAATGTAGATACTACATTTGCTGGAATAATTATGATTCCAAATCCTGTTATGGAAATAGTTTCTATTACAGATAATGATAATGTTTGTTTTGGAGATAGTATTGGTAATATTACTATAACAATGGACTATGGAACTTTACCTTATATTTATTCGTGGTCAAATGGTGTTGTTGATACTTCATTCTCAAATGTTAATACTCAATCAGGACTTCTTTCGGGAATCTACACTGTTACTGTTAGTGATATAAATGGATGTTCGTTAATTGCAACTGATACCATAACAGAAACAAATCCTCCAATATTTGTAACTTTAACGCCAACACATGTTTTATGTAATGGTGGTATTACAGGTTCTATAACCTCAAATGTCTGGGGCGGAACTCCTGATTATATCTATCAATGGTCACCAATTGGAGGTGTAAATCCTAATGCTGTTAATTTGCCCGCAGGCATATATACTCTTTCTGTAACCGATGCTGCTGGTTGTCCGCAAACTGCTACAACAACAATTACAGAACCTGCAGCACCTATTGCAATTTCTTTAGATTCAATTGTTCATGTTCTTTGTTTTAATGGAAATAATGGATTGATTTCTATTTCTGTTTCAGGTGGAAGTCCTGGATATACTTACATCTGGACAAATGGTAATACCGTGCAGGATGTTAATGCGCTTGTTGCAAATACTTATACAGTAACAGTAACAGATACTCATTTTTGTACTGAAATATTTACAGAAACAGTTACTCAGCCTCCTTTGTTAATAACAGCCATTGCCTCTACAAATGTAAGTTGTTATGGACTTTCTGATGGAACAGCAAACTTAGTTGTTAATGGTGGAAATCCTCCGTATAATTACATCTGGAGTAATGGAGAAATTACTGAAGATCTTGCAAATTTAGTTTTTGGTGATTATACTGTTACTGTAACCGATTCTAATTTGTGCACATCGGTTTCTAGTGTTTATATTTCTCAGCCTTCGGCTCCGTTATCTGTTACATATATTGTTATCGATGTGTTATGTCATGGCTTAAGTACTGGAGCAATAAATCTTAGTCCCGTTGGAGGAACACTTCCATATGCATATGAATGGAGTTCTGGGCAAACAACTCAGGATTTAAATAATATTTTTGCAGGAAATTATACTGTAACAATTACTGATTTTAATTTATGTACAGTTATTACCAGTGCAACAGTTTCTGAACCTCCTTTGGCAGTTGCTACAATAATTATAGGCACCGATGTTCGTTGTTATGGTGAGGTAAATGGATCGGCAGATTTATCCGTTTCGGGTGGTGTTCCTCCTTATGAAATTATATGGAGTACAGGATCGGTAAATGAAGATATTAACACACTATATGCAGGATTGTATTTTGTAACAGTAACAGATAGTCACAATTGCTCTGTTGTGGATAGTGTTAGAATTATTGAACCAGGTGAACTTTTTGCATCAATTACCGAAAATGTTTGGATTTGCATAGGTGATACTGCAAATATTATTGTATCTGCAACAGGCGGTACCGCTTGGTATTCTTATTTGTGGAATACTGGCGAAACTGATACTTTAATTCATGTAATGCCAATTGTAAATACTAATTATAAAGTTACAGTAACCGATAATCATGGTTGTATAGCAACAGATATAGAGATGGTTAATGTTTATTTGCCATTATCGGCTGAAGTAAATGCAGATAAAGATACTATCTGCCCTGGTGAACCAATAATAATTACTGGAATTGTTTCGGGTGGAAATAGTCAATATGTTATAACATTTAACGATTCTTTAATTATAAGTTTACCATATATTTATTATGCTCTTAATTCATCGCAATATGTTATTAAGGTTGAAGATAATTGCAGCACTCCACCAATTATTTTTTATAAAGATATAATTGTACTAAGTTCTCCACCAATTGGATTTATGTCTAATGTTACAAGTGGTTGTGTTCCTTTAACAGTTATTTTTAATGAAATAAGTCCAATTATTGGTCAGACTTATTTGTGGAATTTTGGCGATGATATTTCTATGAATTCGAGTACAATTAAAAATCCTACTCACACCTATGAAGTGCCTGGAACTTATGATGTGTCTTTAACAGTAACTTCTGCCGGAGGTTGTACTTCTCATGCCGAAATAGCAGATTTTATTACTGTATATCCTAATCCGGATGCTCGTTTTATAACAAATCCTATTGCAGTAAATGTTATAAATCCTGAAGTTAATTTTATTAATTTATCTACTGATGCAAACGATTATCTTTGGTATTTTGGCGATGGAGACTCTACAAATGAAGATAACCCACACCATACCTATTTGAATATTCCTAATCAGTATAATGTTACATTAATAGCATTAAATTCTTATGGGTGTTCTGATACTTCCAAATCTGTAATGAATGTTAGCGGCGAATATACATTCTATGCACCATCGGCATTTTCGCCAGATGCAGATGATAGAAACGAAGAGTTTAAAGTTTATGCAACCAATATTGATTTTGATACATTTGAATTAATGATTTTTGATCGTTGGGGTGAAATTATTTTTAGCACACACGATATTAGTAAAGGTTGGAATGGAAGAGCTAACGGCAAGGAACTAGTTCAAATAGGTTCTTATACATGGATGGCTTCATTTAAAGATATGAACGGTGTTACCAGGAATAAAACAGGTGCCGTAACAACAATCAGATAAACATGAAGAAAACTATATTGTTATTGTTTTTTATTTCTGTTTTTTGTAATTTTTCTAAGGCTCAATCAAGCCCGGAATCATTAATTGATAGCTTTTTTGTTTATTATAAAAATGTAGGAATCGAAAAGGCAATCGATTTTGTATTTGCTACAAATAAATATATGGAGCAAAGCAAAGAAGTAATTGATAATATTAAATTAAGGCTAAGTCGTGCTACGCCTCTTTTAGGTCCTTATCAGGGTTATGATTTATTTATAAAAAAACAAGCTGGACAGTCGTATGTTTTCTTAAGTTATCTTATAAAATACGATAGACAGCCAATTCAAATTTCTTTTATTTTATATAAGCCAAATGATAAATGGCAAATACAAAATCTTCGCTTTGATGATAAGGTTGATGATGAATTGGATAAACTGCCAAATATAGCTAAGTAATAAGGAATAGTTTTTAGTTATCCAATCCCCATTTATTATTCAATTCTTTTATTGCATCTTTGGCAATCCAGTGAGCCGATTTATGTGGTTGCTTTAATAGTCTTTCAGAACATTCAATAGCTAAAATGCCTAACTCTCTATTTCTTTTTCCGATTTGTCTTAATGCCCAGTTTACTGCTTTTTTCACAAAATTTCTATTGTCATATGAGTATTTCTCAATTAAATCTAAGTATGGTAAGAATTTTTCGTCTTTAGCTTTTTTATCATGAACTGCAATACTTGCAATTAATGCAAATGCCGCACGCCTAACGTACTCTTCTTCTCTTTGTGACCATTCAAATATTTTTTTATCAGCAAAAGGGGTTTTGTCATATATATTCATGCATGCTTGATCGCAAATATCCCATGAATTAAAATCATTTACCCATAAGTCCATATCTTTTTCTGTTAATTCATTGGGTTTAGAAATTAAAACTGCAATCATTCTGGCTTCATGATAATTTGTCTTCCATAATTCGCGAGCTAATTCAGTGTTTTTTCCAACTAGCTTTGCAAAGCTTCTTAATTCTGGAACTCTTATTCCAAATGCTGTATCTGTTTTTATTGCAAAACGTTCCATTTTAATACGGAAACTCTCATTTTTGTTCTCGTTAAGCCAGGATATTATTGCTTCAATATTTTCCATTTTATTAAAATTTTGGTGATCAAAATTACACATTCAAACAAAATAAATTACTTTTGGTTAAAAATTAATTAAAATGAATTGGGAACTAATACGAAATGATTTTCCTGTAGCTAAAAACACAGTATATTTTCAAAGTGCCGGTATGTCGCCATTGCCAAATCAGGTTCTGGAGTCAATAATAAAAGCATATACTAAACTTAATCAGTTTGGCGATATTCATTTTATGGAAGATTTAATTGAAACTGAGAGATTAAGAGGTGTGCTGGCTTCAATGATAAATACAGAAGCAGATAATATTAACATATTGCCAAATAATTCATTTGCAATGTCGCTATTGGCACTCACTTTTAAAGAATCAATATCAACTCCTTTTAACATTGTTTCAATGTTAGATGAATTTCCTTCTAATACTGTTCCGTTTGAGTATAAAGGAATTAAAATGAAATATGTTAAACCTAAAGAGTCACGTTTTTCTGTAGAAGATATTTTAGAACAAGTTGATGAAAATACTCTGGCTGTTGTTACGTCATATGTACAGTTTAGTACAGGGTTTCGACAAGATTTAAAAAAATTGGGAACATTGTTAAAACAAAAAAATATTCTTTATATTGTAAATGCTACTCAGGGATTTCCACTTTTTAAGGTCGATGTAAAAGAATGTAATATTGATGTGATGACTTGCTCCATCCACAAGTGGGGTTTTATTGGACATACAGGCACAATTTTTTATACTTCACCTGAATTTAGGGAACGATTTGCAAGTCCAATTGCAGGGTGGCTATCCGTTGATACAGGAAAAGAATTAATACATGCAGGAAAAAACGAGCCTTTTTCTTTGCACTCAACTGCAAGAAGATACATTACCGGCACATATAATCTTCAAACATTAATGGGACTAAAATCCTCGTTAGCATATCTTAATAATATAGGTTTTGAAAATATTAATTTAAGATTAGTGGATTTAGGTGATTATTTAATAAATAAACTAAAACTAGCACAAATTAAAATAGTATCTCCAATAGATAATATAAATGAACGATCTGCAATAATCTCAATTACTGTTGGCAATGAGCTTAATTCAAAAGCAGTTTCGTATTTAGAAACAAAAAATATTTTTACTTCAATAAGAAGTGGAATAATTAGAATTGCATTTAATATTTTTAATAATTTTGATGATATTGATAAATTAGTTG